>NZ_JACGVK010000079.1:0-9101 GCF_014077185.1 Colwellia sp. MB02u-10
GTCTTAATTGATTTAGCCGCTTGCTTACCGAACGCTTCGAGTGCTTTCTTATTCATAGTCTGCCTATCCTTAACCCTACATGGGTATTAATAATAGGCAGTTACACAGATTTTGTTACAGGGTCCGGAATCACTATAAATCGCAGTCACAATGAGCCTATTGCAGCCATTGATACAACTATATTTTAAGCAGCTAATTAATATGAACGAATTAAATTACGTTCACAAAATCTGTTACAACGTTTGTAAGATCCTGATCTTTTTCAGCATTTAATTTACCATCGACAAAGTAATCATAAAAACTACCTAAGCTATACGTGCCTTTAATATCAGCTCCCCACCACGGCATTAAGTGCGATAAAGTTTGAAGGTTAGTAGCTCCACCATTAGGGCCCGGAGAAGTACTAAGTAATAATACTGGCTTTTTCGTAGCAAACATTGGGTTTTGTAAATCACCTAAACGAGAAACCCAGTCGATTAAATTTTTGAATTCTGCCGGCATTGCTCCATTATGTTCTGGAGATGAAATGATAAAGGCATCATATTCAGCAAATAACGCACGTACTTGCTTAGCTGTTTCTGGATGACCTTCATTTTCTTCTCTATCTAGACTAAAAAAAGGCATTGGATAGTCTCGAATATCTAGCATAGCAACTTCATGTCCTTCAACTTTGCTTGACGCTAATTCTAATAGTGTTCTGTTGATAGAGTTTTTACTATTACTAGCTGATACGGTTAGTATTTTTTTCATGATTACAATTCCCATATTATGTAGGGTTGGCCTTTTAATTTAAGATCAGCCCTTTTGTTATGTTAAGTAAGTTAAGTTATTTTTTCTTTAATATATTTGTATAGAGACTGTCACTAATTTAGAAGCCACTTAGGCCAACCTTTAGCCATTTACTTGCTAATAATTTTCTACATATTAAGGCGTTTAATTAACCTTATTTACATAAATAAGTGATAGATGAACTTGATCACTTAGCACGGTAAAAGCTAAATTTTCATCACGAATTAAATCACCATCTTTTACTTTAACCCCATTTAGAATACCTTCACCACCAGTGATATAGGCTATGAACTCTCCCTCCTGAGTGACGTGTTTATTTTTACTTAACAAACCAACTTCAATAATAGTATGGCTATCAAGTGTTAGTTTTTGAGATTTATTACCGCCATAAACTCGTACCATTTGGTTTTTGTTAAGTTCATAAAATTTGTAACTAGCAGGTTCACCGACAGTTTCAGGTAAAGCCCATATTTGCAGCATTCTATTTTCTATATGGTCTGGATTAATTTCATTGTGTCGAAAGCCTTCTCCACCAGCACGCTGTGCTTGAACTTGATTTGCCTGCATAGACTTTCCGTTCTCTAAAGAACCTTTATGTTTTACACGCCCTTCTAACATTACCGTAATAACATCTAGTTCTTTATGCGGGTGCATGCCCGTTTCACCTTTAGGTAAAAAACGTGCGTCGGCTAAGTAAATAAAGCTGCCAAGTCCGTTCCATGTATCATTTTGACCACCAACTTTGTTATCAACAATAAGGCGCGTTTCTCTTAATCCTGAAAACCCACCTCGGTGCAATGAATCTCTTTTTAATAACTTCATGCTATTTTCCTATTTCACTATTAGTTGATAACAAAAAACTGTTTTGTTTTTTCGAACGATATAGCTATTGTATATTAATTATTTTTTATTAATATTAAGTTATACTGACAAATATGTTCGAAAAAACTGAACCATTTTTAATGGTACTATTAATAGGTGAACCGGTGAAGTTATCTTTAGAAGCTTGTGAAGTGTTAGATGCAATTGATAGAAAAGGCAGCTTTGCGGCTGCAGCAGCTGCTTTATATCGCGTACCGTCAACGGTCACTTATACAGTACAAAAATTAGAAGAAGATTTAGGGATTATGATCTATCGACGAGAAGGTCGAAGATCTATATTAACGCCTGCGGGTAAAGTGCTACTTGAGCAAGGTCGAGAATTACTAAAAGCAGCTCAAAGTATTGTCGAAACAGCAAAACAAGTAGACAGTGGCTGGGAATCTCATATCACTATAGCACTCGATACTATTTATGATATTGAAGAGTTATATGATGTCGTTGAAGAGTTTTATAAACTTCAAACCCGTGTTGAAGTTTGTATCACTGAAGAAGTATTAGCAGGGAGTTGGGATGCAATTGTTGAAAATAGAGCTGACTTAGTAATAGGTGCACCCCTCCCAGAAATAAGCACTCAAGGAATTAAGTTTGAAGAAATTAAAGTAGCGGATTGGCAATTTGTAGTAGGAAAAAATCACCCTTTGCTCGAATACGACCTCCCTTTATCAGAAGATGATATCAAGCCATTTCATTCAATTATCATTAAAGATTCTTCAAAAAAATCGCCAGCTATGACTCATAGGATATTTGAGAAACAAACAGTGTTACGTGTTGCCTCGATGGAGCAAAAAATATCAGCTCAAATTAGAGGGCTAGGTGTCGGTTTTTTACCGACACATCGTATTACTAATCAACTTGAAACTGGTGATCTGGTTTCCCTTCCTATCGCTAAAGATGCACCGCTAACCCCGTTGTTCATTGGCTGGAGAACAAATAACAAAGGCAGAGCAATAAGATGGTTCATCGATAAATTTCGTGAGTGTAATAAATAACACTCCCAGATTAAAGAAGTCAGTGCATAACTCTTTTATGCTAGATTAAGTGGTCAATAACCCAAAGCTATGCACTTTCTACACTTCACTAAGCAGTTTTTAGTTAAGAATAAAACTCTATTTCATTCAAATTATCTAAAAGATTAATGTCCGCAATGTCGGATCAGAAGTCATAAGGGAATCATTGATGCAAACGACTGCTTTAAGTTTTGGAGCTGACGTTAATGAAGCAAGCTCTAGAGCCAACAAAGCGCACCAACAAGACCTAAATGACAAAAGCAAGGCACCACAACATTTAGTGGTTGGTCGGGCTAAGTGAATAGCCCTTCTGGCTTTCTCACCTTTACTTTGTCAGGCATTATTTATTGCTGAAAACGATAAACTGATCCTAGCGATAATATCTGAGAAAGCTCGTCTAATGCCGTGCGTGACTCAATAAGCAATTGTGGGTCTCTTAAATCATCTATCAGCAATTTATCGCGATAATGAGTATTGACCCAAGCAACTAGCTTAGTATACAAGGCATTAGTTAACAAACAATCGGGGTTAACCGCACCTAGTTCCTGCTCTGTCATGGCAACTCTCAACCGTAAACATGCTGGGCCACCGCCATTTTTCATACTTTCATTAACGTCAAAAAACTCAACATGGTTGACCGGATTATCACCGGTAGTTAAAGACTGTAAATAATCATAAACACTGGCATTATCACGGCAATGTGTTGGCGCAATAATAGCCATTGAATTATCTTTTAAGGTCACTATTTGCGTATTAAAAAGATAGCTATTTACCGCGTCTTTAATCGAAACTTGTTCTGTAGAAACTTCCAAGAAATGCAGCTTGTCACCGGCAAATTTACCCATAAGCTCTTCTTTAAATAACGCGGTATTAAGGTAGGCTTGCTCATGGTAAAGAAAAACATTTTGATTACCTACTGCAATCACATCATTATGAAATACGCCCTGATCGATTACCTCAGGATTTTGCTGCACAAAAACGGTATTGTCAGCCGACAAGCCATGTAATCTGGCTATTGCCTGACTAGCTTCTAACGTTTGCCGTGCCGGAAACTTTGTAGGTGCCGGTTTGTTACGATTAAAGCCTGAACGGCCATAGGTAAATATCTCGACGCCTTGTTCACCATAGCCCTGACATAAACGCGTATGATTAGCCGCGCCTTCATCACCAAAATGTTCATTGTCATTTAGGTGTTGGTGATGCTGAAAGTACTTATCATCAACGAACATGGCTTTGAGGATATTACTGGTTGTTTCGGGCTCTAACGAGCGATGAAATTTATTGGCTAAATTAGCGGCGGTAAAATGTAGTTTTTGATCCATGGTATCTGCCGAAGGAGATACGGTTGCCGCATTCGCCGTCCACATGCTTGATGCTGAGCAACAAGCAGCGAGTAGCGTGGGTGATGCCTTGTATGCCGCTGCCAAAATTTGCGCGTCTGTACCCTGAAAACCTAATCTTTTTAAGCTGTAAATATCAGGGCGTTCTTGCGGGGCAAATACCCCTTGATGTAGTCCCATATCATGCAAGGCTTTCATCTTTTTCAAACCCTGTAATGCGGCACTTTTAGGATTTGAACTCTCAGTAGCATTCGATAAAGAAGCTACATTGCCCTCAGATAAACCAGCATAATTGTGCGTAGGGCCAACTAAGCCATCAAAATTCACTTCAATACTTTTCATTATTTTTCTCGAATACCATTATTTATTAGAACAAAGCAAAGTATGTACCACTAAAAGACTAACCTTAGTTATCAATAGCTTGTGCACTTAGGTACCTGCTTACATTAAACTTTGCAACAGAGTAATGCAGAGTAACACAGGTATACTATATCGACGCACCAATACAAGGCACCCTAGCGCTTTAATATTGTCATACCAAGGGGTTCAGTTATTGCTCAATAACAGGTTGTGTTTATAAAAAAGGGCGATTATAAAGCCTACTTAAAACATCGGGCTTTAACTGATAAGTCACTGATTAGTGAAGTTTGTTGTGAATGTTTAGTCTAATCTTGATTTTTAAGCTCTGTCAGCGATTGTTCTAGACTTGTTGTATCATGATCACCTTAAAAAATTAAAGTGATCATAGCTAAAAATTATGCGAGGTCGCAGAGTATCAAGATATAAAAATAAACTAATACTCTGCAGGGTTATGCTTACTTAGGCATTAATACTGTGTCAATAACATGTATCACGCCATTACTTGCTTTTACATCTGCCATGATAACTTTTGCGTTGTTTATCATTACATTTCCATCAACAACTTCAACCATCAACATTTCACCTTGAACACTAGTTGCACTGTCTATTTTCACAACATCTGTTGACATCACTTTTCCAGAAACTACGTGATAGGTTAAAATTGAAGCAAGTTTATCTTTGTTTTCTGGTTCTAGCAGCATTTCAACGGTACCTTCAGGTAGCTTTGCAAAAGCTTCATCTGTTGGTGCAAATACGGTAAAAGGCCCTTCACTTTTAAGCGTGTCAACTAGCCCCGCCGCCTTAATTGCTGCAACCAAAGTGTTGAAAGAACCATTTTCAGCTGCGACATCGACAATATCTTTTTTCATACCGTGATCACCCTCATTATGATGACCTGCAAAAGCGGCAGGCATAAAAGCTAAGCTGGCAACCATAAGTGATAATACTGCAATAAATTTATTTAACATGATATTTCCTATTTAGTGATTACTGGTTTGACTACGTGTTTGTTAAATTAAAGTTACGTATGGTTAATAAAATAAGATCAGTTTGATTAAATTATCGGCAATAAAATATTATAAGCTACCCCTAACATGGCTAGACTATTGGCTACGCATACTAAAACACTAGGTTTAAATTGACTAAATAGTAGCTTAAGTTTATAGCGCTAACGCTTCGAATAGCCCTAAAAACCTAGCTTAAAGTCACTAATCAATAATATTTTTCATTTGTAATGATTTTTTTTGTTGGACATTAAACTGCTCATAAACTCTAATTCGCGCCAGTTACTTATGATGAATTATCATTTTATTATTAAATAAAATGGCTAAAGGAAAACGAATGAATAAAGATAATCTTGATCACGCACGTGCACACTATAATGTACGCCATTGGAGTCAGGGCTATTTCGGTATAAATGATGCGGGAAATGTATATGTTGCGCCTAAAGTTGACCATCAAGATCATACGGTAGAATTAAGTACTATTGCCAAGATGATTGAAAGTAAGGGCTTAACGCTACCTGCTTTAGTGCGATTTCCACAAATAATCCATCATCGTATTCACAGCTTGTGTGAAGCCTTTAATAAAGCAATAGCAGACTATGATTATCAGCAAAAATATTTATTAGTTTATCCTATTAAAGTTAATCAACAGCGTGAAGTTGTTGATGAGATTTTGGCTAGCCAAAATAACAAAGAATTCACGCAATTAGGACTTGAAGCAGGTAGTAAAGCAGAATTGTTGGCTGTTTTAGCCATGGCTCAAAAAGTTTCATCGGTTATTGTTTGTAATGGTTACAAAGACCGAGAGTATGTGCGTTTGGCATTAATCGGCGAAAAGTTAGGTCATCAAGTTCATATTGTTTTAGAGAAAATGTCTGAACTGGAGATGATTTTAGCCGAAGCGAAAAAACTGAATGTAGAGCCTAGATTAGGCATACGGGTACGCTTAGCGTCTCAAGGTAAAGGTAAATGGCAAGCCAGTGGCGGTGAAAAATCAAAGTTTGGTTTGTCAGCTTCACAAGTACTTAACGTGGTTAAAATACTTAAAGCAGAAAACATGCTTGATGCGTTAAAACTAGTGCACTTTCACTTAGGCTCGCAAATAGCCAATATAAGAGATGTTAGATTAGGTGTTAGTGAAGCGGCGCGTTTTTATTGTGAGCTTCGCCATCTTGGTGCCGGGCTTTTATGTATGGATGTGGGTGGTGGTTTGGCCATTGACTATGATGGTACACGCAGCCAGTCACATAACTCAATGAACTATAGTGTTGCCGAATATGCTAATAATATTGTCCATACTATTGGCGATATTTGTAAGAGTTATGAACAACCCATGCCGATGATTATTTCAGAATCGGGCAGAGCATTAACCGCGCATCATGCGGTATTAATTTCTAATGTTATTGGCGCAGAATCTTATGAACCAGAAGAGATAAAAGCGCCCATGCTTGACGAGTCTGTCTTGTTAAATAATATGTGGCGCTCGTTAAAGCAATTAAATGACCGTAATGATGATCGCGCACTGATTGAAATTTATCACGACACGCAAAGTGATTTAGCGGAAGTACACAGCCAATTTTCTATGGGGTTATTAAACTTAACCCAGCGAGCTTGGGCAGAACAAATTAACTTGCGTGTTTGTTATGAATTAAATAAATTAATGGATACTAAAAACCGTTTCCATCGCCCGATAATTGATGGCTTAACTGAAAAGCTTGCAGATAAATTTTTTGTTAACTTTTCTTTATTTCAATCATTACCCGATGCGTGGGGCATAGATCAGGTTTTTCCTGTTTTACCGTTAAATAACTTAGAAAAATCACATGAAAAACGAGCCGTATTATTAGACATTACTTGTGATTCAGATGGCGCAATTGACCATTATGTTGACGGCCAAGGTATTGAAAGCACATTACCTGTACCGGCATGGACAGAAGACGATCCTTATTTACTGGGTTTCTTTTTAGTGGGTGCTTATCAAGAAATTTTAGGTGATATGCATAATCTATTTGGCGACACACACAGCGCTGTTGTCTTCATTAATGACGAGGGTGTAGCAGAAATCACTGAAATTAATGAAGGTGATACGGTTGAAGATATGTTGCGTTATGTCCATTTAGACCCAGAATTATTTAAACGAACTTATTCTGAGCTTATCGAGGCTAGATTATCAACAACTGAAGGTGAACAAATTTTTAATGAATTAGAAGCCGGCTTACAGGGTTATACCTATCTTGAAGATTTATAGAGCGTCAGTGTAATGAAAAATATTTTCAATCAAGTAGATGAGTCTATTTATTCAAATGCCATGACATTTTTACGTCAGCCTTTAGTGCAAAACCCAGTCGAGTCAGCTGCTGACATTGTTGTTTTAGGCTTACCCTATGACATGGCCACCACCGGGCGTTCAGGCGCTCGAATGGCCCCTACTGCCATTAGACAAGCGTCGGTTAATTTGGCTTGGGAAGGTACGCGATTTCCTTGGCCTTTTAGCTTATTAAAACACTGTAACATAGTGGATGCTGGCGACTTGGTTTTCTCTCCTGGAGACTCTGCGCACTTCTGTGCGCAAGTTGAAACCGCTATAGGCCAGTTACTTGACTCGGGTAAAACGGTTTTATCGTTAGGAGGAGATCACTTTGTTACTTTGCCCATACTACGCGCTTATACGAAAAAATTTGGCACTATGGCACTGATTCATTTTGATGCCCATACCGATACTTATAACAATGGCAGCTGTTATGATCACGGCACTATGTTTTATCATGCGCCGAAAGAAAAACTCATAGATAAAGACAAATCTATTCAAGTGGGTATTCGCACTAATTACCAAGAGAAAGACCATGGTTTTTCTGTGATTAATGCCATGCAAGCCAATGATATGAGTGTAGAGGAGATCGCCGCATTAATTAAAGCTAGGGTGGGCAATACGCCTGTTTACCTAACCTTTGATATTGACTGCTTAGATCCCGCCTTTGCCCCAGGTACAGGTACACCCGTATGTGGCGGTTTAACTACAGATAAAGTATTAAGAATTTTGCGCGCTTTAGTGGGTATTAACCTGGTTGGTATGGATGTGGTTGAAGTAGCTCCGGCCTATGATAACAGTGAAGTTACCGCATTAGCCGCGGCAACAATAGCTCTAGAGTTAGCCCATATTTGGACGGCTAAACATAAGCTAAAATAATAGACCATTAAGAGGCAAATAATGGTTGGTTAAAATAAGCGACGATGGAGCAAAAACCAACTGTTATTTGTCCTTTTGAGTGACTTGTAATATTTTTTATACCATTATATATAGGTATATATAGGTATTTATCGGATTTTATATCATGGCTAAAAATACAAGCGTAACATTGGGTGATCATTTTGATCAGTTTATACACCAACAACTTAAAACTGGTCGTTATGGCTCAGCAAGTGAAATTGTTAGAGCAGGATTAAGAGCATTAGAAGATCAAGAAACTAAACTTTTAAACTTACGCAATATGCTAATTCAAGGCGAACAAAGCGGTATTGCCGATTACAGCGTTGAAAGTTTGTTGACTGAGCTAGATAAAGATAACCATTAATGAATGATTTTTTGCTATCTTCGACCCTGTAACAGATTTTGTGTAACTGCCAGGTTTAAATAACATCTTTCAAACGGTCTTCAAATTCAATCATAAAACGATTCAAGGCCGTTTTCCAATTTCTTATCGGCATCGTCCACTTTTTAG
>NZ_JACGVK010000080.1:0-5935 GCF_014077185.1 Colwellia sp. MB02u-10
ACACAGGCGATGAGAATATCTTTTACCCCTCGGTTTTGAAGTTCAGTTAACACGTTGAGCCAGAACTTAGCCCCTTCATTTTCGGATATCCACATGCCGAGCAATTCTTTATGGCCTTCAATATTGACGCCTAAAGCCAGATAAACTGCTTTATTAATCACGCGTTTGTCTTGCCTGATTTTAACCACCAAACAGTCTAAATAAACAATGGGATAAACCGCATCGAGTGGCCTGGCTTGCCATTCAATCACTTGCTCAATAACGGCGTTTTTTACGCGAGAAATAAGCGAGGGTGACACATCAGCATCGTACATTTCTTTGAAGGTAGCGACGATATCACGCGTGGTCATACCCTTGGAATACAGGTATAAAATCTTGTCGTCCATCGAGGTGAAGCGGGTTTGGTTTTTCTTCACAAGTTGAGGTTCAAAGCTTGAATCTCTATCGCGTGGGGCATCTAAATCGACTTGACCATCTTCGGTTCTGATGGTCTTCGATGAATAACCATTACGGTAGTTATTTTGCTGGGATTGCTCATGGCGAGCGTAACCAAGATGTTCATCTAGTTCAGCATTAAGTGCTGCTTCAACCGTTATCTTGGTTAACATTCTAAGAAAGTCAGTTAAGTCTGCTTCTGTCTTAATTGATTTAGCCGCTTGCTTACCAAACGCTTCGAGTGCTTTCTTATTCATAGTCTGCCTATCCTTAACCCTACATGGGTATTAATAATAGGCAGTTACACAGATTTTGTTAAAGGGTCATCAAAAAATATTTAATATCCTGCTTCATCCCTTACCGCTATTTCTAACCTTGACGTTAATTTACTTTTTTCAACTCCAGCCCTTTGTGAAATCATAATTTTAAGTAAAGAATTGATTTTATTTGTATAGTCATTTGATGCGGCGTGATTGATTATCCACTCGATGCAATGAGCGTGCTGTGAGTATAAGATAAACACATCATGCCACCATGGATTTGTAATATATTTATAAATATTAAACGATCTTTCATGGACGAGTTGCTCAGAGACTAAATACTCTTGAAATCGTAAATGACCAAACCCATATCCACCATTAGGTGTACTCAGTAATATTTCTGCAGGACTAATCAACTCCCTAACAATTGAGTGAATATCGGTTTCATCAATCAACTTCTCTGTCAAAATATCAATGATTTGAACCTTCGATAACTCTCTAACTCGCTTTACATGCATACTGAATGCTAAAACCTTAGCTGCATTAAGTAATACATCAGGTTGACAGTCCATCCTGTTAACACCTTTAAAACGATCAAAAACACCGCTTAAAAGATCGAATCTCTTTCTGTAAAGTGAAGCTTCGATTTAGGTAAAGGTACACCACTACTCTGTAATATAGACATAATAGTTGCTGATAGTGGGTTAGTAACAATCTGGTCTAATGCCGGATTTTCCTTTAAGTGTTCCATTATTGCAGAGGCTTTGTCTGGCTCCTCTGAAAACCATTTTTGGAAGAAGTTACGCTTTTGTTCATCATTGAATGGTAATAAAGAGACATTAACAAAACCTAAACTCTTTGTTTCTCTGACGGTATATCTAGAAGAAGTGATAATTTGGCACTTTGTATATTTAGTTGAAAACGCTTTTAAAGCATCTAAAATCCAATCGAAATTAACAATTGCTTCATCAACACTATCAAGGATTAAGACAGAATTACTGTTTTTTAATAACAAGTCCAACTCTGATTTAGAATAAAGTAGAGGATCCAACGTCTGAATATATTGAAAAAGCCCAGTTAGAACATCTTCCTCTTCAACCTTGGTAGATAATGTTGCTAGACGGTCTAATGTCATATAGATAACTAACTCATTTTCTCTATTTTGACATAAACTTCGGGTATACATTTGTAAGTTAGTTGTTTTCCCAGAACCTGCACCACCTAGAACGATTGTATTTAGCTTTGAATCAAATATTTTTACAAGCGATATAGGGACCGGCTTGTCTTTATCAAAGCCCTTTAGGTCTCCCATTTTAAATAATTCTTTATGATCTAGAATAAATGGAAAGGTACTTTCTAGTTTTAATAATAAGTGTAGGTATGATTTCAGATTATTTTTGATACTTTTACCAGCCAATAAAAATTCATCAACAACCTTATTATATTCTATACTGACTTTTTCAATATGGGCGCCTAGTTCAAAGCTTTTTTGATGACGACTTTGCTCTAATCTAATTTCCGCTTCTCTTTTTATATTTGATGTGTAATTACTATACTCAGTGTCTAGCTCAAGTACTTCTCTGTAAAATTCACGTTTATCGCCATCGATTTTGCAGCTTTCATAACCTACATTGAAAAAGTTTTCAAAATCAGCTCTATCATCAAATTTTGGGTAAAGATCTCTATATTTACTGTTAGTAATTCGGGAGTTAATTAGAAATCTTATTTTCTCATTTTCAAATTCGATAGGCCTTTTTTCATCTTCTAATCGTTGATTTAGTTCATAGGATGTTTGCATTTTATCAAGTACGGCAGAATCAAAAAAGTCACAGCCTAAATGAGTATTACTCATTATATTAGCTTGAATAAAGTAGTCCATTTCATGGTATTCCGCGATTAAAGTACGAGATGAATTAGGTAATACTTTAGTTATTGGAGAAAGACTTTCTTTATTTCCGGCAATGAAACTTGTTTCACAAAATAAATCAGAAATATTTTTAAACCCATCAAAGTTTAGAGCACTCATAAGATGTGTGTTGACTAGTTTTGGCAGGATCTTGTTCTCTATATATACATCTTTACCTGTTATCTGACGTTCAAGACCAGGCATATTAACTTTAATTAAATTCACTATCTTAGGACCATCAAGGATGGTAACACCTAAGTCTATAATTTTTTGAAAAGCGCCTCAATGAGAGTCATATGCTCGATCATATATAGTATAAGGAGTGATAAACACTAACTTTCTGAATTTAAGCTTTTGTCCAGTGCATTGCTCAACAACACCTTCATTTTTTAACTGTTCAATTTGAGTTAATAATTGCTGAAAACTATTCTTTGCTGAGTTTGACGTTGCTTTTAATTTTTTAACCTGTATTCCAATATAATCTTCTATACCTAACTCATCTTTTTTATATACAATTAAATCTCTACCTTTTTCGATCCCCCCGCCAGTAAACTCAACTCGACAGTTATAGATTTTTTCAAATAAAGGTTTAATTATAGTTTTACTGTATTTGTTCTCATCTAATTCAATTAATTCATCAAGCATCTAGCTACGTCCTTGGTTTTTATGTGATAGTAACTAAAAATTACATCCACAACGCGGTTCTAATCATTCCTAAATTACTATATCAGTATTAGAATAAGCTTATCAATTCATTAGAAAATATATGGAAAAAAATTTAAGTCTAACGTCTCCTTTGCGCACAAAGTGATGATTTGTGACGTTATGACTGTTTTTCTTACTAGCTTTGCCCCAAAAAATAATAAATGATTTCACATGTCGCCTAGAGGAGCTATCAAGCCAGATAATCCATTCTCTAAATTTTCGAATACCGACAGTTGTACTATTTAGCTAAGCCTTTTGGCAATTAACGTCTGAGGTAAAACAAGTTTAAAATCAATGGGAATCGATGTATAAAGCTATGGCTAGTTCGTAACTCATCTAAGTATGACTAAGCCAAAATGGTTCTAATAAATGTTCGTCGCATTTATTGTAAGCGAGCTATCGAGCCTGCTATTGTTAACAGTAAAATGAAGATATTTATGATCTACTATTTAAAATATAAGATATTTTTTATTTTCAGTGCTATTTTTCTTAACATCAAAGCAGCATAAAGGTAGGCTCTAGTTAATGTATATACCAAGTTGATTAATTAACTGTTCATTTTTAATGGTTAAAATTCAAAACTATGACGTTATAAAATTTATAAGGTGAATAACTACTGAGTAAATTTTATAGCTTGTATTTATCCATTTTTTTCGCATTAAAAAGTAGAACACTTAGTTAATCAAATGGCTATAACCATTGTTTTTTAGTTTTTTTCATCGCTTATTATTCGCTGAATTGAAAAATATTTATAGTATTCTTTGACTTATATTAGATATGACGTTTATATTCTATTAAGCTCGGTGGCCGAAGCTTAAGCTTGAGCTCAAAAAATATCCGGTCAATTTTTTACATAATGAAAATTATTACTAAACTAAAAGGTGATTTACCATGCTTCAATCAGTTGGTTTGCGCGATTATATGATCACTAACCCAATCAAGGTCAAAGAGGATGATAATTTATTAGATACGATGAAAATCATCATAGATAATAAGGTCTCAGGGGTTTGTGTAATAAATGAAAAGAAAGTCCTCGTAGGCGTACTTTCCGAAATGGATTGTTTAGCCGCCATACTCGAAAGCACTTACAATAATATTGGTGTTGGTGTAGTGAGTGAATATATGACTAAAGAAAATATAGTTGTTGCTCACCCTAATGATGACATTATCAATGTCGCTCAGGACATGCTGCTAAAAAAACATCGTCGTCGACCTGTTATTGAAGATGGTAAGTTGGTGGGCCAAGTTTCTTGTCGGCAATTACTGACAGCGGTTAATAAATTTAATAAGTAAAATTATTAACCGTACCAGGTTTTTATCACAGTACGCGCAAATAAGAACAATGACTTTATCTTAATTGATGGTTCGTTAGTCGCGTAAACTGCTTTAGGCTTTATCAAGCATAAGCCATGGTGCAGCAAGCATGCTTAAGCCATAATTGCTTATGTTTGATAAAGCCTATTTTTGATTACTTCAGCTATCTGATTAGCTAAATTTAGAAGTGTTTATTTATCGCCTTTTTCACTGAATTTGACCGCTTTATCCGCGATTGAGTAGGTAAAGCCTTTGGATATTAAATGCCGAAGCGCTTTTTGCTTTAATTTAATATCGTCAATAGGCTCTTCGCCAAACTTTCTGGTTTTTAATGAAAGTGCCTTAGCAAAATAATCATCCTCAGATGTTTCTAACACTTCAACACAGTCATTAATAATCTTGGATGCGAATCCCTTTAGATACAATTTTTCTTTGATTTTATTAGGACCAATATTTTTTTCTGATAAACTTTTAGTTAAGCGTGTTGCATAGCGAAAATCATTAATAATGTCATGTTCTATCAGATAATTAAGTGCTGGCTCATTAAATTGAGTATCATCTTTAAACAACATATTGGCTTTTTGAAGTAACGCTTTTGCGGAGTAATCTCCATACCTTTCAATCATCCAAATCATATAAGATTTGACCCGCTCATAAGAAATCACTTGTGGCTTTACATCTTTTTTACTTGTTTTTTTATACATGTGGCTACTTTGTTACTTTCAAAATCGGGTTTATTATAAGTCAATCTTGCTTAAAACGCTTAGGCATTAAATATCTATCAAGGTTTACACAAAAGGCCAATAAAATTGGCCTTTTGATGATAATTAGTTTCGATTACTACATTGCCATGCATTTAAATAAGATGAGTTAACAATAATCCCATCAAAGCCTTGTTCTTTTATCTTAATCAAGCTTTTGAAGGCTTGACGATAGTCTTGATAAGCACCTGTCATCAACGCCACCATTTGCCATTCAGATGAATAACATAAATGATAATAATCGCTTAATGACCTATTTTCTGTAGCAAACCTGATAACAGAACGTTTATGTTTATATACGCCATACTGAATATAGACTTGATTATTTTCTGTCTGTAATTGATGATTTAAATTAATATTATAATCACTTAGCCACTCGCTTGGTAAAAGCTTAAAGTACCAATGTGGTTTTTCTGTTGCTAAAATATGCTCTGCAACTTTGATATTGTGCATATTATTATTTTTTTCATCTGTGCTATCTGTTTCATCTATACTGTTTGTCTCATCTATATTGTTTGTCTCATCTATACTGTTTGTCTCATCTATACTGTTTG
>NZ_JACGVK010000081.1:0-7364 GCF_014077185.1 Colwellia sp. MB02u-10
TATTATGCGCTTACTTGTAGGCTTACCCTATTCCACACCGGGTGCAATTCCACGGCAGTTGAAGAATTTTTACAATATGGCTGAAAGTCTTATTTTACCGCCTCGGCGAGAGAGAACGTTTCCTCAGCAAGTGAAGCCTAGGCCACAGCGATATGCTAGAAATAAAAATGCCGTTCACCTTAAGTGAACGGCATTAAGGCAATAGCAGACTTTTTACTCGTCAATTTTATCTCTGTGCTTAAGATTATCTCGGCGATAAAATCTACATAGTGACTATCTTAAATAGCACAAAGGCTATGAAAATATTATGTAGAAAGCTTGCTTAGTCGCAGCACAGAATAAGCACATAATAAAAAAAGCAACTCAGGTTATACCAGTAATTGCCGCATCATGCGCTTTAATGCTAATGACTTAACGGGTTTGCGTAAAAACAAAAACTCAGCATCACTGGTATGTTGTCGAACGCTTTCTGATGGATCCGCAGAACAAATTATCACTGGTAGTTGCCATTGTTGTACTCGCAACATAGCTCGCACTAAATCAACGCCATTATTGCCATGTTCAAGGTGATAGTCAGCAATAATAATATTTGGGATAATCTCGCCATTGGCTAATGTTTGCTGGCATGACGGTTGATCATAGGCAGTTAACACACAGCAACCCCAATCACTGAGCTGTGAGGCCATTGCGGTTAGCATCAGTTGGTCATTATCGATCAACAATACCACCATGTTATTAAAGGATTTTTCGAGTGCTCTTTTGGCTATAGCCTCCAAACTTTTATTTAACTTACCTTTATGGTGCGTTTTTGCATTAACGATGGCGGCCTCACTAGCACTGACGCGCGGTATTTCAATACTAAAACACGTACCTTTACCGAGTTGAGATTTAACGGAAATTGACAAACCGAGCAATTTTGCTATGCGCTCTGATATCGCCAAGCCTAAGCCTAACCCTGGTATTTCACGGTTTTGCGTTAAACGTTCAAATTCACGAAAGATGGCTTTTTGCTGTGCTAACGCGATCCCTGGGCCGTTATCCCAAACCTCAAGCCTTATCATATTTTTGCTGCGTCGTATCCCTAATAAAACCCGATTTTGAACCCCCGCTTTTTCTCCCTGCTTATCATGGCAATAATGTACGGCGTTCGATAGAAAATTTTGTACTATTCGCCTTAGCATGCGTTTGTCAGAATGCACAACACATTGGCTAACTTGATAAGAGAAACGTATGCCGGCTTGCGCAGATAAGGCCGAAAATTCATTTTTAAGTGGCTGTAATAAATCATCAAGGGCGAATTGACTTTTTGCTATTTTTTCAGAGCTATTATCTAAGCGAGAAATTTCAATTAAGTCTGATAACAAGGCTTCGACCACGTTCAATGAATCATCAATATGCTGAGCAAGTGCGGTGAGTTCCTCACCTTGTACTTTGTTTTTTAACATCGAGGTAAATAAAGATAAGGCATTAAAAGGCTGCATAAGGTCGTGACTTGCTGCCGCTAAAAATCGACTTTTACTGCTGTTGGCCGCTTCAGCTTCGGCTTTGGCGTTTTGTAATTCTTGGGTTCGGCTTGCCACACGTTTTTCAAGATTTTCATTGGCTTTCTGTAAGGACTTTTCAGCTTCTATATGGGCAGTAATATCTGAAAATGTACTAACAAATCCGCCAGCAGGCATCGACTGTCCACGAATTTCTAATACCATGCCATTAGGCATTTTTCGTTGAAAATGATGGCTATCACCGCTTTTCATATGCGCGATACGTTTGGTGATCATCTGCTCATTATTAGCACCACCAACAATAATGCCTCGCGCAATATTAAAGTTTAACAAGGTTTCAATCGACAAGCCTGCTTGAACAAAACCTTCCGGATAATCAAGTAATTGAATATAACGCTGATTCCACGCCACTAATCTCATATCCGCATCAACCACACTAATGCCTTGTTCAATATTTTCAACACCCGACTGCAATAACTCGCGGTTAAAACGAAACAGTTGATTTGCTTCATCCACAATACTCACCACATCTTCAAAGGGCATTTGTGCTGACCTTGATACCGCTTTCATTACCATACGTGTTGAGGCTGAGCCCAATACACCAGAAAGTTGCACACGGGTATATTCAACCAGATTTACGGGCTCAACGTCAGAGGATAGTTGATTGGCTTGATTAGCCTTTGCGACCAACATAAAGGTATCAGCGGCGTTTTTATCGATAAAGCGCATTAATAAACTGTAAAGATCTTCTGTACTTAACTTACTCTCAACCTGCGGTTGACCTTTACTAATGAAAATGTCTGCTTGTAATTTTTCACCTACACTGCGTTGGGTCAATAATGAAACACCGACAAAGCAAACGATATTACTCATTAAGCTATAGAATACGCCATGACTGGTTAAATCTAAAAAATTGACGCCAAACAGCGCAGTCGGCTTTAACCAAGCAAGGCCAAAAACGCCATCTTGTACCCACACTAAATTAGGAGCTATGATGGGTAAAAGTAAGGTGAAAAACCACATCAAACTACCAATAATTAAGCCGGTTAATGCGCCTTTAGCATTCGCTTTGCGCCAATACAAAGCGCCGATAATCGCCGGCGCAAACTGCGATAACAACACAAAGGAGAGTAAGCCAATACTGGCTAAATGACTTTGCTGATTAATACTGCGTTCAAAGGCAAAGGCAAATAACAATATGGCGATAATGGTCAGTCGGCGCTGCTTTAACAACAAGCTAGAAAATTGCGGTGCACCTTCCTTACTGAAATAGTTAAATTTTAAGGTTATTGGCGTTATAACTTCGGTTGAAATCATGGTGCTAAGCACAATAGCAGAAACAATCACCATACTAGTTGCCGCCGCTAAACCACCAATATAAACCACAATACCTAACCAAGCTTGCTGAAAAAACATCGGCAAGGTAAGCACATAAGTGTCGGCATCAACACTGCCGCCAGGAAAGGTAATTAAGCCTGCAATGGCTATGGGTAAAACAAAAATATTAATTAAAATAAAATACAGTGGAAACAACCAACGGGCCGTTTTTAGCTCTTGTGGATGATGGTTTTCTATCATCATCATATGAAATTGCTGTGGTAAAACAAAAATGGTTATTGCGCCCAATATCGCCTGAGTCACCGCAAGATAAACCGAATTACCGTTAGTAAATAAGCCCTGACTTTGTTGCTGGGCAGCTAAGTCGGCAAAACCGTCAAAAACAAAAAACGTCGCGAAAATACCCACGGCAGTTAATGCTAATAATTTCACCAATGAGCTAAAGGCAATGGCTAAAACTAAACCTTGATTTTGCTTACTGGCAGCAATTTGCCGAGTGCCAAATAAGATACTGAATACAATTAATACGAGGGTAACGACAAAAGCGGTACTTATACCTGATTGAAAAGTGCCGGTGAGTAAATCAAAGCTGGTGCTAATAGCGCGTAATTGCAAGGCTATATAAGGTATGGTGCCAACTAAAGCGATTAGCGCAACACTAATCGCAATTTTAGGCGAACGGTCATAACGAAAGGCAATAAAGTCGGCAATTGAGGTCAGGTTTTGTCGCTTAATAATGTTTAACATTTTCAGCAACATTGGCCAAGCTAATACCAGACAAAGCATGGAGCCAATATAAATCGGTGCAAGCCAAGCGCCAGTGGTTGCGGCTTGACCCACTGTGCCGTAAAAAGCCCATGAGGTGCAGCTAACCGCTAAAGATAAGCTATATACCCACGGCTTACAGCGCCATTGTTCAGGTGATTGATTTTGGCCTTTATGAGCAACTAAAAACAATAGGCACAAGTAGCCAATAGAAAGAGCGGTGATCAACCACGTATCAATAGATAACCAAGCTAGCAAATTCATTCCTTTGTTTTAACAATTGTATACTCGCATAACCACTTATCTCATCTAGCATATCATGCTCGTTTGTTGATGTTAGTGCACTAAGGTAGTACTTATTTCCCTAACATCCTAGGGTAATCTAACCCTTCATTATTAATCAATTTGAAAGTTATTATAGATGAAAATCACTAACAAATATTTAGTAGAAGCTATTGTTTTCTTTAGTTATGTATTATTTGCCATGGCTTGGGTCGGTGGCACCGCTAGCATGCAAAGCATTATGCTTACACTTGACGTGCATAGCTTAGCGTCAGCAAGTTTTATTAGTGGTGCAGTCACGTTAGCTAAAATTGTTGGTACTTTCATTGCGGCTTGGATAGCGATTAAACTTGGTATTAAATATGCTTTTTTTGTGGCCAGTTTATTAATCACCATCGGCTTATTAACCCCTTATGCACCAAATTATGAATGGCTGTTACTCAGTCGATTTTTAATGGGGCTAGGTGGCGCTTTTATGGTGGTGTATTTTAATCCTATCGTATTACAGTTTTTCAAAGCAGAAGAACGCTCAACCATTAATGGCATTAACGCCGTGGCTTTTAATATGGGTACGGCCATAATTTTGTGGCAAATGCAGAGTATTAATCAGCTTACCGGTAGTTGGCAAAATAGTTTAACGCTATTTTCTGTGCTTAGCTTGGCGGTTGCCCTACTTTGGCTGTTGGTTAAATTTGAGCAACCATCAAGAGCAAGCAGAGATCAAAATGCCTTACCAGAAAATTACACTTACCGCCAAGGCTTAACAGACCGTTTTAATTGGTTATACGGTTTAGCTTATTCAGGCATTTTAGCGTTTTATATTTGTTTGTTTACCTTTTATCCCAAGGCCGGTATTGTGCAAAGTAAATGGGTGATTGGCTTTGGTATTGTCGGTACTATCTTTGGCATTATTTATAGTAAAAAAGTGCCCTTACGCTTGCCGGTTATACGTTGGTCGGGCTTAGTAGTTATTATTAGCACCGCCGTATTTTCCTTTAGTGATTTATATTGGCTGCAAACCTTTGCTGCTATGGTGTTAGGTTTTTTTATATTTTTACCCGTCACCGCACTCGTTTCAATTCCACATGAGCTGCCAAAAATGACTTCCGCTCGTATCACCATTATCTTTAGTATGTTTTACTCAATTAGTTACATAATATCGACGATAATTCTCTGGGTATTCGGGCGCTTGGTCGATATTAATCAAGGTGATTACACCGGATCGTTTATTTTAATCACAGTACTGAGTTCAACCTTATTTATAGGTAGTTACTTTTTACCTGAAACCGGCCATAAAACTAAAATACAACAACAAGGAAGTTAATATGCGAGGAAATGTATCGAAAAATTTAATGCCGTTACTTGAGCAAGTTAATATCGCTATTGAGCAAGCTAAAGCAAGTGGCGCAGCATTTGAGCCAGCCGTTATTAGGCAAAATTTGGAGAATTTATCCGCCTATATGATACCAGGTCCTGAACTGGCGCTGATAGAAGACAAAGTCATGACGATAAATGAGCATAGTATTGCCGCGCGCATCTATCATCCAAACCCAAAAAAAGCACTACCGGTTTTACTGCACTTTCATGGCGGCGGCCATATGTGCGGTAGCATTAATTTATATGACCCCATTAGTCGTGAACTGGCTATTGCCACCAATGCCATTGTTATTTGCATTGATTATCGCTTAGCACCAGAGCACCCTTACCCTTGTGGTTTAAACGACTGTCAATATTTGTTAGAAAATTACCCCGCGCTACTAAAAGATCACCGCCATAGCGACCAACTCTATATTGCTGGCGATAGTGCCGGTGGCGCAATTTGCACCAGTTTAGTGATGAACAACATTGACCAGCCTAATATCAAGATTGATAAACAGATATTGATCTATCCCAGTGTAGATTACACCATGAGTTGCCCGTCAATTACCGAAAATGGCCATGGTTTTCTGCTAGAGGCAGATAAAATGTATTGGTACTTTGCGCAATATTTCAATCTTAAAAATCAAAATATTGGCGAAGAAATAACTAAGCAAACAAAGACACTGATAACCAAGGCATCGCCTTTACTTGGCGTGTTTGATCGCCGAATGCCCAAAACATTAGTCATAACCGCAGGTTGTGATCCCTTGCGAGATGAAGGCATTTTATATGCTGATAAAGCTAAAAAAGCTGGCGTAAGTGTTGAACATTATCAATTTGATGAACTGATCCACGCCTATATGTTGCTGTCAAAACTGATACCAGAGCAATACCAGCAAACTTACTTGCTGATTAAACAGTTTATTAATAAGTAATTACACCTACCTATGCCTTGAATAAAGCCATAGGTTTCATGGCATAATTCTCTTATTGGTCAGTTCCATGTGGTGAAGTTAGCTGAATGAATAAAATACTTAATATAATCCGATTGACTGAAAAACCAACGACAAAAAGCCACCAACAAAAAAGGGACAGTAGCGCTTCGTGCTAGATTGTTGTCAGTCGCTATTTACTCCATCAATAAGCATTTAACATCAACAAAAAACGCTTTATAGCTCAAGATCAAATACCACACTAATTGACGCTGAAAAAACCATACTCTCTTGTAAGTAACGCCCAGGTTTTGCCGAGCTATTAGCCATACGAACACTGGTTTTATAACCTTCATTATTGGCGCCATACCGCTGATGAATTTGAGTTGAGTTCGCATTGATACTGTAAATTGCCCCTAAATTTACGCCAAAGGCCTTTGCCAGTGATTGGCCTCTGCTTTTCGCATGTTCAACCGCAAGCACATTAACTTCTTGCTGTAGTTGCTTTTCGTTGGAAGATTTTAATTCGATATTGCGAATAGCATTAATTTTCACCCTTAAAGCAAAGTCCATAAAGGCATTCAACTTCTCTATATTTTTTAATGTCACTGTTAAGGTTCGCCGGGCAAGATAACCTTCAATTTTATCTCGCTCATCACGATTATAAGCGTAACGCACTTCGGTTGAAATATTTGACGCCGAGACATTTTTTTCATCAACGTCAAAGTCAGGTAATCCGTTCAGTAAATTGTTTACCCGTTCATCAACTTCTTTTTTGGCCGCTAAACTGCTTTTTTGTTCACTTTCAACATTTAGATATACCACCGCAATATCTGGCATCGCCAGCATTTGTGCACTGCCCGTCACGCTAATATGCCGGTTACTGGGTAAACTGGTATTCGACAAAGCTAAACTAGAAAAGATACACAGCACAACACAAATAAATAATTTCATAACATATCCTATTAAAAAGCCATTTATACTTGCACAGTAAACACAAGTTCGGTGACTAAGTTTCTAAATTTAGTTTCTAAATTATCGGTAGTTTCTTGTAACCACACACTATTTTATAACAATATAAATGAACTTTAGCTGAACATTAGCAGAACATTAGCAGAACAAAAGAATTTTTGATTTCATCATGACAAATGAATAATCTATAATTAAAAATTAAAAATTAAAAATT
>NZ_JACGVK010000082.1:0-298 GCF_014077185.1 Colwellia sp. MB02u-10
ATATCGCCTGTTAATGATGGTGATTACGGGTCCTCCTCGGAAACGTAATCAACCCGGTAATAAGTTTACTTTTACGAGTTAAATTTGTTACCACTCTTATTCAAGACACACTTTGTGTGCGTGAAAATGTCAGACTTTACAATTGCGTCGGATTAGTCTCCGATGTGTACTAAATAGCTTCTTCGGAAACTACTTGGGGTTGTATGGTTAAGTGACTAAGCGTATGTGGTGGATGCCTTGGCAGTTAGAGGCGATGAAGGACGTGTTAATCTGCGAAAAGCTTTGGTAAGGTGATAAA
>NZ_JACGVK010000083.1:0-203 GCF_014077185.1 Colwellia sp. MB02u-10
CGAGGGGTAAAAGATATTCTCATCGCCTGTGTCGATGGCCTTAAAGGTTTTCCTGATGCCATTAATACCGTTTATCCTCAAACGCAGGTACAGCTCTGTATTGTGCATATGGTGCGTAATTCATTGAAGCTTGTGCCATGGAAAGATTATAAGGCTGTTACTGGCGACTTAAAGCAAATATATCAATCAGTAACCGAAGAGGA
>NZ_JACGVK010000084.1:0-407 GCF_014077185.1 Colwellia sp. MB02u-10
CAAACGCAGGTACAGCTCTGTATTGTGCATATGGTGCGTAATTCATTGAAGCTTGTGCCATGGAAAGATTATAAGGCTGTTACTGGCGACTTAAAGCAAATATATCAATCAGTAACCGAAGAGGAAGGCTTGATGGCGCTCGACCAATTTGAGCAACGTTGGGACAGTAAATACCCCAGTATATCGCGTTCGTGGCGCAGTAACTGGCAAAACGTCAGCACAATATTTAACTATCCTAATGATATACGCAAAGCCATTTATACCACCAATGCGATTGAGTCACTGAACAGTGTTATCCGTAAGGCCATTAAAAAGCGTAAACTATTTCCGCATGATGATTCGGCTAAAAAAGTTATCTATTTAGCGATTGAACAAGCATCTAAAAAGTGGACGATGCCGATAAGAAA
>NZ_JACGVK010000085.1:0-261 GCF_014077185.1 Colwellia sp. MB02u-10
CATTCGGACGCGGGATGGAGCAGTCTGGTAGCTCGTCGGGCTCATAACCCGAAGGTCGTAGGTTCAAATCCTGCTCCCGCAACCAATTCTTAAGTTTGAATTAAAACAACTTGGCTTGTTTAAGTGTTTACTTGAACCATTCGGACGCGGGATGGAGCAGTCTGGTAGCTCGTCGGGCTCATAACCCGAAGGTCGTAGGTTCAAATCCTGCTCCCGCAACCAATTCTTAAGTTTGAATTAAAACAACTTGGCTTGTTTAAG
>NZ_JACGVK010000086.1:0-967 GCF_014077185.1 Colwellia sp. MB02u-10
CACTTATCCACTATATCCTCATAATCAGCGAACGAGCGATTCGCTATTTCATTTTGTCTTAGCCATGACCATACTTGTTCAATAGGATTTAATTCTGGTGAATAAGGGGGAATATGTATGATACTCAAATTAGGAAAATCTTGATCAAGGTACTCCTGATGCCAGCTAGCACCATCCATGACAACTACGGCGTGCCTACCAGCTTCAGTGGCTTCAGATATAAGCGCTAAATGTGACTTCATTACGTTCATATTACTCAAAGGAGATACGATCGCTTCAGTATTTCCATTAGTTACGCAAACCGCTCCAAATAAATAAGCATAGGTAAATTGTTGTTGCTGTACAACACGAGGTCTGGTTCCTTTTTCTGCCCAAATACGTGTTGTTGTATTTTGTTGGCCAAATCTGGCTTCGTCTTGAAACCACACATCAACGCGAGCAAGTGGTAAATGCCCAGGGATCTTAAGGATCGTTTTTATTAAGAATTTTTTTAAACGCTTCCTGTGCTTCAACTGATTGCTTTGGGTGTTTCGACCGAGTAGTTATCCAGCTTAAATTGAGTCCATGCAACAGGTGATATACGTTAGTTTTTTGATACGTAACATTGAACTCTGCCTCAATATAAGATTGAACATCTTTCCCTTGAAGTCTACCACCATTGGGCTTGATAGATGTCGCGGTGACAAAATTTTTAAGCTGAAGTAATTGAAGATTCGTCAGACCTTTTGGGCGTCCAGTATGTGCTTTTTCCTGAAGTCCTGTTAAACCATCATTCAAATAGGACTTGATCCACTTATTAACACTAGTGCGACTCACTTTTAAAAAATTCGATATTTGTGTTCTGTTTTTACCCGCTTTAAAATGAGATACGGCAAGTAATCGGATCCGTAGTCTACCATTAGTCGTAGTGGCAATAATTTGTGATAAATTTTGAGTCATATGTAGTAATCCTTTGTTAAGGATATTA
>NZ_JACGVK010000087.1:0-221 GCF_014077185.1 Colwellia sp. MB02u-10
TAGTAATAAATTACCACTCTTATTCAAGACACACTTTGTGTGCGTGAAAATGTCAGACTTTACAATTGCTGTGGATTAGTCTCCACGGTGTACTAGATAGCTTCTTCGGAAACTACTTGGGGTTGTATGGTTAAGTGACTAAGCGTATGTGGTGGATGCCTTGGCAGTTAGAGGCGATGAAGGACGTGTTAATCTGCGAAAAGCTTTGGTAAGGTGATAAA
>NZ_JACGVK010000088.1:0-319 GCF_014077185.1 Colwellia sp. MB02u-10
CAAATTCTTTAACAATCTGGAAAGCTGATATAAATACCGGTATTTATATGATGAACACGGTGTCGCGCTGTTGTTTGTAAATTATAAATACCAAGCTGTTATTAATAGGAATATCGCCTGTTAATAATGGTGATTACGGGTCCTCCTCGGAAACGTAATCAAATCGGTAGTTTATTAACTTTTAGTTTATCTATTAGTAATAAATTACCACTCTTATTCAAGACACACTTTGTGTGCGTGAAAATGTCAGACTTTACAATTGCTGTGGATTAGTCTCCACGGTGTACTAGATAGCTTCTTCGGAAACTACTTGGGGTTG
>NZ_JACGVK010000089.1:0-374 GCF_014077185.1 Colwellia sp. MB02u-10
GGCTGGATCGCTGGGGATGTTGTTACGGTGGCGAGCACGGGTACCTTTGATACTAAGCATGTCGGTACCGGTAAAACGGTTAACCTGAGCGCTACCAGCTATGGCGGTGCGGATAACACGAACTACAGCATCACAGATCAGGCGACTGCCAGCGCGAATGTAAGCACTAAAGCAATCAGCATCAGTGGTATTACGGCAAGCAACAAAACCTACGATGCAAACACCGACGCGGTCCTTGATGTCTCAGGTGCCGCAGGCTGGATCGCCGGGGATGTTGTCACGGTGGCGAGCACGGGTACCTTTGATACTAAGCATGCGGGTACCGGTAAGACGGTTAACCTGAGCGCTACCAGCTATGGCGGCGCGGATAACAC
>NZ_JACGVK010000090.1:0-1515 GCF_014077185.1 Colwellia sp. MB02u-10
ATTCACTTTTAGTATTAAGTGAGTTAACGCATAGAATGAAGCAAGTAATTTCGTCGGTTATCATGCTGATATTCGTGGATTACTAACTTATTTGTTAGCAGCGCCTACCTTACTCATTTCGTCGTGGCACCTGTCTTCAGTCTATGTTCGTGGTTCAATAGCCGTTAGGCTATTGCCATCCTAACGCCGTCGGTGGTTGTGCCACACCCGATGCTTGATCCCATGCGCTAACTCAACACTTTTTTGTAGACAGTTATTCATGCAGGTACTCTCGATATTCTTAGCTTCACATCAACCTTTGGTAGCACTACCTCACGAGAAATAGCCCAAATATAAGCGATCATTTCTCTGGCGATGGCCGTAACGACCACATTACGATGTTTGCCTTTGTGCATGAGTCGATTATATCGTCTGCATAACCTCAATTGTGCTTGCCATGCCATATCGATGATTTCTTTACTTAATCCTTCCTGCCTTAATTGCATTTCTTTTGATATATTGGCGTTGTGTTTGTACGAGTGTGCACCTTCGACCAGTAGTCGTCTTGCACGGCTATTACCGCATTTGGTAATAGCACCTAAGTGGCGTTTATCGCCACTTGAATGTTCACTTGGTACCAGACCAAGGTAACTCATTAATTTTCTGGGATGGTCGAAGCGTGATAAGTCACCTAGTTCGGCAATCACTCCTGTGGCTACTAATAACCTCACACCACGGAGCGCTTGTATCGCTTTAACAACAGGATAAAACCGCCAGTTTTTTATTTGATGTGTTAATTCATTATCCAGCCTTTTTAAGCGTTTTAGTCGCTCAGTAATGGTTGAAATCGCTTCTTGCAAAACAATTTGCTGACAAGGATGCGGTAGCACTAATTCAGCGAGCCAACGCAAATACTGTAATGACCAGTTATCTTTTATTTTGCTGTTAATGTTGTTACGTAACAGCAAAGCTTTTAGTTGGTATTTTGCGTCTTTTAAATCTTTCATGCTGGTTTCACGGGCGCGTGATAAATCGCGAACGGCTTCATCTTCGGGCTCAGGGACATAGATAGGGGTTAAATCTTCAGACTTGAGCAGCTTTGCAAGTTTGAGCGCATCACGTTTATCGGTTTTGATTTTCTCTCCTGGTTTTTTAGGGATAAGCGAAGGTGCGATGACATAGCAGCAATGATTAAGACTGGTGAGCAAGCGGTAAATCCAATAGCCACAAGGGCCAGCTTCGTACACAAAATGAAGTGTGGCATCTGGGTATTTTGATTGTAATTGTCGCGCGAGTTTTTTAAAGGCGGCTTTATTACTGAGTATTTTACCTAGATGAGTTGATTTAGCGCCACGTTGGTCTTCAATATAAGCGACTTCAGTAAATGTTTTATGAGTATCTAAGCCAATGAAAAGTATGTTATGTTTTATCATGCTAGCCTCTGTTTTTAGTTGTTTGACACACTAATTATGGCGCTGGTTTGTAAAACTAACCCACGTTTAGAGGCTAGCACCTTGTGGGGAGTCATTGTGTCTA
>NZ_JACGVK010000091.1:0-532 GCF_014077185.1 Colwellia sp. MB02u-10
GATATTCCTATTAATAACAGCTTGGTATTTATAATTTACAAACAACAGCGCGACACCGTGTTCATCATATAAATACCGGTATTTATATCAGCTTTCCAGATTGTTAAAGAATTTGTCATTCACACACATTCGGTGAGGACTTGGTTTAAAAAACCAAACTTAACTTATCAACTTTTGATAGTTTAAGTTTGGTCTCTTTCTTTAGTGAAGAAGTGGTGGAGCTAAGCAGGATCGAACTGCTGACCTCCTGCGTGCAAGGCAGGCGCTCTCCCAGCTGAGCTATAGCCCCGCAATGGGAAACACACTTTAAGCTAAAACGTAATACTCATATTTCGTTCTATATCAAGGCGGTTTATCGCGACATGTAGTTTCCTACATGAGTGATGAACCAACGAAGATAGAGGACGAAATTGGTAGGTCTGGGCAGACTTGAACTGCCGACCTCACCCTTATCAGGGGTGCGCTCTAACCAGCTGAGCTACAGACCTATTTCTCTTTCAAGAATTTACGTCCGAAGCTAGCGTGTTTGGAC
>NZ_JACGVK010000092.1:0-251 GCF_014077185.1 Colwellia sp. MB02u-10
CATTCCCAAGGGGATGACGCTTGTGCCGACTATTTCTGATGAGAAATTATCTAACGACGCGGATACAGACGTTTTACTTACTGAGTTCACATGGGTTAGCTCAAATACAGCGGTTGCGACGGTTGTAGACGGCACAGTAACGGTATTAGCTAATGCGCCATTAGCTACAGACACGACGATAACCGCTACTTTAACGGTGGGTTACGGAGACCCTGTTACCGCGAGTTTTGTGGTGACGGCAATAGCACCGC
>NZ_JACGVK010000093.1:0-2955 GCF_014077185.1 Colwellia sp. MB02u-10
ATAGCTTCTTCGGAAACTACTTGGGGTTGTATGGTTAAGTGACTAAGCGTATGTGGTGGATGCCTTGGCAGTTAGAGGCGATGAAGGACGTGTTAATCTGCGAAAAGCTTTGGTAAGGTGATAAAAACCGTTATAGCCAAAGATATCCGAATGGGGAAACCCACCCAAGGTAACTTGGGTATCGTTAAGTGAATACATAGCTTAACGAGGCGAACCGGGAGAACTGAAACATCTAAGTACCCCGAGGAAAAGAAATCAACCGAGATTTCCTTAGTAGCGGCGAGCGAACGGGAAACAGCCCTTAAGCTTATTGGGTGTTAGTGGAATCTACTGGAAAGTAGAGCGATACAGGGTGATAGCCCCGTACACAAAAACTACCTTTAAGTGAAATCGAGTAGGTCGGCACACGTGAAACGTTGACTGAACATGGGGGGACCATCCTCCAAGGCTAAATACTCCTAACTGACCGATAGTGAACCAGTACCGTGAGGGAAAGGCGAAAAGAACCCCTGTGAGGGGAGTGAAATAGAACCTGAAACCGCATACGTACAAGCAGTGAGAGCTAGATTTAGTCTAGTGATTGCGTACCTTTTGTATAATGGGTCAGCGACTTATATTCTGTAGCAAGGTTAACCGAATAGGGGAGCCGTAGCGAAAGCGAGTGTTAACTGCGCGTTTAGTTGCAGGGTATAGACCCGAAACCCGGCGATCTACCCATGGGCAGGTTGAAGGTTGAGTAACATCAACTGGAGGACCGAACACACGTATGTTGAAAAATGCGGTGATGACTTGTGGGTCGGAGTGAAAGGCTAATCAAGCCGGGAGATAGCTGGTTCTCCCCGAAATCTATTTAGGTAGAGCCTCGCACGAACACCATTGGGGGTAGAGCACTGTTAAGGCTAGGGGGTCATCCCGACTTACCAACCCTTTGCAAACTCCGAATACCAATGAGTGATATGCGGGAGACACACTACGGGTGCTAACGTCCGTTGTGAAGAGGGAAACAACCCAGACCGCCAGCTAAGGTCCCAAAGTACTAGTTAAGTGGGAAACGATGTGGAAAGGCATAGACAGCTAGGAGGTTGGCTTAGAAGCAGCCATCCTTTAAAGAAAGCGTAATAGCTCACTAGTCGAGTCGGTCTGCGCGGAAGATGTAACGGGGCTAAACTAGTCACCGAAGCTGCGGATTTGACCTTAGGGTCAAGTGGTAGGGGAGCGTTCTGTAAGCCGTTGAAGGTGAGTTGTAAAGCTTGCTGGAGGTATCAGAAGTGCGAATGCTGACATGAGTAACGATAAGGGGAGTGAAAAACTCCCCCGCCGAAAGACCAAGGTTTCCTGTCCCATGTTAATCAGGGCAGGGTAAGTCGGCCCCTAAGGCGAGGCGGAAACGCGTAGTCGATGGGAAACAGATTAATATTTCTGTACTTCTATATATTGCGAAGGAGGGACGGAGTAGGCTAGGTGAGCACGGCGTTGGTAGTCCGTGTGAAAGTATGTAGGCGGTTATCTTAGGTAAATCCGGGATTTCATTTAAACGCTGAGATACGAGACGAGACTCTACGGAGTTGAAGTCATTGATGCCATGCTTCCAGGAAAAGCTTCTAAGCTTCAGATATATAGGAACCGTACCCCAAACCGACACAGGTGGTTAGGTAGAGAATACTAAGGCGCTTGAGAGAACTCGGGTGAAGGAACTAGGCAAAATAGTACCGTAACTTCGGGAGAAGGTACGCTCTCTAATGTGAATGACTTGCTCAGTAAGCATAGGAGAGTCGAAGTAACCAGGTGGCTGGAACTGTTTATTAAAAACACAGCACTGTGCAAAATCGAAAGATGACGTATACGGTGTGACGCCTGCCCGGTGCCGGAAGGTTAATTGATTGGGTTATCTTCGGAGAAGCTCATGATCGAAGCCCCGGTAAACGGCGGCCGTAACTATAACGGTCCTAAGGTAGCGAAATTCCTTGTCGGGTAAGTTCCGACCTGCACGAATGGCGTAATCATGGCCACACTGTCTCCACCCGAGACTCAGTGAAATTGAAATTGCGGTTAAGATGCCGTATACCCGCGGCTAGACGGAAAGACCCCGTGAACCTTTACTATAGCTTGACAGTGAACATTGCTCCTACATGTGTAGGATAGGTGGGAGACTATGAAACCATGTCGCTAGATGTGGTGGAGTCTACCTTGAAATACCACCCTTGTATGCGTGATGTTCTAACCTAGGGCCCTTATCGGGCTTGGGGACACTGTCTGGTGGGTAGTTTGACTGGGGCGGTCTCCTCCTAAAGAGTAACGGAGGAGCACGAAGGTTGGCTAAGTACGGTCGGACATCGTACGGTTAGTGCAATGGCATAAGCCAGCTTAACTGCGAGACAGACACGTCGAGCAGGTACGAAAGTAGGTCATAGTGATCCGGTGGTTCTGTATGGAAGGGCCATCGCTCAACGGATAAAAGGTACTCCGGGGATAACAGGCTGATACCGCCCAAGAGTTCATATCGACGGCGGTGTTTGGCACCTCGATGTCGGCTCATCACATCCTGGGGCTGAAGTCGGTCCCAAGGGTATGGCTGTTCGCCATTTAAAGTGGTACGCGAGCTGGGTTTAGAACGTCGTGAGACAGTTCGGTCCCTATCTGCCGTGGGCGTTTGAGAATTGAAGAGGGCTGCTCCTAGTACGAGAGGACCGGAGTGGACGAACCGCTGGTGTTCGGGTTGTTATGCCAATAGCATTGCCCGGTAGCTACGTTCGGAACTGATAACCGCTGAAAGCATCTAAGCGGGAAGCAGGCTTTGAGATGAGTTCTCACTGGAGCTTTAAGCTCCCTAAAGGGTCGTTGGAGACTACAACGTTGATAGGTTGGGTGTGTAAGGACTGCGAGGTCTTGAGCTAACCAATACTAATTACCCGTGAGGCTTAACCATACAACACCCAAGTGGTTTTAAGTTGTGTG
>NZ_JACGVK010000094.1:0-584 GCF_014077185.1 Colwellia sp. MB02u-10
CCTTCAAAGTTTGTGGTGAGTTTTAGCCAACTTTCATCGCTGATGTGCAGCCTTGACAGTATCTGTGCGGTTTTAGCATCGATAGCGCCTCGTTTGTCTTCTCTTATGACGCGACCTGTTTCATCTACCAGGGTTAAATAGTCCTTCAAGCTAAAGCTGATACCTGAGGCTTTCTTTTGATGTTCATGGCCAGTAAAAGGTAATAACGTTGTCGGTTGCTCTCCCATGATGGCTGCTTTGATACGAAGTTGAATACTGGTGAAACTCGATTGTTCAGGTGTTGGCGCAATGCCTGCACGGACAGGATTTAAATCAACATAAACCATACAGGACAGTAAAGCGCCTTCATCGAGCAGGGCTTGTGATGTAAAGCGTCCTTCCCAAAAGTGGCCGGTACATTTGTCTTCTTTATTCGCTTGACGAGCAATAGGCTCATTTAAAGCGCGCATAAACCAACTGATATCGATTAAGCGTTGCTTATAGACCTGCGCTGTTTCTTCAACTATTTTCAATTCGAATTCAGTTAATAGTTGTTCTCGCTGATATTTTCTGGTCAACAAGGTGCCTTTAAACAACTTATGCCA
>NZ_JACGVK010000095.1:0-430 GCF_014077185.1 Colwellia sp. MB02u-10
GATGGTGCCGCTTGGCATCAAGCCCACTTAACCAAGAAGTTTAATAATTTATCAATCATAAAATTCCCCCTTTACTCACCTGAGCTGAACCCTATTGAACAAGTATGGCAATGGTTAAGACAAAATGAATTAGCGAACCGATGCTTTAGTGGATATGAAAATATTGTTGATGAATGTAGTCGAGCTTGGAATGTTTTTATTTCAGACACAGCTAGGGTGATAAAAATTTGCTCTAGAGATTGGATAAAAGTGGGAAGTTAATTAATGGAATGGGTATAACGCTTTCTAGTCTTTGATATTGCAACAAGCTAATGTGCCATTCTCAAGTTTTATTTATTAAATCCCAGAAAGCAAAAAACCCGTAGCGTCAGCTACGGGTTTCTCTAAATAGAAGCCTAGCAATGTCCTACTCTCACATGGGAACTCCCAC
>NZ_JACGVK010000096.1:0-497 GCF_014077185.1 Colwellia sp. MB02u-10
GCAGCATTCAATGCCAGTAAGTTTGTTTGATCCGCAATGCCCTGAATTTCAGACATGACCGTTGAAATTTTATTGACATCGGTGACCAATTCAAGCGCACTACTGGCCGCTTGATCGACATCACGCGCCAAACCATTAATTTTATTTTGGCTGATTTCGATAACATTGATATTTTCCCGACACTCGTTTTGTACTATCAACACTTTGTCATGTGTCTGATGGGTATTGAAACTGACTTCAACAATAGTCGCACTCATTTCAGTTATGGCGGTTGCAAGTTGTGCTAGATGTGAATTCTCTTCTTCTATACCTTGCAGCATTTCTGTTGAAGCATTCTCTAGTTCATCAGCAAGCCTTACTAGTTTGCGTCCTGAATCAGCACCCCGGCCAAGTATTGTGCGTACCCGAGCTTTATATAACTCTATAGGGTAAGAGATAATACTTAATGGCCCTTTCCCTGAAAAAATTATACGTGAAGGGCTATCGAATAGTATTTT
>NZ_JACGVK010000097.1:0-1567 GCF_014077185.1 Colwellia sp. MB02u-10
TAGACATAATGACTCCCCACGAGGTGCTAGCCTCCTATCGTGGGTTAGCTTGAAAAGCCAGTGCCATAATTAGTGTGTCAAACAACTAAAGCGGAGGCTAGCATGAATAACCATAGCATAATTTTTATTGGATTAGATACTCATAAAATATTTACACAACTGGCTGTTTTAAAAGACGAACGTGGTGCTAAACCTGAGTCGTTAGGGAAAATAAATACCAACAAATCAGCCTTTATTAAACTAGCTCGACAACTACAATCAAAATACCCAAAAGCAACGCTACACTTTATTTATGAAGCCGGTCCCTGCGGCTACTGGATTTATAGACTACTTACAAGTTTAGGCCATTGCTGCTACATCATCGCACCTTCTCTTATACCCAAAAAGCCTGGTGATAAAGTGAAAACTGACAAACGTGATGCAGCCAAACTCGCCAAACTATTTAAAGCTGAAGAGCTGACAACCATTTATGTACCCGAAGCCGAAGATGAAGCCATACGCGATTTATCACGTGCCCGTGAAACCGCAATGAACGATTTAAAGGGCGCAAAGTTTCAACTTAAAGGACTGTTTTTAAGAAACAACATCAAATGTGACGTTAAAGATAATTGGTCAAATCAACATTTACGTTGGTTAACTGAGTTAGTTTTGCCTCATCCAAGCCAACAAATTGTTTTACAAGAAATGATACAAACCATCACCGAGCGCACAAAACGAGTGGCGCGGTTAGTGAATGAACTTGAACACCAAATCAAAAAATGGCGCTACTACCCTGTCATAAAAGCTATTCAAGCCATGCGTGGCGTAAGAATGTTAGTGGCTGTTGGGACGATTGCCGAATTAGGGGATCTAAGACGTTTCGATCATCCCAGAAAATTAATGGCATATCTTGGGTTAGTCCCCAGTGAACATTCAAGCGGTGATAAACGTAAGTTAGGTAAAATCACAAAATGTGGGAATGGACGAGCTAGACGATTATTAATCGAAGGCGCTCAAACCTATAAACACAAAGCGAATATTTCCACCGAACTTCAAAAACGACAAGAAGGATTAAGTAAAGAAATCGTTGATATTGCTTGGCAAGCACAACTAAGATTATGCCGACGCTATCAACGCCTCATGCAAAAAGGTAAGCATAGAAATGTTGTGGTCACCGCTATCGCTAGGGAAATGATAGCCTACATTTGGGCAATATCACGAGAAGTTGTGGTCAGCCCAATAGATCCTAAAACTCGCATTTCAAGGGTGCCTGCATGAGTAACAGTGTAGAGTTAACGTATTGGATCAAGCATCGGGTGTGGCACAACAACCGAGGGCGTTAGGATGGCAACGATGCTAACGCATCGTTGAACCACGAGCATAGATTGAAAACAGGTGTCACGGCGGAATAAGTAAGGTAGGCGCTGTTAACCAATAGGTTAATAATCCACGGATATCAGCATGAAAACCGACGAATTTACTTGCTTCATCTAGTGCGTTAACTCATTTAATTTTATAAAGAATAAATTATGGCTCTTTTTTTGAGCAGGGATCAGTGTTTTTAAACTTGACGTGGGGAGTCATACCA
>NZ_JACGVK010000098.1:0-713 GCF_014077185.1 Colwellia sp. MB02u-10
CGTTGGGCTACTATGCCGTCTGCTGACTTCTGCTTAATCACTTTGAAAGTTACCCATCGAAGCGCTATCGTTATCCATCTATTCGCTTTCTTCAATTGATGGATATTGAAGAACCAAGACACTTGTATACCAGAGCCTTACTGGTTTCAGTTTGATTGCGTGTTAAGCAGATCTCCCCAGATAAGGACATGCACTTTCTTTGCACTGCTGCATCATTTACGGTGGCCATTAGATCACATGGTTTCGTCGTCTTGTGCCAACTCACCTCTAGCCTACGCCTCATATGATGTTCTTGTTCATCAGCTCGCAAATTTGCTAGCGGCTTCCTCCGAACCAGTCCTCACGGAAAAGCCCTTGCCATTCGCTAGTAGTTAGCGTTTAATAACAATAAGTTAACTAAACGGTGATCTTCCTACAGAGGACTTTCACCTCATTAGTTCATGCCCATGCTGGGCGTACACAAGTTGCTCAAACGGACAAAAAAACAGTTGGCTTTTGCTCGTTCCTCGCTAATTTTAGCCAACTATTTTATTACCGCTTAGCAAAGCGTTATTTGGCACCACGAAATCAAGTTAAATTTTATTTGTAAGCGCGGTGTTTTCATATTGGTTTGGTGTGTGGTTCATAAGTTTTCGCCTAAGCGGTTTGGTTATTACCGCTAATAGGCTTTACTATTTTTAAGACAATATTGCTGTAAAGCCATTAGCTAAATA
>NZ_JACGVK010000099.1:0-1342 GCF_014077185.1 Colwellia sp. MB02u-10
GAGGAAACGTTCTCTCTCGCCGAGGCGGTAAAATAAGACTTTCAGCCATATTGTAAAAATTCTTCAACTGCCGTGGAATTGCACCCGGTGTGGAATAGGGTAAGCCTACAAGTAAGCGCATAATATGCGCTAATGCCCCATTAAAACTCAGTTGATATGGCAGATAGTTTCCTTTTAACGTATGACACATTTTTACCATTTGATACCTGAGCATATTATAGGTCAGCAATATCCCCCATAATTCTTGTTTCACTAACTCTGGTAACCGACTCCTGAGTGTTAATCGGTTTCCGAGCATGTATTGCTTTTGCTCTCGATAACCAAGCTCTATTTCCCAGCGATGCCCGTATAAATCAGCTATATCACACGATGGAAAACGCATAGGGTCAACCATTGAGGTAAGTACATCGTATTGTTTCCCTTTGATTTTACGTGAAACTAAGCGTACAACGAGTGTCTCAGGTAATGTAGGCCAAAGCTTTCTAGCACGAGGGTTACTGGATAATCGTACCAACTTGTCATTACGACCAAGCTTACGAACTTCTTCATATTGTACGTTTTTCTTGAGTGGAATAAGCCAGTGACGCTCTGTCCCTGTTGATTGCCATTTGTGCAGTAATCCAAGTGAGTAAAAGCCTTTATCGAACAAGGTAAGGCTATTATCAGGTGTTGTATCAATGAGTTTTTCTGCCAATATCATCTCATTTACCGTGTAATCATCAAAGGCACTGGCAGTAATAAGGTGGCTACTTAACTCCATCTGACAAACCATACGAACTTGAGGGTACTGTGTGTTTTTAGGAACAGTAAATGCTTCATTGTTTGCGTCTGAGTCAGGCGTTCGCCAAACAACGCCATCAACACTCAATAAGGTAAGGCCGTTCCATTGTGGCAAGTTAGCTTGCTCGAACCAATGCGCCTGAGTACACTGAAATAAGGCTTTCATTGCCGCTTCACCTAAATTTTTTCTGCGTTGAGTTAACGCACTTGGCGCAACAAAAGGTTTACCTTCTCGGTCAACGATATCGAGTTGGTTAACAATGTCAGCCATTGATTTGTCATTGTAGATAGCCATGCCAACGAGTAACCACGCCATAGACTCTAAGGTTAACTTACGTTTTCGCATCGTCACTGTATCTGTTAACGCATAAGCTTCGTGAATAAGCTCCAGTGGTAAAAGATCTGCAAGCGTTTCGACTTGGTTAGGTTTCCATTGATTAATAATGTCTAGGGCTTGTGATACTTGCATAAAAATAAAGGCTTCTAAGTAAACTTAGAAGCCTTTATACAGGGTCTAGATGATCGTTCAACCGATCTGTTTTAGCTTAAATGATCGGCATTA
>NZ_JACGVK010000100.1:0-248 GCF_014077185.1 Colwellia sp. MB02u-10
GACGGCACAGTAACGGTATTAGCTAATGCGCCATTAGCTACAGACACGACGATAACCGCTACTTTAACGGTGGGTTACGGAGACCCTGTTACCGCGAGTTTTGTGGTGACGGCAATAGCACCGCAGCTAAAATCATTCGTTTTATCACCAGCGACTAATAGCATTCCCAAGGGGATGACGCTTGTGCCGACTATTTCTGATGAGAAATTATCTAACGACGCGGATACAGACGTTTTACTTACTGAGTT
>NZ_JACGVK010000101.1:0-251 GCF_014077185.1 Colwellia sp. MB02u-10
CAGCTAAAATCATTCGTTTTATCACCAGCGACTAATAGCATTCCCAAGGGGATGACGCTTGTGCCGACTATTTCTGATGAGAAATTATCTAACGACGCGGATACAGACGTTTTACTTACTGAGTTAACATGGGTTAGCTCAAATACAGCGGTTGCGACGGTTGCGGCAGACGGCACAGTAACGGTATTAGCTAATGCGCCATTAGCTACAGACACGACGATAACCGCTACTTTAACGGTGGGTTACGGAGA
>NZ_JACGVK010000102.1:0-18921 GCF_014077185.1 Colwellia sp. MB02u-10
CGCAGAGAAAATGCATCAGGGCAAGACGCTTGATTGAGCAATAGCTGGCTATTGTGATTGAGAGCACCGTAGCCTTGGTGTATTTTAACCAGCACAAGTGGGCAATAACTTAATGAAATTGGTATTATATATTTCCTCAATTTAATGTCAAAAACACGTATGGCTTGGATTATCGTTTGTAGTTGTAAGGTCAGCGTAGACTGATAAATTACTTATAATTTTTTTGAAGGGGTATAAGAAATAGGGTGGCTAAAGGGACTTGAACCCTCGACAACCGGAATCACAATCAAGTTGTCGGTATAAGATTTACTTAGTTTAACGTGTATCAGGCTAGATACTATGGGCGTTGTTCATGTCATTACTTGGAGTTAAACGTAATTTATTGCCGTTACATACTCACAGAACGATACCAGAGCATTATTTTTCACTCAATAATCTAACGGTAAATGCATTAATCTTTCGCTTCGCCAGACTCTAATAATTTGAATGCTTATTTCATTTAATACATACACAATACGAAAAGGTGGGTGAATTAATTCTCTAATTGATGACATGCAAAATTCAGGAACTTGTCTGCCAATTTTCGGATTATCGGCTAATTGCTCTATATGGCTTATTATGTCTAAAATAAAATTATTGCCAATATCTGGAACATGCTGCTCATCATAATATGTCTTGATATCTTCTAAATCACAAATAGCAGATTCTGCAAATTCAATTTTCACAACTACAAACCTAACCTTGCTTTTACATCACTGATATCCGATTTATTTCCTTCTTTAATATCAAGCATGCCTTTGGCAACAGCTTTTATGAAAGCAAGCTCTTCGATACTTTTTTCATATTCGTCTAAGCCTTGAACTACAGCAATACCTCGTCCACGACTAGTGACTAGTATTGGTCTATGAGAATCTTTAGCATGATTAACTATCTTACCTGGATTAATTTTAAGATCCGATAAGGGCACGACATCTTCTGAGAATTTTGGTTGCATTCGAATATCCCAATAACTATGTTTATTAACACCAGTTTATAGCACCTGTTAATATTTATCCATGTAAGCTTGGTAATAAAATCTGTAAAAAAATTATTTAAAACATAACGCTCTTATCGTTAAATTTAAAATAATTAGGGTAGATATTAATTTTGCGGATTCTTAGTGTTCTTGGCTTGTGTTAGCGGGATGGACGTTGGGTAATACTTACTGATAAGGAAATCTAAAGCGCGTATCACGAGTTAATATAGCTACTTTAGCCCGTGATACTCCAACTTATGTCGACTGCTTAAGCAAATTTCTCTCTAAAATTATCAGGCAAAGGAATAGCGCAGCGGTTTTGCATATCAAATAGCACTGACGTCGCTAAATTCTGTGCGGCTTGCTCACCTGTATCACTTAAATACATCACTTGTTTATAGCGAATAGATTTATTGCCAAGCTTTTCAACATTACACTCAATATGCACCAAAGCGCCAACAGGCACTTCACTTGAATAATCAATTTCGTGCCGTACATCGGCCCAACCAATATTACTTTTGCGGGCTTGTGCTGCGTTATGCCCAATAGTGCGCATAAAGTGTTGCATGGCATCATCAAACATACCTACGTAATTACGCGTATTTAAATGACCCATTTCGTCGCACAACCACGGGTGTGCAACACCTTGAAATGTAACTACCGCTTTATTGAGCATTACCATCGGCCTCTATAATAGCTTTTATACGTCGCCAAGCATCCATTGTGGCGGCTTCATTATAACGACTGCCTGCTTCTACATTTGCTTGATTAGGATTTGCATGGTCAAAAGTATGGGTCGCATTTGGGTACACAACGTACTCAAAGTTACCGGCGTTAGAGGGATGATTTTTTGCGTAGTTTTGGCAAACACTTTCATCCATATACCGGTCATCTTCGCCTAAGAACATGAGCGAATTTATGTTGACCGTCCATTGCGTTGGGCAACTACCGTAAAACATGAATGTGCCTTTTATAACATCTTGGTAATTATTTTCTGGTAACTGAGTAAGGCTAAGTGGCGTTTCACTATTACTAAGCTGCTGTAAAAATGCCCAAATCGTTAATGCGCCGTGTGAAAACCCAGTTAAATAAACCTGCTTGGGATCGATAAAGTCTCTATCTTTTAACGAGTCCATGATCGCTGGAATATCACCTGAACGCTCCCATGGCGTCATTTTTTTGAAATTACATGCATCATTCCAATCGATTTCTCTTCCACCATAGCTATCAATACCAATAACCGCAACACCAATTTCGTTGAATCGTTTTGCCCAATCTTTTTCGTGTGCAGGTGTTGCGCCGCTACAACCGTGCATAAATAACAACACTGGAAAGGGTGCTTCGCCTTGCTCAGGAAGATATACCGTTTCGTGAGGAATGAGCTCTTGCTTCATTTGTTCAAGGGGTTTTGCAGTGACCGTTTGTTGTGCATTTGTCTTCGCTTGCATAATCCAATCTAGTGTAGAGCCTTCTTCTACCGTTTCTTCAAGCGTAGCACTATTGTCCTTAGCACCTTGTGCAAAGGTATCGCTTTTGTTGACGCCAGAACACGCAAACAATAGGGTCGTAGTGACTGCCACAACAGCTGAATGTAGCCAAAATTTATTCATTCAAAGACTCCTTACTAGCCTCTTGCTGAGGCGCTTTTATAATAATATCAGGCCGGTACAATACCGCACCAAAATCTTGTTTTAATTGTTTCATTAACGCATGGAGCACCACGAGCAATATAGGGATGAGTGGAAGTGCTAAAATAACGGTTGATGCTTTTACCGTATCAAGGGCGTCTATAACCAATAATCCAACCGCAATTGCGGCCAAAATAAATGCCCAAGCAACCCTGTTCCAGCGTGCGGGTTCTTGTTCGTCGCTGAGGTTTTTGGTGCTAATACTGGCCAGTACGTAAGCTGACGAGTCTAGCGTGGTCGCCAAAAATACAAAACTGAGTACGGTGAAAATTGCAATGACCAATGTGCTCATAGGTAAGGTTTCTAAAATCGCGACCACAGTTTTAGGGATGCCCTCTTGGGCCAAAATATCCTGCACTGCTAATACGCCGGTATGCTCTAAATTGAGCGCATAAGCACCGCACACAGCTAAAAACGTCATACAGCCTAAACTGCCCCATATCAGAGTACCCAAAATTAAACTGCGGATTGTCCGGCCTTTAGAAATACGCCCAATGAACAATCCCATAAGTGGAGCGTAGGCTATCCACCACGCCCAGTAAAAGAGTGTCCAGTTATTGGGGAAATCGTTGCCTGTAATAGGTGCCAACCAAAAGCTGATACGCGCAAAGCTGTCCAATAACAAGCCTAGGCTATTAAAGGTCATAGACAGAATAAACACGGTTGGACCCGCTAGTAAAACGAATAACACAACAATGATAGCTAACGCTATATTGATATCACTTAACCAGCGAATACCATTTTTAAGCCCCCGATATGCGCTACCGCCAAACAATAATGCCCAGAAACCAATAACCCCAAGACGCATGCCTATAGAATCTTCAACGCCAAATAAATGGCTGACTAATTCAGAGACTAAAGGAACACCTAAACCCAGTGACGTACCCGCGCCGCCTAACAAACCAAGTAAAATTAGCGTGTCAGTCGCCGCACCTAAAAAACCATCGCTTTGACTTTTAAAAACAGGACGACAAGCTTCAGATATGCGTAAAAAAGGCCGTTTGCGCACATACAAACGATACGCTACGGCAACAGCGGGAAGTGCATACAGCGACCAAGGAACAAAGCTCCAATGGAATAGCGTATACATATGACCCCAACTATACGCTTTGTCCGAGCCGGGCGTAATTTCAAGTGGCGGTGTAGAAAGATAATAAAGCGGTTCAACAAACGACCAGGTCATTAAACCAATACCAATGCCTGCTGAAAACATCATTGCTGCCCAGCTTATTTCTGAGTATTCTTTTTCGCCATCTTTAGTATCTAATCGAATGCGACCATATTGCCCAAAGGCTAAATACAGGGCAAATATAAACGCAGAGAAACCAAATATTACAAATAGCCAACCAAATTTGGCAGTAATAAACGACATAGTTTCACTTGCCCACTGCTGTGAAGCTTCCGGATACACAATTAGGGCAACCGCGACTGCGGCCGCCACTAAAAATGCTGGACTAAATACAGCAACATCCAGTTTAGATTTATTCATTAAAACAATTTCGTCGCACTAACACCAAATGTACGGGGCTCGCCTTCAACAACAAAGCTTAGGCCTGATTGCGAGAAAGCATGCGACGCGTATTCTTTATCTGTTACGTTCTTAACATAAGCAGATACTTCCCATCCTTCAAGACTTTCCCATGTTAAATTGGCGTTTACCAAGGCATGACTTTTACCGGCGGCGGCATCCTCGTTTGCTACGCTATAATAAACATTACTTTGATAGGTTAGGTCTGTACGTAAATCTAGCGTTTGATCGTCTGCAAGCAACCACTGATAATTAAAGCCTAAAGAACCACTTTTTTCTGGCGTTCTAGTTAAAGAGTTACCCACGACTGTGGGGTCTTGGGCAAACGTAGTATATTCTGAGTCTGTTAATGCTAATGTCGCGAATAACCGCAAGCTTTCGCCTACTCTTGCATTCGCATCTAGCTCTATTCCTTTTATTTCAGCGTCACCCGTTGCGGTTCGCACATCACCTGTATCTAAATCGGTTGTGAAGCTTTGTAAGTCGGTATAATCAAGATAGAAAACCGCGGTATTTACAGTCAGCTTGCGATCAAACAAGCGGGCTTTAAATCCCGCTTCGTAGTTACGAGCTTTTTCTTGATCAAAGGGGGTCATTGCCGTTTCTTTATTTGCAGCTAAGCCATTGTAACCGCCGGCTTTATACCCCTCAGATACGGTAAAGTAAAACATGTCGTTACTGTTGGTAAAATAATTGGCTGTTAGCTTGGGCGTAAAGCTGTTCCAACTTTTTTCGGCCGCAACTTGGTAGTTTTCTTGTAAAAAGCCAAATAAATCAGCTCCACCTGTGGCTACGTTGGTGAAGTCTTTTTTATCATAAGTATAACGACCACCTAAGGTAACGCTCCAGTGATCGTTTATGCTGTAGGTACCTTCACCAAATAACGCATAACTTGTAGTTTCATTTGCTGCATCCCATATTGGGCGAGACTGTAACTCGGGTGATCCCTGCAACGCATAACTTATACTTGAATCCCAAGCTTCAACGCGCTCGATATCTTCATTAAAAAAATAAAGACCAACAGTCCATTCAAGTGGTTCACTGCTAAAATTTTGTAAACGGAACTCTTGGGTAATTTGCTTTGAATTTTCACTCGCATCATTTGTCAACGACATGTTAGAGACCGACAAGTAACGCCCAAATAAATCGTCATCAAAGGCGTAATCTTGCTCACGAAATGCGGTGATTGAAGTGAATAACATATCACTGAACTCGACCGTTAAATTACCTGAAATACCATATATTTCACGTTTTGTATTACCATCGTTAAACAAATCAACTTTATCAATTACGTTCCCTGTCGTTGGAGCTTCGCCAAATACAGATTCATAGTTTTTAATCGTGCGAGCGCCAGGGCTACGCAAGTCGTCTTTTGAATAATCAGCAATGACCATCAGTTTAGTGTTGTCACTTAAGCTGAAATCAAGTTTGCCGCGAAACGATTGATTATCTTGATCGCGAAGTTCCGTTCCTGTGGCAATATTATCAACCCATCCGTCTCGCTGGCGAATTGAACCGGCCAAACGGCCGTTTACATTTTCAGTAATTGCCCCACTGACCATACCTTGAAGCTGCATCAAATTGTAGCTACCGTAGGTGGCTTTTAATTTCGCTTCATAAAATTCAGTTGGGTTTTTAGTCATCACGCTAATAGCACCGCCAGCTACGTTTCTGCCATAGAGTGAACCTTGTGGCCCTCTTAGTACTTCTACACGCTGAATATCAAACATATCAGAACGAAATCCACCGGCACGGCCTGTAAATACATCATCGATAAACACGCCAACTGAAGCATCGTCACCGACTGAGCTTGAGTTAGTGCCAACGCCGCGGATATAAGGCTGTGGCGTCACAGGATTATAAGTGGACAGTGTAAACCCAGGTGTCATACCTGCTATATCTTCAATATCCAAGATATTGGCACGCTCTAACGTAAGTGAATTAAAGGCTGAAATAGCCATAGGTACTTCGGTCAGACTTTTGGTTCTGCGATTTGCTGTAACAGAAATCACTTCCACTTCATTATTTTGTTCAGCGCTGCTTATATCTTCGCCTTGTTGAGCTTGAATCGGCGTAGCAATTGTTAGAGCACTAACAGCTAGTGTTATTGATGATTTTTTTAAAATCGAAAAACCTATCATATTTTTTCCTGTCAATTATGGGTTACGCCTCTTTTAAAATACGCGGGCTGTACGTGTTATATTACTAATAGCTGGCGGGTATGTTATAACTAATCAAAGATATAGCTTTAGATTATACGACAATATTTATCGTTTTTTCTCATATCACCTCTAACAAAAAGAGCCCTTAATTGATGAGCAATGTTTTTTTACCCCCCAAATTTAGCGACAGTGAAGTTGTGCATATCGCCTTTATTCTAGTAGAGCAATTCTCTTTATTTGCCTTGGCTTCTGTTTCGGAGCCCTTGCGAGTGGCGAATAGGCTGGCAGATGAAAAACTATTTGAATTTTCTTTTATCTCCGAAAATGGTAAACCTGTTAAAGCCAGTAACCAAGTTGCGTTTAATACAAAATACAGTACCGCGAAGTGCCCAACAGAGTATCAGACTTTTATTGTCGTTTCAGGCTTTGAACCACTGGTTTATGCCTCTAAAACCTTACTGGCAGAACTTAGACGACTATCAGCTACCGGCGTTAGTTTAGGTGGTGTAGACACAGGTGCACAAATATTAATAAAAGCGGGCGTAATGACAGGACATCGCGCAACTATGCACTGGGAAGCCGCCACTAGCTTTCAAGAAGAAAATCCTAGGGCAGATATTCTGCAAGAACGGTTTTTAATTGAAGATAATCGGGTCTCGTCTGCAGGAGGCCTAAGTAGTTTAGATATGATGCTAAGTATCATTGCGACTAATAATGGCCAAAGATTAGCAATGGCGGTGGCTGAACAGTTTACTTATAACCACATACAAAGCGCTGATGAGTCACAGCGTATGAGCATTAGTACACGCTTAATGACGAAAAATAGAAAGCTGATTAAAGCGGCTAGTATCATGGAAAAAAATCTGACTAATAACATGTCGATAAAGGAAATATCAGAACGAGCATTTATTTCACAACGAGAGTTAGAACGGTTATTTTCTCGAAAATTAAAAACCACACCAAAGCGCTATTATCGGAAAATAAGGCTTGAGCATGCACGACGTCTTCTTAGGCAAACAGATTTATCTGTACTAAATGTTTCGCTAGCATGTGGGTTCTCATCTGCCTCTTATTTAAGCGCAATATACAAGCAAGAGTTTAACATTCAACCAAGTAAGGACAGGGGCGAGCATGTCGTTTAGTGCGTTATTAATAATGGCGTGGCATAAGCAGTTAATTAGAACAGCTATGGGCGCTAATTCCTCATTTACGCATTTTTGTCGAAAAAGAATAAGTTTTTATCGTATTTCTGATAGTTCATAATTACACAAGCTATAGCATATAAAGCTGAAGCTAATTTTTAGGAAAAATCATGAATAACAATGTCATTATCACTTGCGCGATTACAGGCGCAGGTGCTACTTCAGATAAAAGCCATCATGTGCCAGTGACACCAAAGCAAATTGCAGACTCCAGTATTGCCGCCGCTAAGGCGGGTGCCTCAGTGGTACATATTCATGTCCGTGATCCAAAAACAGGAGCACCTAGCCGTGATGTTGCGCTTTACAGAGAAGTCGTTGATAGAATACGCAGTAGCAATACCGATATTGTCTTGAATTTAACCGCGGGAATGGGTGGTGATTTATTTTTAGGTCCCGACAGCAATCCAATGAATTTCACGCAAGAGAGCGATTTAGTCGGTGCTGAAGAAAGACTATTACACATTGAAGAATTAAAGCCTGAGCTATGCACATTAGATTGCGGTTCACTGAACTTTGGTGACGATAACCTAGTGTATATATCAAGTCCTGCGATGCTACGCAAAGGCGCAAAACGGGTGCAAGAACTTGGCGTAAAGCCAGAGCTTGAGATTTTTGATACGGGTAACTTAGCATTTGCAAAACAAATGCAAAAAGAAGGATTACTCGACTCTCCTGCACTATTTCAATTATGTTTAGGTATCCCTTGGGGCGCACCAGCCGATACCAACACCATGAAAGCGATGGTTGATAGCATGCCACAAGATTCAGTTTGGGCTGGATTCGGTATAGGTCGACATCAGTTTCCAATGGCCGCGCAAGCTGCAATTTTAGGGGGTAATGTGCGTGTTGGTTTGGAAGATAACCTGTATTTAGAAAAAGGCAAGCTAGCTACTAACGAACAATTGGTCGCAAAAACGGTAAGTTTACTTGCCCATCTTGGTGCAGAGCCAATGACGCCACAGCAAACCCGAGAAAAACTTAATCTTATAAAGGTAGGCTAATGACAAATCACACAAAACAACAAAAAACTGCTGCCATTATTGGCACCGGTGTTATAGGTGCTGGATGGGCAGCTCGTTATCTGGCGAATGGTTATCTTGTGAAAGCTTGGGATCCAGGTAAAGGTGCGGCAGAAAAGCTGCAACAAAGCATTACAAATGCTTGGCCGTCATTGCAAAAAATAGGGCTAAAAGAAAATGCAGACATCGCGAACTTGCATTTTTGCGATAGCTTGGCAGAAGCTTGCGCCGATGCAAATATAATTCAAGAAAGTGCGCCTGAAGTGGTGGAGATAAAATCAAAATTACTACAAGAAATCGGCATATCGGCACCCACTGATGCGATTATTGGTTCATCTACCTCGGGCTTTAAGCCAAGTGGCTTGCAAAAAGAAGTAAATAAGCCAGAAAGAGTTATAGTAACGCATCCATTTAACCCAGTGTATTTACTGCCATTAGTTGAAGTAGTAGGTGGTGAACTCACTTCAGCAGATACCATTGAGCGAGCTAAAGCGATATATACAGCAATAGGTATGCATCCGCTGCACGTACGTAAAGAGATCGACGGACATTTGTCAGATCGTTTACTGGAAGCTCTGTGGCGAGAAAACTTACATTTAGTTAATGACGGTATTGCTACAACAGGTGAATTAGACGAAGCCATTATTTATGGACCGGGTTTACGCTGGGCATTAATGGGAACAAATCTAACTTATCACCTTGCTGGCGGCGATGATGGTATGCGTCACATGCTTGAACAGTTTGGTCCTGCCCTTAAATTACCCTGGACAAAGCTTGAAGCACCTGAACTTTCAGACGATTTAATTGACAGTATGGTTGAAGGTACGCAGCAGCAGGCAGGAGAACGTTCAGTAAAAGAGTTAGAGCAACTTCGTGATAACTGCTTGATAAGTATTATGGAAGCCTTGTCACAATATGATGTAGGTGCGGGTAAAGTGCTTAATGATTATCGTAAAGCTAATTAACAGCATAACGTGAACATTATTATCAGCCAGTTACCCGCTGGCTGATAAATCTATACCCATCTTAGTAGTTTTTTTCATTTCACCGGCTTCAAATAACCCACTATTTATTCGTTTACTTAAAAATTTTCGCTGCATGGCTGAAACTTATTAGACAATGCAGGAGCCTATTATCCTGAACAACGAGTGATTAAAATAAATACCTTATATTTGGCCGATTTTCCTGCATATAAAATAGCCTATTAGGCGACACTTAGCTTAGCCGGTTTTGATACACCGAACTAAACCACTCCGGGGTAATGGTTTACTTGGCAAGCACCGTCTCCTTCTATAACACATTAACTTTTTCCTACACTAAGTTTTGAGGCATGTCGTCTCATCTTAGATTGGAGAATATCCTATGAACATCAGCCCATACTTTTTAGAACAACTACGCAAATGGTTTAACGAAGACATAATGATGCGTAAACTCGCTACTAAAACACAAATTACGTATATTCGTGGTGTTAATAAACTCTGTGAATATTTACAACACTCAGTTAAAACAACCACTCAAGAAGAACTACGTGAGTTTCAACTTTTCATGGTTACTTCATTTCGGGTATTACCGTCAATGCCATCCTTACGGCACTTAAGTTCTTCTTCCAGATAACCCTAGACAAACCAGAGGTGGTTACACGAGTTTGTCCTGTGATAGTTGCACGTAAGTTACCTGTGATCTTGAGTGTAGAAGAAGCCAAACGTTTTATGGTATGGCCACGCACCCTAAATTCAAAGCGGCTTTAGCCGTCGCCTATGGTGCAGGGCTACGCGTTAGCAAAGTCGTTTCCCTAAAGGTCAGTGATATTGATAGTGAACGTTTGATAGTAAGCGTTGAGCAAGGCAAAGGTAGTCGAGATCGATACGCCTTGTTATCACCTGTACTGCTTGAGCAACTGAGAGATTGGTGGCGTTTTGCTAATTAACAGGGGCAAATGTTTGTGGGTGGTTGGTTATTTCCAAGCCTGAACCCTGTCGGCCATATGACACCGCGTTGCCACTAATTAAGTCACCCATAATAACTTACTATTTAACCCTTGTAGATGAAACAGGTCGCGTAATAAGAGAAGACAAACGAGGCGCTATCGATACCAAAACCTAAAATATACTGTTAAGAATTATCATGGCTGGCATAGTAATATTTATTCTGCTTTAAACTCTGCAACCTTTTCAACACTCACACCGTCCATCGAAACGTAATCTCTGGACTGTTGCTGTTGCCGCTACCGTAGGAATTCCCGCTGGCGGAAGTGGAACATTAGGTATTGTCGGTATTGGACTTTATAAAGCGGCGACAATGAATCCTGATTATAAGATTGGTTGTGATTTAATTAAGGACAAAATAACTGTTGAATATAAAAGTAAACAATTGTAATCTGTTGATTTAGCTTAAGATATTGCATGGTCTTGAGCTGTAATTACTTTCACTGGTTTAACGTTTTGCTGTTAAATCAGTTCTTTCTAAATGGAGTAGTAAAAACATGGAAATGAAACATTCTTTAATTGCTGTAAGTCTTTTAGCCTTAACCGCTTGTGGCGGTGGTGGCTCAAGTGATACTAAAACACCTGTAGAAATTCAACCCACACCAGCAGCAACACCAGCAGCAACAATATCAGGTAAAGTCATTGATGGATATGTGACAGGTGCTAAGGTATTTTTGGATTTAAATGGAAATACCGTACTTGATAACAATGAGCCATCGGCAACAACAGGTACTGATGGTGAGTATTCGCTTGATTTAGATGCGGCGCAATATGATTGTCAGTCTTATGTACCTTTAGTCGTTGATGTACCCGTCGGTGCTATTGACAGTGATACTGGTGAAGTAACAGAAGCTTACCAATTAGTATTTCCTCCTATGGTAGGTAATGCGTTAGATTCAACAGACATCACGCCGTTAACCACGGTTATTTGGGAATCTATTAAATCTGAATTTTTATTAAAAGACGAAGATTTAGATAATCCTAATTTAGCTTGTGATGTTATTCGTGATAACCATGAAAAAGTTGATGAACTTGCTCGACATATTGAGCAAACACTTAATAATATTGTGATTCATTACAACATTAGTCAAGATGCTATCTTTGCTGATTATATTGCCAATGGTGACAGCACTACACATGAGTTGGCATTGTTAATAGTTAAAGGTTTGAAGAAAGGTTTTGCAGAGGCAAGCGAGCTTCAGAAAAATCACCCAAACAGTTTCGTTGACGTTAAGTACTTAAAAACTAACGATGGTTGGGTGCGTAAAGAGTACATTTACACTGCTAGCGGTAATGACAATAGTAATGGTTGGTCTTCACACGCTAAAGTTGAATCTACCACTTACAGTGTCAGTGATGATTTAGAAACTATTGGAGCGCAAATCGATTTTTATAATCGTAAAGGCTCAGCTAAAAATGTTGGTGATGATAAGATCGAACTAGCTACTTCTGAGGAAACTTGTAATGCCAACGAGTATTTAAATTACTATGAGTCAAAAGGTGGTAATGCTATTCATGAGCGTGAAATGACTAATATCACTTCAACCTGTGCTGATGAAGACAATCAGAAATATATTTTCAATATGAACTGGAGTGATCACGACAAAGGCCTTGGTACTATCGGACAATATATCATTCGTTTTGATACAGAAGCCGAGCAGTTCATGATTTTTAACGACATTAACCGCTTTCATCAAAACAAAAACCTGTTAGATTTTGCTGCCATTAACGCAGAAATTGATGGTTTAAGTTATCACTACGATGATGACATTAGTGATACTACTGCTTTATACGAAATCTTTAGCTTTGTTATTTTAACCAAAATGGTTGAAGAAAATGGCTTACGTGTTGAGTATAAAAAAGTGATGGCAGGCTTTGATGGTTGGAATTATGAAACCATGCGCTTTAATGCAGATGGTACTTATAGTAAAGAGTGTAAAGCTTGGGATGCTGATGCTTGGACTGGCTGTTAAGACATTTTATTAAAGTACAGTCACAAAATACTTTAGTATTTTTCTAATGAAAGATCAGTAGCCTCTGCTTCTGGTCTTTTTTTGTAAAAGGTACCAGAGTCGGACGGTAAATTTCAGGACTGGTCAAAAGAATTACTTTAGGTCAATGATGACAATATAAAACTTGATTTGGATATAAACGCAACAAGCTAGATTTAGTTTCATTCCCTTACTCACAGAATATGCAGCTTATCTAGCGGCAACCATTTCGATTATTATGAGCAAAAATGGTAGGTTTTGTTAGTATGACTTTTTTGCTAAAAAACTATAAAACTGACGCTAGTAGTGTTGAATATTAAGTTAAAGTGTCTGAAGTCTTTTACACATATGGAATAACAAAGGATTACTAATCCTATGGTTGTGGTTTATCGGTAAAACAACCTAAATTACCAATCAGTAGATACAAAAAAACACCAATCATTATAATTGATGTTTTCTATAATTTACTAAAAAGAAATTATTAAGATTGTTTATTAAATCGACGTGATGCTAAACCAATCATTCCTAATGCAAAAATAGCGAGTGTTGATGGTTCAGGTACAGATGCTGACGAAGTAGTTATTTGAAAAGATGCTGAATTGCCTGTAAAATCAAAGACTCCGGCATATGATATATGAATACTGTTATTGGTAAATGAAAGTAAAGGTACAGTATTTGGGCTTACCAAATCATTATTCAATAATGATATGCCCGTAATATATTCTCCTGCACTAAATTGGATGTTATTAATAAACGCATCAAAAGTTTGGAAATCCCATTCATCTTGAGAGTCTAACAATAAGATATTAGTTGTTGGATCAAAGTCCATCCAAACTAATCCGCCACCCCAATTAGATAGGTTGGTCAAATAATCACCATCAACCAAGTCCAATTCGTAACCTGCACCTATGGTTTGTGAAAGTTCTTGATAAATAAGCGCACCTGATGAACCAGCATCAGGAAGATCTGAATGGGTAACAAAATCGCCTACAATTAGGCCCGCATTTGCAATATTAACTAAACAGGTCACAGACACTATAAGACCTGCTTTCATCATATTTAAAAATTTATTTTTCATTTATTATTCCTTTTTATCACTTTGATTAGTATTTGGTATGTAATTGCTAGTTTATTAATATAAATAAATGCAAAAAACATACCAACCTATTATTACCAATAAATATCAACAAGATAAGTCTTTATTTTTATTCATACACTACAAGTTTGTAAAAAAATATGACATTAATAAGCTCATTAATCAGTTGATTAAATAAACGAATTTCAACCAGCATAAATTTAATGTTGCTTTAGTATAAAAAGGTAATAAGGTGCTTGTATTTCATATAAAACTATATTCTAATCATCAAAATATTCGATATAGACTAGCTGAAAGACATGTTTCAGGTAGTCTAATTGATTAAAACTCAATGGTGTCAATTATTGTAATGAATCACAAAAAAAACACTACAAAACAGTATATTCACCACCTAGCAACTGACTTGTAATTCGTTGGCTTGATATGCCATTAGTTGATGTCATTAAAAGCTCAAGCTATTGATTTTAAGATATAAATTACAATTATATTAATGAGTTTAGAGTGAAACAAGATAAGAAAACTTAAAATATGCGCACTAACGGAGTTTTATCCGTTGTTAGTGAATTAGAATTTCACAGGCAGCTTTGAGGCTTGCAGCCGTCATAGGAATTGTTCTCGTTCTATAGCTCCTTAGACCATAAAATTAGTATCAATAATGATTCTTGTAACGTCTGCTATGCCAGTTATTACTAGGTTGGCTAATTGCCTGCTTAGGTCAACTAACGGATGTACATAAGACTGTAAACAAAGCTGGCAATTTTAAAATTTTCCTTCCGCTTAGCGCACTTTCGAGACGTCTTCATTAGAAACGATATTTTCACTTTTCAGTAAAAAAGCACAGGAAATAGACAGTAAATTCCCTAAACAGGCAAAGTTAATCAGTTCCGGTCGATGTTGAAGATATGAGCTGGAAGGTAGATGTACGTGTAAGTAATTAGACCTAATTAGCTTCAAATACTCACAGAATATGCACAGGAGCATTCATCAGAAAGTTCTGATTATAGTAGGGGATTGCCCGGAGGCTTTGATTTTAAAGGGGAAGAATGGGGTGGCTAAAGGGACTTGAACCCTCGACAACCGGAATCACAATCCGGGGCTCTACCAACTGAGCTATAGCCACCACTGATGTTACTGAAATTGCCTAGTGGTAAGGCGCGAGGATTGTATTGCATTTTATAGTGACATGACAAGAAAAATATTGCCTTTCGACGCACTTTTGTTGAATTTTATGGTGCGGGTAAACAATTATCAGTTAGTATGATTGCTATTGAGTGCATTAGTGAAAAATTACGCTAGCGTCTTATGATTTTAGATGCGGTAAATAAGCGGATAGCAAGACTGACTTATCTGGCTATTTTAAGTTTTACGGTTAACTTGCTACCATTATGTAAGTCAGTAATTAGGATAACTATTATGTCATTAGAAAAAATTTCTGCCCAAATTTCCGATTCACAACCCGGTAGTGTGAAAAAAATGCCACCGGTTGAATTATGGGATCCTCCTTTTTGTGGTGATATTGATTTAGAAATAAAGTCAGATGGCAGTTGGTTTTACAATGGCACGGTCTTTAAACGTTTGTCTTTGGTTAAGCTCTTTGCCTCAGTATTAAAAAAAGAAGATGAACGCTATTTTTTAGTCACGCCTGTCGAAAAGGTCGGCATCGTAGTTGCTGATGCGCCCTTTATTTTAACGCAATGGCAATGGTTAGATGAGCAGAAAACAAGTATGCAAGTGACGACCAATTTAGACGACAGCTTTATCTTAAATGCTGAACACCCACTAGAAATTACCGAAGAGGGTAGTTTATATGTCACGGTCAGACGAAATTTGCAGGCGAAGGTGCATCGTAATGTTTATTATCAATGGGTAGATTTAGCCCGTGAAGATAACGAGGGTCACGGCGCAGAATTAGTATTTTTCAGCGCCGAACATAGATTCAGTTTAGGCCAACTAGAAAGCTAACTTAAATCACCTGTGAAAAACGCTGTTGGTTTAGATTTTGCTTCATATAGGCATCAAAACTCATGCAAATATTACGTATTAGCAGCCTGGCTTTTTGCTCGACCCGAATTTCATTAATAGTCACCATGATTAATCCGTCATTAATGAAGGTTTGCAGTAAGGGTAAGTCTTCAGCAAAATATTCATCAAAATTAATAGCAAACTTCTGGCTAATTTTATTTTTGTCGACATAAAGATTACACATCAACTCGCGAATAACTTCCCCACGAATAATATCGTCTTGAGATAAGCTGACACCTTTTACTTGAGCGTGTACTTGTGTTTCTATGGCTTGGTAATAGTTTTGTAGCACTTTGGTGTTTTGACTAAAACTGTGGCCAATCGCACTAATTGACGACACGCCTAAACCGAGTAAGTCACAACTGCCTTTGGTGGTATAACCTTGAAAGTTTCGGTGTAGATCACCAGATTTTTGAGCAATTGACAGTTCATCTTCAGGCTTAGCGAAGTGGTCCATACCGATGAAGTCGTAGCCAAAATTACAGAGCTTTTCAATGGCTAATTTCATCAAAGAAAATTTTTCATCTGCGCTAGGCAACCATTCATCTTTGAGTTTACGTTGGGCGGCAAAGCGAGAGGGAATATGGGCGTAACTAAATAATGAAATACGGTCGACATCCATTTCATGGGCTTTGTTTAGCGTACGAGTGAAGGTCTCTATAGTTTGATGAGGTAGGCCGTAGATCAAATCGATATTAATGGCTTTGAAGCCAACTTGTTTGGCATGGGCAATAAATTTTTCAATAAATTCAGTTGATTGCACGCGATTAATACTTTGTTGAACTTTTTCATCTATGTCTTGCACGCCAATACTTAAGCGATTGAAACCTAAACTATAAAGGTGATCAGCTAAGTTCATTTCAATTTCACGCGGGTCTATTTCAATACTCATTTCTACTTGCGCTGCAAAGGTAAACTGCGCTTTTAACTCGGCCACTAGTTGGCTAATTTGCTCATGTCGTAAAAAGCTAGGTGTGCCACCACCCCAATGTAATTGCTTAACGGTATAGTCTTTAAATAACGGTGCTCTAGAGGCAATTTCTTGTGCAAGAAACTCAAGGTAGATATCGGCTTTATCGCGATGACGGGTGACAACTTTATTACAAGCACAGTAATAGCAAAGGCTATGACAAAAAGGAATGTGTACATACAAAGACAATTCACGGTTCGGTGATGCGACTATCGCTTGTACTAAATTTTCATGGCTAAATTGCTCATGAAATTCCAATGCGGTTGGATATGAAGTATATCTGGGACCATTGGTGTTATATTTTTTTAAGAGTGTACTATCAAAAAATTGAGCTGCTTGCATAAGTATTCCAGTTTATCTATTTGACGCTATTATAGATAAACCAAGCGCGCAAACATTGATCAAGCTCAACGCTGACGGCTTCATTGTCACTTAGGGTTATTTATCACGGGTTAGATTAATTGCTACTCTAGCATAAGGGGGCAATATTAGCGGTTAGTGGCAAGCTAACCGTTTTATTATTTGAAGCTAATTTTGATAAAACTTAAGCTCGATAAAACTTAAATTCGATAAAACCTAAGTTTGATAAAACCTAAATTAAACCTAGGACTCGCTTAGCATGCTATTTCGTTCATTAGCATATTGGTGCAGCAGATCGATATCTTGGCGAATATCTTCTGCCATTTCTGCCTCAAGTTTCATGCGTTCTAAGTCAAGTCTCATGCGAGACTGTTTATCAAGTTTTTTACGTGCCGCTAAAATAGGCATATGTTTTATCGCTTCATAAAACTTGAATACTGCTGGAAATTGTACATTTAAGTCTTGGCTTAACTTTAATGAATCTAGCAATACACTTAAGCGCCAGCAACCTTCACCCATGTCGCATTGTTCTTCTTTCATCGCGCGCACGATAATAATAACACTGGAGATAATTTTTTTATCGTGCTGCTGTAGGGCTTGTTGCTGCTCTACTTTTTTCTGCTCTTGCTCAAGCTTTTGTTGTTTTAATTGGCGTAGCAGCCTAGTGGCTACTGCTGCTAATACACCAATAATAACGATGGCTAATAAAGTTAGGTATACCCAAGGGTTGGATAGCATTAAATACTCCTATTAAAATTTTGATAAATCACTCTTATCGAACTTATCCCATAAGTCATCTTCAGAGTCTGACTTTTTAGTGGGTTCTACAATCTCATCTTCATCATCAAGACCTAATGCTTGACTAATTTTTTCATGCTGCTCCATTAGCGCATTGAAATAGCTAACATCTTCTGCTGTTAGTGCCAGGTCATCATCTTGCTTTTCAAGTATTTCAAGCAATCTAGGGTCTTGTTCAATACGGCTTAATTGCTCGGCTAATGACTCACTGGCTTCAACGACACGAATTGCGGCAATAGGTGAGTTGTCTTGAACCTTTTTAGTGGCTTTAGTCTTGATCGGTGCAGTTACTTGTTTGCCTAAATCAATAGGTGTTTTGTTACCAACGCGGGGATCTTTGTTTTTGGCAGAGTTCTGGCCATGAGCCATGACAGGGTTGGCCTCTTTTTGGCGGTTACCCGGCTCTTTACCGTTTGTTTTCTTTGCTCTGCGAGGTGTGGGTGCGACTAATTTTTTGTTGTCATCTTTAACGATGCCAAGAGAGCCGGTACCCGGTTTGCGTGATTTTTTAGTACGAGACATAGTAATAACTTAAAATAATAAACAATTGCTTTCATTTTACGTCATTCTACGCTAAACAGCGATAGAAAGAAAAAAAGCGACGTTAATAACGTCGCTTTAGGGAAGAAATGTAGCATAAGCTAACATCTATAGTTCCGATTCTTAAGTGGCTGTCCTAGCCTTTTGTTACGATCCATGTGAATTTTATAATTTTCAATGTTATTTTTATTATTATTTTGTACACAATTTTATTTTTTTCGGTCATCCTGACACTTTTTTAGTGCTATCCCTGATGCCCTTTTGGGCTAAATATTTCAGTACTCATCCTGAGCTTTAGTAAACAATCCATATTTTAAATAATATACCGCGTTAATTAACGCTTATTGCTTTCCGTGCAAATACTATCCATTTTGTTGAGTGCTATCTATGTAGCTGGCCACACTGTACGTGAATTGAGTAAAGCTTCAAGCTGTTTTTTCGTTTATTTATTGCACTAAAGTCTAATATTCAGCAAGTCTTTATTTTTAGTTGTAATTTTTTGTTAGCAAATGTAACTTTAGTTTTTAAGGAAATTTAAGGAAATT
>NZ_JACGVK010000103.1:0-1052 GCF_014077185.1 Colwellia sp. MB02u-10
GAATTTGAAAGTGACACTGAATTATTTAAGCCACTAACAAGGTTTGGTATAGACGTTTTTTCGAATGCGCCCAGCACCTTTACCCCTACTATGGACATCGCTATTCCTAATCACTATATATTAGGTGTTGGTGACCAATTGTCGATACAAATATATGGTAAAGAAAATGCCGAGTACATACTGCCGATAACACGCGAGGGCAATATACTTATTCCGGATGTTGGACCGATAAAAGTAGTTGGTTTAGCGTTTGCTGAAATGAAAAGTTTTCTAGCGGAACGAATTCAACAGCGCATCATAGGTGTCAACGTGGTGGTCAGTTTAGCTGAATTACGTTCTATGCGTATTTTTGTTTTAGGTGATGCCTACAAACCAGGCCCATACATATTAAGTTCACTTTCAAGTGTTACGCACGCTATTTTTGCTGCTGGTGGGGTTAGCGATATTGGCTCATTACGCAATATTGAAGTCAAACGCGCGGGCAAAATAGTACAAACTGTTGATTTATATGACCTGTTAATAAACGGTGATTCTTCAAGCGACATTTTGTTGCAATCTGGCGATGTGGTTTTCATTCCAACTCAAAGTAAAAATGTGTCAATACGAGGTGAAGTTAGGCGTCCGGCTATATACGAGCTCAAGGCTGGTGATAACTTCAATCAAATTATTGCAATGGCCGGTGGTTTATTACCGTCTGCCTATCCGCAATCAACCATGGTAGAACGCTATAATCAACACAGCTTACTTAGCATCATGAATATTGACCTAACGGATAGCCAAGCGCGTAAACAATTACTGAAAAGCGGTGACTATATTCGGGTGTTAAAAAGCTCGGGTATGTATGACCAGTCAATTACCGTTATTGGTGCCGTAACACGCCCAGGCAAATATCAATGGCAACAAGGTCTTAAAGTAGCTGATCTATTACCTAATTTAGACTCTCATATCTTGCCTTCTGCCGATTTAAGTTACGGCTTAATTGTGCGTCAAAAAGACCAAGCCAGAAATATTGAAGTATTACAATTTAATTTAGCCAAGGCGGTTAATAAATC
>NZ_JACGVK010000104.1:0-380337 GCF_014077185.1 Colwellia sp. MB02u-10
ATGAGGATATAGTGGATAAGTGTTCTATTGCATGGAACAACTTCATAGCGGATACAGAACGGGTCTTATCTCTATGCAGAAGGGACTGGGCAAAGTTGAACAGTTAATTATCGGAATTGGTATAAATATAATACTCGCTACCCATGCCACTTAGTTATTACCCACATGTGCTAATTAAAATAGCCCAAGTTTAGTTGAGAGCAATAAACATCATCGTCAATTTTTTTCTCCTACCAACAACTAAAAAACGTAATAGCGCAGGAATTAGACTAAAGTTTTACAGTAAAACTTACTAACTGCTGCGGTTAGTTGCTATAATTGCAGGCATTAACTCGGTTGAATCAATAAGCGCAGTGTCAGGTCAAGTATATTCGCTGGTAAGTGCTTTATATTTAACTAAAAACTCACGATTCTCGCAATTCAAAAAAGCAATACTCAAAAGGCAATTAAACAATGGCAAAACAAACCATAACAGTGATCCCAGGTGACGGCATAGGTCCAGACATTATCGACGCGACTATCAAAATATTAGATAAAGCCGGTTGTAATTTTGAATATGAGTATGCTGACGCTGGTCTAACCGCATTGGAGAATCATGGCGACTTAGTGCCAGAATCAACCTTAGCACTAATTGAAAAAAATAAAATCGCCATAAAAGGTCCGTTAACGACACCTGTAGGTGAAGGTTTTACATCAATTAACGTCACCTTACGTAAGCACTTTCAACTCTATGCTAATGTTCGTCCTGTATTGTCATTTAAAGGCACGAAAGCACGTTATGAAAATATTGATATCATTACCATTCGTGAAAATACTGAAGGTATGTACTCAGGCCTAGGACAAACAGTCTCAGAAGACGGAAATCAAGCGGAAGCGAAAAGTCTTGTCACTCGTGAAGGTGCTGAACGCATTGTAACTTTCGCTTATGAAACAGCGATAAAAGAAGGTCGTAAAAAGGTAACTGCTGTTCATAAAGCTAATATCCTAAAGTCAACATCAGGTCTATTTCTTAAAGTAGCCCGTGAAGTAGCCGCACGTTACCCGCAAATTGAATCAACAGAAATGATTGTAGATAACTGTTGTATGCAGTTAGTCATGAATCCTGAGCAGTTCGATGTAATTGTTACTACAAATTTATTTGGCGATATACTGTCAGATTTATGTGCAGGTTTAGTGGGTGGCTTAGGCATGGCACCTGGCGCTAATATTGGTAATGGCTGTGCAATATTTGAAGCAGTTCATGGTAGCGCCCCTGATATTGCGGGCAAAAACTTGGCAAACCCTACCTCAGTTATTTTAGCCGCTATTCAAATGCTAGAATACTTAGGTATGGCAGATAAAGCAGATAACATTCGTCGCGCTATAACGGAAGTTATCGAATCTGGCGATCGCACCACACGAGATCTGGGCGGCACACACGGCACCTCAGACTTCACACAAGCTGTATTAGAACGTTTATAACACTGCTTATTACCTTATATGAAAAACCAAGCCACAGTGCTTGGTTTTTTTATCTTCAGCGTTCCTCTTATCTTGCACATGCTATTAAATTATTGTTCCTGTGAGTAACAAAACCACAAGTTTAATGGCACGGATAAACAACCTTATTATAAAAATTCTAGAGTAGGAATGGCTGGTTATAACTCAAAAAAAAATTAATTTGTCTGAATAGTGATGGGTAATGAAATTACCTCAACAAAAGTGCTAAACGCAGTTACTGTTTCATAAATGATAGTTTTTTAGCTAAATCAACTTCTGCATCATCAAGTGAGACTCTCTCGGAAGTTATTCATACTGAAATAAATTCACAATTACTTGGTGCGCTAGCACAAACTAAGATAGATGTTCACAAACCTTCCTCATCTCGCTAAAATCTGAACCTTTTATCCATGTTGGAATACAGTAATAAAGCGACTTTAGCTTCTAAAAAGCAGTCCCTAAAGGACTGCTCAATGCTAATAGTGACGGTTAGTTATTGCTGGATTGGGGTACTTACCGACCTACTTTCCCCTTAACGAGTGGCTCAAAAGAAAGCACGCTAAATTGGCCTTGGCTACCGTCTTTACCATCATTGAGCGGCGGTGAACGGTGAAGTTCATTAACAGTGAAGTAAATTTTATCATCAGCGCCATAACTGAAGCCATCAGGCCACACGAGTCGCTCATCTTTAAATAACACTTCGTAATCGCCACTGGGCTTAACCACACCGATAGCGCCGTTAGTAATATCAGTGACATAAACGTTGCCACCACCATCTACAATAATGCCATCAGAAATTGGCTTAGTACCATAGCGCTCTACTTTTTGTTCAAGCGCTTTACTTGATAGATCTTCATCTATAATTGCGCTGGTAGCAATACGATATACTGATGTGCCCGACATAGAGCCAAAGTATAACCAATTTTCATTTGGCTCAAGGGTAATTGGGTTTACACCTAAGCGTGCAGCTTGTCCCCCAATTTTCATAGTGCGGCCTTCAATAACTATGTCGATGTTTTCAGCAGTAGTATAATGGCTGTTTTGCAGTACTCTTCGCGCTGCACCTGTTTTCATATTTACAGTAATTATTGCGGCTTGGCTACCTTGTGCTGTATCTGCTATATAGATATATCCATTTTTGTTATCAACGGCTAAGTCGTTTAAAAACGAGGTGTCTGTAATCGTTGGCTTTGCTAAATAAATAATTTTATGAAGCTGCTCGTTAATAGTATCCCAACCTACTAATCGTCCAGCGTGATCAGGGCCTGATGTATCTAGCATCCATAAAATACCATTGGCTGATACATTAATACCTAGTACATCATAAAAACCTTTACCCTTATTGTAAGCATACGCCCACGCTTCATTAGGATAAGGTTTTGTTGTGCCGTCTTTGAAAAGCTCCATAATTTTTTTCTTTTGCCCGTAAAATCCGTGTATTGACAAAAACTTCCTGCCCGATGGCGTAATAGCAATGTTGCCTGGAGGATGTTGTGCATCAAATATAGCTACCGTGTTTAGCTTGTTATTATCAGCCGATGTAGTCGCTGCACTGAGTAATGCTATGCTATAAATTGCGGCTAAAAGTAGTTTTTTCATTATTATCTTCCTTTATATGAATATGTAAATATTAGGATTATTCATAATATTTATTTTTACTTAAGGGGACGTCATTACTTTTTATTTAAAATAGAGTTTTCAATATCTTTTTTATAAAAAGGAAGCTTATTTCTTGATATATAGCAGCGGTAGATTTGATAGTAAAACAACAGTATTAGCAAATATATAAACTTAAAATATAAAAAGCCCTAAAATTCATCAGAAATGTAGGGCTTTTTTTCAAAATATTGTTAGTAAAAAGTAACTAAATATCCATTGGTGGAGGAGATAATAACCTAGCGTGAACCGTTATTTCTTCACGGTCATAATACAAATGCTTGGCATACAATTCATATTTTACATTGTGCAGAGAAAAAGCATCTTTCATCGTTTGTAAGTCATCATTAACTTGCTGATAACGCCCCTTCATGGGTAATTTCAAGTTGAAAATAGCTTCTTGGCATAGCCCTTTTAATAGCCATTCGCTCATCAGCTTTGCCACGCGTTGTGGCTTTTCAATCATGTCACATACTAACCAATAAACATTTTTCTTTTGCGGCAAATACTTAAAGCCATCCATTGTACGATGCTTTACTTGACCCGTTTGCATTAATGACTCCGCCATTGGGCCATTATCGATTGACGTTACCATCATGCCACGACGAACCAATTGATAAGTCCAACCACCTGGGGCTGCACCTAAATCAACTGCATTCATGCCTGAGGTTAAACGTATATCCCATTCTTCTCTAGGAATAAAATATAAAAAAGCTTCATCAAGTTTCAATGTTGAACGACTTGGCGCGGCATTAGGGAATTTTAAACGTGGAATACCCATCACATGTGGCGAAGTATTTCGCGCTAATGAAAAGCCGAATATAACTTCTTTGCCTGATAAAAATAACGCATGTAACACCGCGCCATCTTTATTACCTTTTTCGGTCAGTACTTTATCTTTTCTCAGCGCTTGTCGCAGTGGTACCGCTAATTTACGACAAAACTTCGACAGTTCTTTACCGTCATTTGTGTCAGGAGTTTCCATACGCAAATCAGCGTATTGCCACTCAGTGCCTAACACTTCTACAATGGCTTCAACGCGATTGTAGTCAGGTAAGTCTATTTTTTCAGTTACCGTGACAAACCATTGGCGAGCGAAAATAAGTCGTTTTAATGGAATTTTTTCCATTAAAATTTCACCCTCTTCCGGCTTATTTAAATGAAAATAAACTACGCCCTGGTTTTTAGTTAGCTCTAAATAGCCATAAACTTCATTCCATGAAGCTTTTTCTTGAATTTCTGCGCCACATTCTTTTTCAAATCCGGGGCGACAATATAAAACTATTGCAGTCATTTTAATTAATTACCTAACTTTTGGTCAAACATTTTAGTACCTGCAAATCCAACCACTAGCCAGGCAAGTGCAAATGACAGGCCGCCTGATGGCGCCAACTTTCCAATACTCAACACATCGAATAACGTTCTGATATACAAACTACCACTAAAAAACAGGATACCAATCACAAATAATATTCCTGCGATCAATAGCATAGCTTTTTCGTGCAGCTTATATAAGATGATGGTTAGCATTAGCGCTAACGTATGAAAAAATTGATACGTTAATGCGGTCATTAGTCGTTCTTGTGACGCCAAAGGTAGCGATTGCCCACCATGGGCTAACCAAGCGCCGAATAATACAGAAAAACACCCACTGATACCAACAAATATCATCAGTAGTTTAGCAAGTGTTATTAATTTCATCGATAAACCCCCTCATTTTATGAACCGCTGTAGTTTGATGCTGTTTTAGCTTGTAGCCCGATTTTACCCGTGGCTTTAAATCGTGGTCACCGTCATTAAAATAATGTAACTGACAACGTGAAGAAATTTGGTATTGCTTAATTTCACTTTCACTACCCAGCGCATCTCTTTCGCCTTGTAAGATCAACACAGGCAACTGTGTATCTTGCAATGGCGCTAAGCGTAACTTTTCTGGTTTTTTTACCGGATGAAATGGATAACCTAAGCAGATAACGCCGCGTACTAAATTACTTTTCATTAAAACGCTATCACCCGCTAAAGTGGCGGCTACTCGCCCACCCATTGATTTTCCCGCAATATATATCGGTAAAGTGCTATTAGCTTTTGCTAATATGGCTTGATAGCACTCAACTAGCGCGGGCATTCTGTCCGGTGGTCGTCTTTTGCCATCAAGTTTACGCTTGTCCATAAAAGGAAAATTAAAGCGTAATACACTCAATTGCTGAGCATTCATCAAACCAACAAGTTCTTCAATGTACGCATGATGCATATCCGCACCCGCGCCATGGGCAAATATGACCAATGCTTTTGCGTCTTTGGCACTATTTAGTTCGTTACTTACTGATAATTCGTTGTTGATCACGCTAGCTACCCTTCATCGGTAATAGTTTGCTCGTCGGCAACCGTTTGCAATACCCACTCGCGAAACGCCGCTATTTTACCTAATTCCAATTGCTTTTCTCGACAGACAATGTAATAAGAGTTTTTACTGATTAATACTTCTTTAAATGGGCAAACCAATCGACCACTATCAATATCCGGTTTCGCTAACACACTATGCGCCAGAGCAACCCCTTGGCCATGAATAGCCGCTTGTAACACCATCGCCGAATGACTAAATATTGGGCCATGATTAACATTACCGCCTTTGAAGTCAACATGCTTAAACCATCTTTTCCAATCTCTTCTCGAGGCATCATGTAATAAAGTATGATTTGCTAAATCGTCAATTATACTCAAGGGTTTACTGCCCGATAATAATAAAGGTGAACACACGGGGATCAAATACTCGGTATGTAATTGCTCCGCATGAATACCATCCCAACGCCCTCTACCATAATAAATGGCTAAATCAACATCTTCAGTAAGCGAGTTTTCAGGCTGGTCAACCGCTTTAATACGCACGTCAATATCAGGATGTAATAAGTTAAAGGTGTTCAACCTAGGCACCAGCCACTGTATGGCAAAGCTTGGTTGCAAGCTTACCGTAATAGCACCCTTTGCGCCGCGGGCTAATAATCTTTCTGTGGCGTCATGTAAGGCATTAAACACATCTTTAATATCAAGGTAATATGACTGGCCTTCTTCTGTCAGTAACAAACTTCTATTTTTACGCATAAATAATTTTATGCCTAAATTATCTTCCAAGGCTTTTATTTGATGACTGATTGCTGCTTGAGTAACGAATAACTCTTCCGCTGCCCGGGTAAAACTTAACTGCCTAGCCGATGCCTCAAAAGCCCTCAAGGCGTTAAGTGGTGGGATTCTATTCGCCAATTTACACCTATAAATTTACGTTAAAAATGAATCTATGCTTGCATAATTCATCAAGTTTTCGACATAAGCATGTCGGATTAGTTTTTCTAATGAATGACATTATAATTAGTCATTATAAACTTTACCAGTTTTACCGTAATATGAACGCCATAGATGAAGGACTTCATCTTTAGCCCGAAATAATCGGGTAATAATCAAACAGGCTCCCAACCCTTGTTTGTCATTGAAAAGAACGAGTCCCAAAACATCTATAAAACCAATTGACGTTTTATTACAGGTGACTTATGAAAAACATTTTTAAATTAGCAACCATCGCTACGTTAGCTTTAGTGGCAAGTAACAGCCAAGCAACACAATTAGTTAAAATACAGGCTATCAACGCCGTTGAACTAGTAGAAATCACTAAACTACACTTGGCACAATCAATTAAGTTAAATACGATAGTCATAAATCCTATCGAAAAAACAGCTCACGCTCAAGTGACAATGAACGATTTTCATGTCAACAAAGGCGCTGAAATTATAATCAAAGCGGTGACGCTTGCTGAATAGTCTGGCTATTAAATTAACCATTAATTTTATGACTATTAATCTTCATAAAAAGGTGCCCAACAGCACCTTTTTTGTTATTTAAAACTCAATAAACCCCACTAAAATATAAAGTAATCCATACTAAAGCAACTCAACTAACCTTATTGAAAACTATCTGAAGCACCTGGGAATACCTTCTAAGGTATTACAGCTGATCAAAGTAACATTAATGGCTTCATAAGAGTATTGGAACATAGGTGCATTGGAGGCAGTGAGGATTTAAGTAAAGCTAAGCACTTAACACTATGTTTAGGTCGACATTTACTCTATACACTATTATTTTTAGTGATGATATATAGCTTTTCTCTCAGGTAATCAACTTCAAGGCTTCGCTGGGCAAATTGCTTATCTTTGAGCTCATTGATCGCAATACATTCAATAGTAAAGCCTGAAAACAAGCGTTGCACATCAGTGGCTGTTATCGAAAATGGTGGACCACTTAATTGCGTTTTTGGAAACTCAACTGTTACTAAAAACAAGCGTGTATGTGAACAAAAAAACGTTTTCAAATGCTGAACGTATGCTTGCTGCATTGTTGTTGGTAGCGCAATTAAGGCCGCACGGTCATATATCCAATCTACGCGGTCAATGGCGTCTGCAGAAAGCTTAAAAAAATCACCTTGTAATAGTGAAAGCTGAGGACAAAAAAACTGCTCAAAATCACCTAAGGTCTTTTTTTGATACTCAATATTGTTTTCGAGAAAGAAGTTGCTACAGGCAATTTCACTTAATTCATTACCTGTAACTTGCCAATACTGCGCTAAGTAGGCCATATCAAGTGTTTTGCCACATAGCGGCACAAACACATGCTGATCAGAGGGTAAAGACAGTTTTTTGAAATGTTGAGACAATAGAGGGTGCACGTCACTTTGGTGAAAACCCAATTTGTTGCGTTCCCAACATTTATGCCAAAAAAAGCTGTCCATTGATATGACCTTATTAGCTTACATTAGCCAAAGCTATTAACTTGGAAAAATACGATTGTTTTGCCAAACCTTGCTTATAATGCTATCAAATGACAAAGACGCTGCTTTTGAAAACTTTTCAGCTAAACCTTTCTTCGTTGCATACTTAATTTGCACTAACTTATGAGATTTACAACGCGCCTGTAGGTAATCGTCACTGGTTTGTATTTCGTCAACAAGCCCTAACTCTTTTGCTTGCGTGCCAAACCAATGCTCGCCTGTTGCCACTTTAGCAATATCTAAACTTGGACGATGCTCACTCACAAAGTTTTTAAATAACACGTGCGTATCTTCTAGCTCTTCAACAAACTTTTCACGGCCTTTATCAGTATTTTCACCAAACATGGTTACCGTACGTTTAAATTCACCAGCGGTAAACTGCTCAAAGTCGACATCATTTTTCTTTAGTAACTTATGAAAATTTGGCACTTGTGCAATAACGCCAATAGAGCCAAGAATGGCAAATGGCGCTGAGACTATTTTATTAGCCACACAAGCCATCATATAGCCGCCACTGGCTGCTACTTTATCAACTGATGCCGTTAATGGAATATTGCGTTGACGTACGCGATCGAGTTGTGACGCCGCTAAACCGTACCCGTGCACCATACCGCCACCACTTTCTAAGCGAATAAAAACTTCATCGCTGGGTTGAGCAACAGTTAAAATTGCACTAATTTCTTCACGTAAAGAGCCAACTTCTTTAGCATCAATACTACCGTTAAAGTCGACAACAAATAAACGTGGGATGGCTTTCTTTTCGTCACTGCCGTCTTTGTGAGCTTTGTTATCGATTTTCGCTTGCTCTTTTTCAGCTTTTTTATCTTTTTTCTCTTTTTCTTTTAACTCTTCTTTAGATAAAAGGTGGTGGGTAATATCGTCTTCAACTTCAATATATTGCTCTGATAAGTCAATAATTTCTAGCTCACCTTTCTTACCGCCTTGTTTCATTGCGGAAGAGGCAATAGCAATAATAATAGCAACCACCGCAATAACGAAAGTGATGGTTTTAGCTAAAAATAAACCGTATTCATACAGAAATTCCAATATTTTTCTCCTAAACAACAGGTTAACAACTGTTAACCCTATTGTTGTATATTAATTGTAATGATTATTCTAGTTATCAATATGGGGGATATAGTTTGTAAAAAAAGGGGAATAGCTAATTATTCACTAAAGTTAGCCCTTAAATGAAAATAAATAAACAACTGTCAGCCAATCTTTGCTTTATAAAATAATGGCTAAACTACAGAGTAGTATTTAAAAATGAGTCTTGAACCACTGCCACAATTAAGTTGTTAACTAATTGACCTGATTTACACTCTGCTTTTTTTGAGCACGGGCTGGCGTCATTGAACGTAGTTTTTCCCTAGTGTAGTTTTAGTATAGCTTTGCTCTGGCATAGGTTAAGGTAAATAATTACTGTGCCATCAAAAAATAAGCCTTAATGCTACAAAGCTAACCGCATGATAGACGAATAAAATATCAGCCAAAAAAAACGGCCCAAGATATGGACCGTTAGTATTTTATCAACCTGTGACGATATTTAATTAAAACTGATTTAACTCAATACTGTGACTAAAATGCAGTTTTTATTCAATACAAAGTGCACGAGCAATCTACTGTGCAATCTACTGTACAACAGCAGTGTCAGTTACTTTAATTAATTGTCCCATCGTCGCAAAGAATACCGCTACTTGTGATTGCATTTCTTGCGTTGCTCTAGCGCTTAACGCAGCATCAGGTGAAGCGGCAACAGGACGAGGGTCAAGTATCGAACTATGGTGGCCATTAACAAACCTCACCACACCTGAGCCATTAGTGTCAGCACTTACACCTTGCAAGCCTAATAAAGCAATCGCAGGTTCAGTACCACCCATAGGGGTAAATGGCGCTCTATTTGTCACGGTTTGGTCTGATAAATTATCATCACCATTACCGACCACTTCAATTAGATGCGTAGGTGTTTCAGTCGCCGCTAACATTTCAACATAAGCAATAGGGTCACCCGAGTCTGTCACCGTTTGCGCTGCAAAAGTAAACTGAGTGAAACCGCCATTTAAAGTGGCTTTTTGCTCAGCCGATAAAGTGTCATAAAAAGCAAAGTAGAAAGCACTTAATTCTTCTTGGGTATAATTGGCAGGTAAAGTTGCTTCAACTGCTGCTTTAAACTCAGGCGATAGCTCTAAGGTTAAATTAGATTTAGCTAAGCCTTCAAATGCTGGCGAATCCAAGCCAAAGTTAGCCAACATTAAACCCGGCATTGCTAAAGACGTACTGGCAATTTTAAATAAACCATCGATTGCTGGGTTTAACTCAGTGTTCGCTAAGCCAACCGTATTCATGCCGTAAATACCACCTAATGAATGCCCCAACAGGTGAACTTTTGAACTATCGATTTTTATTGGGTTACCATCGCCATCAGCACCACCTAAAAAGTTCATCCCTAAACGCAAACCCAGTAAATCAGCGGTACTTTGTCGTGTATTATCACGCATACTTAACATACTACCCAAGTTTACATAATGTAAGGTCGATACGGTACTAGCATTAATATCATCAACATCATCGCCATTTAAATCAAAACCGCGGCTACCATGTAATGGCTGATCAATCGCAACTGTTGCTATACCAAATATAGATAATATACCGGTAATGGGTAACATTTGTTCTTTTGTTGAGGTAACACCATGGACTAAAATAGCTACTGGCCAACCATTTTCAGGCTCTTCTATAGCAGGTAAACCCATACTTTCACGTACGGGATTAGCAAAATCTAAATCTGGCGTAGTCATTTGCACATCAATCGGCAACATCGCGCTTGTGGCTGGAATTGGATTAAACTTAGTTAAATTACGTTCAGTATCAATAGCCGCTATCGCTGGGCTTGAGCTTGAGCTTAAATCACGTAAACCAAAGTTCATACAAAAGCCATCGTTTGCATCTAATGGCCCAGCAGGAATTGCCGCTGGATTTGCTGCGGCTAAACCAGCCAGTGTGGCACCTGAATCACAACGGGCACGCCACCAATCATTCACCGGTGCTAGTGGGTTTTCTGCAGAGGGTACGCCTGAGTAATAAGGCAGTGTAATTGAACCACGAATATAGTTTGCTGCAGAATATAACGGTACCAAGCTTTCAGGAATTTGACCTGCTAACACATCCGCAACTGACAGAGTGGTATCGTCTACGCCAATAGCCAGAGTTCCTTGCTGAGCATTAGCAACCATCTGAGGTACACTAGCTGCCAGTAAAGATTTAACCGTACTTAATACGCGTGTAGTTGATTGTGTCGTCATCGCAGCACTATAAATAATAGTATCGCTATCAACACCAGCGGCGATTACAGCAGCTTCATAACTATTAATCGCGGCTTGTAAGCCTAATTGCGACTCGTTACCCAAAGGTAAGGTATTGATATCTTGGCGCGCTAATTCATAAGTACTAGAGCCAGCAACTGCTTTACCATTGTTATCACGAAGATTATTCGTCATCACCATGACATAAGTCGTTTCTGCTTTAAGGGGTTGAATCGGGACAAACAAAACATTGTCGCCGGATTTTTGCGTAACGAAATGTTGGCCAAAAGTAAGTTCGCCAACCACTTTACAGGCTAGGCCAGGTGTTACAGCGGTACAATCACTGTCATTGACGTCACCACCCATCACGGTTTCAAAAACTCTTACCGAGCCAGATTCAGCAGCACTACTGGCATCTAAAGAAGTTCCCGCTGGGAATTCAATAGCGAGGGGAAAAGGTTGAGAAATTGACCAACCGTCAAGAGCACTAATAGCAACAAAAGGGTCTGAGCCATCAGTGGGGTCGGCAACGGGAATCTCTAAGGTTCCATCAACCGTACCAGAAAAAATCAAATCATTTGGTATAGAAAGTCCAGCAGCGCCCGCCGCTGGATCAAATTTAACGCGTGCTGTGGCTGTTACGACCGTGCCGTTTTCAACCACTTCACTTTCAACATCTGTTATGGTTTCGTCTTGGCAAGCACTTAAACCTAATGTGCTCGCTATTGCTAGACTGAGTACTAACTTTTTCATTTTATCTCCCCACTGACTTATCTTTATTTTATATACTTAACTACTGGCTAAATATATCTTTATTATTTTTCATTATTATCGTTGATTTTTATACTTATACCAGCATCAAAATCAACTTGTTCGACCAGTCAAACTTACCTCAAGAATAGATCAAGTGCTAGTGATTTTTTAATTTATTCAAAGTTTTATTCCACAAATGTAGATTAGTAACGAAAAACCCTCGTCAGCATAGCAGTGAAAGTAGTAATATTGTTATCAAATTATTTCAAAAATTAATCTTATGTTTGACTATGCAATAACACCACAAATTTTAGCCAAGAAAACCATTTTAGTAACCGGTGCGGGTGCAAGTATTGGCCGCCAAGCAGCATTAACTTATGCGGAGTTAGGCGCTACGGTTATTTTATTAGGCAGAACCGTTGCAAAACTAGAAGCTGTTTATGATGAAATACTCGCTAAGGGCTATCCTGAACCCGCCATTGTGCCGCTAGATTTAAAAGGAGCAACAAAGCAAAATTATATTGACTTAGCCGCCACTATTGATAATCAATTTGGTCAATTAGATGGCGCATTACTCAATGCTTCAATACTGGGCGAGTTAACGCCCTTTAACCAAATTAATCAACAAATTTGGCAAGACGTTATGCAAGTTAACGTTAATGCCCAGTTTTTATTAGCACAAGCATTAATCCCTGTGTTACTCAAAGCTGACCATGCATCGTTAGTATTTACCTCATCAGGTGTCGGCAATAAAGGTAAAGCTTATTGGGGTGCTTATAGCGTTTCTAAATTTGCCACAGAAGGACTCATGCAGGTTATTGCAGACGAATATGAAAACAGTTCGCTTAGAACTAATGTAGTAAATCCCGGCGCAACAAATACCGATATGCGTTCAGTGGCTTACCCGGCAGAAAACAAAGCTGAAATTGCTTTACCGAAAGACATAATGCCACTTTACGTATATTTAATGGCCAACGATAGCAAAGCGGTTAATGGCGAAAGAATAAACGCACAATAATGCCCTTTCCCTGCAGAATAACAAGTTAAGAACCTAGTGCTTTTAAATTAAAAATAGCTAGCTTACTGTTATCGCGCTATGTTCTGACAAAGAGCTCAGTCAGTAAAGTCAGGTAGGAGCAATGACCGAGAGGGCTAAGAGCGACTTAAACATCGCCACTCTTTCACATCCATGTGAACCTAGCATACAATTCATCTGCACATAAAAAAGGCCAACATTAGTTGGCCTTTTTATTAAGTCACTTTAACCTCGATTAATGGTCGATTAATGACAAGCTATACCGCTATCTAACTTAGCGTAATTCACGTCGTAATATTTTACCGACGTTGGTTTTTGGTAACTCGTCACGAAACTCAATAAATTTTGGTACTTTGTAATTAGTTAAGTTTTCACGACAGTGATTAATTAACGATTTCTTAGTTAAATTAGGATCTTTACGTACAATAAATAATTTGACTGCCTCACCAGAAGCTTCATTAGGAATACCAATAGCCGCCGCTTCTAGTACGCCATCATGGCTCATGGCTATCTCTTCAATTTCATTGGGATAGACGTTAAAGCCAGAAACAATAATCATATCTTTTTTACGGTCAACGATTTTTAAAAAGCCATTTTCATCCATACAAGCGACATCACCAGTGGCTAACCAACCTGCTTTTAAAATTTCATCGGTTGCTTCTTGGCGATTATAATAACCTTTCATTACTTGTGGGCCTTTAACCCACAATTCTCCAGCTTCACCTATTTTAGCGTCGCTGCCATCTTCCAATACAATACGAATATCAGTAGAAGGTGCAGGTAAACCAATACTGCCACTGTAATGTGTTTGATTATAGGGGCAAAGCGTTACTAAAGGTGCACATTCTGTCAAGCCATAGCCTTCAAGTAAGCGTGTTTTCGTGACACGTTCCCAATTTTCGGCCACCGGACGTTGTACCGCCATACCACCGCCTAGTGATAATTTTAAATTAGAAAAATTGAGTTCACTAAAGCCCGGGGTATTCAATAAACCATTAAATAAGGTATTTACACCGGTAATGGCTGTAAAGTCATATTTTGCTAACTCTTTAACAAATCCCGGCATATCACGCGGATTGGTGATCAATAAATTGGTACCACCCAGTGTAATAAATGTCAGGCAATTAGCCGTTAAAGCAAAAATATGATAAAGCGGTAAGGCAGTAACAACCAGCTCTTTACCCTCTTCTAATTGCGGTTTAATCGCCGCTTTAGCTTGCTCTAAATTAGCAACCATGTTGCGATGCGTTAACATCGCGCCTTTTGAAACACCCGTTGTGCCACCGGTATATTGCAAAAAGGCCAAATCATCACCACAAAGTGTCACTGGGCTAAAATTTAGTTTTTCTCCCTTGGCTAAAGCTTTATTAAAATGCTCTACATTCTTAAGATTAAAAGCGGGCACCATTTTTTTAACGTACTTAACAACGCTATTAACAATGACACCTTTGACTGTACCTAAACGATCACCAAGCGAGGTTAAAATAACTTTTTCAACGGGTGTTTTATCAATAACTTTTTCCAAAATACTGGCAAAGTTTTGAATAATTAAAATCGCTTTAGTGTTGGAGTCTTTTAATTGATGTTCTAATTCACGTGCTGTGTAGAGCGGGTTAACATTCACCACGGTTAAGCCTGCTAACAGGGCGCCAAACAGTGCAATAGGATATTGCAAACAATTGGGTACCATAATGGCAAATTTATCACCTTTAACTAAACCTAAGTCTTGCTGTAAGTAGGCAGCAAAAGTTGTCGCTTGTTGTGCAAGTTCACGATAACTAATCTGCGCACCCATATTAATAAAGGCAGCTCTATCGGCATAAACCTCGGTATATTTATGGAACATATCGACAATTGAAGCGTATTTATCAGGATCAATTTCAAATGGAACACCAGGAGGGTAACTCTTCTCAAGCCAAATTTTTTCCACGGTACCTTTCCTCTTTAAATTTTTATTTTTAATTTAATGACACGTTTTATCAAACTTTCACTGGTCGATCCAGTTAATTTAAACACTTGTTTAAATTAATTGAATAATTAGTAAATTTAACATCATCAAACCGGTTAAAATTCATACTAAATAACTTGCGCCTACTCTACTTTAAAGAGCCGACATATGCTGTTTGAATTAATCTTACTGCTTAGCTTGCTGATGAATAAAGGTATTTATCAGCTTAGCAGCCTGCTTAGCTTGTTCCATATGTACATGGTGGCCACCACTCAACTCATGCAACTGTAAGTTTTTAAACAAAGGGCCAAAGCACTTTAAACCTTTAGTTACCATTTCCATACCTTTGCTGCCGTAAAGTAATTGCACAGGAGTGTTTATATCAGTAACAAGTTGCTCGGCTTGCGCTAAGGTAAATCGATAAGGAGAAGTTGAACGTAAACGAATGTCGGCACGCCAAATAAAACCAGCCTTAGTTTGCTCAATACCGCGTTCGACAATGAGCGTGGCATTATCTGTGCTTAAGTCTGACACTAACACGCGAGCCGCAACAGCAGAGTTGAGACTAGTATGGTATTTTTTAGCTTTATTATCTCGCGTTAAACGGCTTAACAAGCCTTTGCGTAATTGCTTGGTTGTAGTCGCTGCATCTGAAGTTAACACACCGATGCAGTCAATCAAGGTTAATGATTTCACATGCTCAGGAAAGGCTGCCGCAAACGCAGACGCCACCATTCCTCCCATAGAGTGGCCAATAATATCAATAGCTTGCCATTGCTGTGAGCGAAATAAACTGATCAAGTCATAAACCCAATCTAAAAAATGATAATGGGCATCAGCGCCTCGATGATCAGATAAGCCATGTCCGGGCCAATCAATAGCAATAACATGATAGTTTGACAAATATGGCATTAACGGTTGAAAGCTTGCCGCATTATCAAGCCAGCCATGCAAGCATAAAAGCAAGGGTCCTTGCTCATCACCATAACTTATGCCACTAATTTTTCGGCCGTTGACATCAAACTCCACTGGTTTAAATACATCAGAAGCTGCCATAAAAATCCTTTATAAATTGGAGAAGAGTAGTCTAGCGCTACATAGCAATGATGATTTTCTAATCGCTAACCTGTGCTACGCAACGATAATTTACTGAGTCGATAGATGGCAAATAATGCCGCCAAAAACCAAATGACAACCCATATTATTTCAGGAATAAAGGTCATATTAGCTAAAGCAGCACCGTCGCCTTTTGCTTGACCGTCAAGTAAATAAAGCGGGCTCATTAAACTGTTAATTAAGACTAATAAACCGGTTAATTTTAATAACGTTTGTAGGTGTTTTTGTGATGAATATTTTAGTTGCGCTATCACTAACATAAGTAAAACGACCACAATAAATAAGGTTAATAAGTCTCGTACCCACAATAAAATACTGCTCGTCAATAAGCCAATCAGCAGTATAGAAAAAATCTGTGCTGTTTTTCTATGACTCGACGCCAAGTAAAATATCAGACTGCCCCATAATATTGCGCCGCCATAACCCATTAAGCTGATAAAAAATGCCGAGCCACCTCTTGTGGTACATAACCCCGCGCCGTTAGGAAATAGTTGAATTTGTACAATACTTCCGCCGGTTAACAGCGCCGTTAAGCCATGGCTAATTTCATGAAAATAGCTTTCTAACCATTTAAATGGAATGGAAATAAAAGGCAGTTGTAAAATAATGATGGCCGTGAGTAACATCAGCCAAAATTTGTATTTAGGGCTAAAGTTCATGGTGTTTTTTCGGTAGAGGAATGATAATTTTTATCCAATAAATCAGGCAAATAAGTCAACACCAAAAATTTGTTGAATACTATCGCGTTGAGCAATAGCATCAACCGACTGGTAAGCAGCTACAGCCAATTTATTTTGGCTCGATGGTGTATCATAACCACTATGGGTACTCGTTTGCTGATAATTTTGTTGTGGGCTTTGTTGTGAGCTGTTACCACTGTCATACACGGACAACGGCTGACGTTCGATTAGTGCCATTGCCTGTTCGTCGATATCGAGGCGTTGGCGTGTATTAATATCCGATGGTGACTTTTGACTTTCTTCGCTACTAAGCGCTTCGCGTGCAAGTACCTTAGTACGTTGCTCTTGAGCGGGTACAGACGAATTCTTCCCTAACCCGATAGCCGGTTGGGATGTTAAGTTGACAGAATTATTGACTTGCATAAAAGTAATCTAACAAATTTATCATCAAGGTGAAAACTATTTTTCATCAAAAAATCAGCTGGGCAATAACCAAGCTAGATTAAAATGCAGTAAAACATAACGAGTGCAATAGCATAAGCCCGTATGAGAAAGTGTTTATCAAAAAAAATCATTCAAAACAAAAAGTAATATAATGTCTACTTTATCGCCCAGGCAGCTTCTGCCATGACACGGTATCTCGAACATATTTAGGCTGGGCGTTTTCAGCATCAACACACTGCTCTGCAAAGTCTATTTGCCCAATGGCTAACATAGCTACAGCCGTTGGAAACAAAATTTCAGGTGAATCCACATTGGACTTTAATGCTGCCAAGGCAGGATAAGCGTCCCAGCCTGTTCCAACACCATAAGCGGGTAATACTAAGTCTTTATAATATTGGGCAACCAACTCAGGTTTTAATACTGTTTCTTCAGTTTTTGGCTGCATAATACCCAGATCATCAACTTCAAAGTAGCAGGTATACACCTCTGACATACGGGCATCAATCGCAGCAATAACTTTGCTGACACCTTTATCAAGGTAAGCTTGCTGAGCCATCGCTTGTAAGGTAGATACACCGCGCGCCGGCAACTCTGCAGAAAAAGCTAAACCTTGTGTTACACCTATGCCAATACGCACACCGGTAAAACTTCCCGGTCCTTGACCAAAAATAATACCATCAAGCTCAGTTAACTTAACGTTCGCCTGCTTTAATACACTGTCAATCATAGGTAATAAACGCAAACTATGAGACTGAGGACACAGTTCATACTCACTAAACTGTTGATCAAAATATTTAATTGCTACTGAACAAGCTTCAGTAGAGGCATCGATGGCCAAAAAATTCACGTCAAAAACCCTTTAAAATTACTGTCATTACTAATCCGGCGAGTTTAACATTATTTTACCTTAAGCCTAGAGAACTTTAACTCAGGTAAACTTTAACCCAGATAAACTTTTCTCGTCTAAACAAGCATCCTTGCAACGTCAATTAACCGCAAGTTGGATCGCGGCAAACTTTATTGACGGTAAAAGTTATTCGCGACCAACCAGTTGCGCTAAAAACTCTGCGGCTTGGTTAATATCTCTACTGCGCTTCATGTCAGGTAAACTCTTGAGAAAAACTTCTCCGTATGGACGATTAACCAGTCGGTCATCACAGATAACCAGTATACCCTTGTCATTAACATCACGAATCAAACGCCCTACCCCTTGCTTTAAAGCAATAACCGCTTGGGGTAATTGAATTTGTGCAAATGGGTCTTTGCCTTGTCGTTTTACATCTTCACTGCGGGCCTGCAACAAAGGGTCGTTCGGTGAAGCAAACGGCAGTTTGTCGATTATCACACAGGTAAGTTTATCACCTCTAACATCAACGCCTTCCCAAAAACTTGCTGTGGCAAGCAACACAGCACTGTCTTGCTCAACAAATTGCTCTAATAATTTACGCTTACCCATTTGTCCTTGCACCAGTAATGGGTTATCAATACGCTCAGCCAATAATTCAGCAACTTGGTGCATAACACGGTAACTGGTAAACAACATAAAACAGGCGCCAGCACTGGCGGCAATTAAGGGAATAGCAAGTTCGCCTAAGGCTTTAGCGCGGTTCATATCATTAGCGGATGGCAAATAACGCGGAATAATTAATTGGCATTGTTTCGCATAATCAAACGGGCTATCCAGTAACAAACTGGCCGAATGCTCTATACCTAAATGGCTAGAAAAGTGTTTAAATTCGCCATCAACAGCAAGTGTTGCCGAAGTAAATATCCAACCCGCACCTGATTCTTTTACGTAAGTACCAAACTTATCTGCCACCGATAAGGGTGTTTTATGTAGCACAACATGCCGTGGCGTGGTTTCATACCAAAAGCTCATGCCCATGGCATTTACATCAGCCATCACTTCATATTGCGTTAATAAATTTAATGCTCGGTCAAAGCAATGATCAATCGCCTCGTTACGTGAGACACAAAGTTTGATCACTTGATAAAGAAAGTCTAAATCTGTTTTTAATAAGCTAAAGGCATGAGCAAACTTCTGCTGTTGATGTTTTTCTCGCCAGTTGCCGCGCTCGGGATCGTAACTAAAAAGTAAACGAAATTCTTGACTGGTTTTCAACAGCTTTTCTGCTGCCTTTGCCAACTGTTTTACGTCGGTTAATTCTGTTCTGTAAACCTGTAAAACATCGCTACAAAGATCAAGTAACTGTCGTGTGGAAAACGCCTCACCAAAATATTCACTGGCTATATCAGCAATTTGATGAGCTTCATCAAAAATCATCACGTCAGCTTTAGGAATTAACTCACCAAAACCGCTGTCTTTTAGCGCCATATCAGCAAAAAACAAATGATGATTTACCACCACAAGATCGGCATCAATCGCTTTTGTCCGCGCTTTAATTAAGTAGCAACTTTCAATATTAGGACATTCTTTGGCGAGACAATTATCAACAGTACTGGTAACAAACGGAAATACCGGCGAGCCTTCAGTCACATTAACTAACTCACCAATATCGCCACTTTGTGTGCCATTGGCCCAAGATCGCACTTTGACAAAATCAGCCAATGTTTGCGCGTCAAGTTGGCCACGCGATTGTTGATATTGCTCCAAACGATATATACAAAGGTAGTTGGCGCGGCCTTTTAATAACGCCACTTGTGCATTACTGGCCAGTGCTTTGCGAATTAACGGTAAGTCTTTATGAAATAATTGTTCTTGGAGGTTTTTTGTTCCGGTTGAAACAATAATTTTTTTCTGTCCCTCATTATTTTCAGCATTGGCTTTGTTAGCCAATAACGCCGGAATTAGGTAGGCAAATGTTTTGCCCGTACCTGTCCCCGCTTCAACAATGAGCGAACTTTTTTGCTCGATAGCTTTAGCAACTTCTAGTGCCATATCTAGTTGAGCTTGGCGTGGAGAAAAGCCATTAATAGCTTTCGCTAAAGCACCTTGATGTGAAAACGCATGTTCAACAGCACTCATAAAGGTACGACATTGATAAATTTGCGCTCATTATAATCATCACAGACAAAAATAACAGGAAAAATAACGCTAAGCTTGACTAATAATAGCGCTAATATAATGCAGATTTAAAAACATTAAAGGCAAAATAAAATACCCCCTAAAATGCAGGGTAAGATGAAAGATAGCATGGAGCGTAGAATGAAGAGTAGAGTGGAGTGGAGTGGAGAATAAAATAAAGAGTAAGGTGGCAAATAAGCACAGCCTATACCTTAAGTAATGCATGATACTACCCGCTTAATTCGGTTAGCTTAATTCGGGTTTATGCCAGTAGCTTAATTTTATACAAAAATATCTAGGTGGGGTTTATCATCTTTTTCTGAATGTGTGCACTCACTATCCTCAAGAACATCAATATGTTGACCGGTATTATCGGCTGGCACTGGCGATGCTTCAACCACCTCTGGCGCTGTCTTGTCAGTGCTTTCTTCTTGATCAGACGATTTTTTAAAATATAATGCCGGCTCCTCTAAACCTGCGGTATCGTCAGAAACAGCATGGGTTGCAGCCGCTTTCATCAATGCCTTAACTTTTAAGCTAGCAGGTTTTATAGGCACAGGGACAACACGGGTTAATGCGGTAGTGAAAATGTCCATTGTTATGCCCCCTGATTAAAATAAAACATCTCTGCTTTGCCATCGTTATATAGTCATGGTTATATATCGGCAATACTCGCTTAATCTTTACCTTTTTTACGCTACATATTTTAGAACAAAACAATACTAGCTTAGTTCAAAAAATCATATTGAGTTAACATTAAACACTTGCTCTAACTTAAGAATCAACGTATCGTTAAATCTAAATTAAAGTAAGTACTTTAAAAAGTTTTTGTCTTTTTTCAATAGCTTTTATAAAATCATTTAAAGTAACTTAAAAGTAGCGCTTTAATTTAAAAAATAGCCAAATAAATTATTATCTTACAACTATGCTAATTGAAGCAATAATAGAGTAAATACAACATGACTTTAAACTTGATTGCCATTCATCACCATCATCATACAGATTAGCTGCTCAGGTTTATTCGCTGAGGGCTATGAACCTTTCAGCGGTGTAAGATAAATAAAAATTAATTTCTAAACCCCCGAAAGAGTTCATCTCTCGGGGGTTTTCGCATTTTTATGGCTTTGAAATTGTATATACATGCTTTTTTGAACAATGATAAAACACATGAAAAGCGACTAAATAGCACAAAAAAATTTAAAAATTAATAGGAAAAATCATGACAACAGAACCACGTTTACGCATTGCAATGCAAAAATCAGGTCGCTTAAGCGACGACACACAAGCGTTATTAAAGCGTTGTGGCCTTAAACTTAATGTCTCTGATCGCCTATTACTTGCTCATGTTTCTAATATGCCCATTGACATCATGCGCGTACGTAGTAGTGATATTCCAGGCTTGGTCATGGACGGCGTTTGCGATTTAGGTATCGTTGGCGACAACACCTTGGAAGAAGCCGCATTAGAGCGTGAGTTAATGGGCCAAAAATCAAAATATATTCGTACCTTAGGTTTAAACTTTGGCGGCTGCCGTTTGTCAATAGCCATGCCAGAAGGCTTTGATTATAAAGGTATAAAAAGTCTAGATGGCCTTAGGTTTGCCACCACCTATCCACAGTTACTGAATCGTTTTGCCAAAAACAACGGTATCAACGTCGAATTTTGCTTACTAAAAGGCTCTGTTGAAGTCGCACCTCGTGTTGGCTTGTCTGATGGCATTTGTGACATAGTATCGACAGGCGCAACATTAGAAGCGAATGGCCTAGTTGAAGTGGAAGAAATTTTTCGCTCGCACGCTTCATTAATTCAGACCAACAAGGCTTTAATACCAGAGAAACAAGCGATTCTTGACACTTTATTACCTCGTATTCAAGGCGTGATGAAAGCCAAAGAAAGTAAATACATCATGCTGCATGCACCAAAAGACAAAATCGCCCAAGTAAGCGCGCTTATGCCAGGTAAAGAAACACCCACCATATTACCTTTAGCAGGACGTGAAGACATTGTTGCTGTGCACGTTGTCGCGACAGAAACATTTTTTTGGGAAACCATGGAGCAACTTAACGCTTTAGGGTGTAACTCTATTTTAGTAATGCCAATTGAAAAAATGATGGGCTAACGCATGAATACAAACAACCAAAATCCTAGCAGACTAAAAGACCTAATCACCTGGGAAAACTTGTCTAGTGCTGAACGTAATTATGCGCTTGCCCGCCCGGCCATTGCAGAAAGCGGTTTGTTATCACAACAAGTAGAAAATATTCTCACCAATGTCAGAAAAAACGGTGATAAAGCCTTGTTCGATTTTACCGAAAAGTTTGATGGTGTATTGCTTGATACTTTAAAAGTGACACCAGAGCAAATTGCTGCAGCAAAAACCAGATTAACGCCTAAACGATTAAAAGCCATTGAAACAGCTTATGGGCAAATTAAACGTTTTCACCAAGCACAAATCAGTGCTGACATTCGTGTTGAAACTACGCCTGGTGTGGTATGTACCCTAAAAACTGAAGCTATTGCTAGTGTGGGTTTGTATATTCCAGCCGGTAGCGCACCATTACCATCAACGGTATTAATGTTAGGTGTACCCGCACAATTAGCACAATGCCCACGCAAAGTCCTAGTTTGCCCGCCCAATAAAGACGGCCAATTAGCTGACGAAATTCTAGTGGCGGCTTCATTATGCGATATTGAAGAAATATATAGTGTCGGTGGCGCACAAGCTTGTGCCGCATTAGCTTTTGGTACGCAAACAATTAAAGCGGTGAACAAAATTTTTGGTCCGGGCAATAAATATGTTACCGAAGCCAAAAAGCAACTATCACAGCAAGTCAATGGTTTTGCTATTGATATGCCAGCAGGCCCATCAGAAGTACTCGTCATAGCAGACGCTAATGCTAATGCAGGATTTGTCGCCGCTGATTTATTATCGCAAGCCGAACACGGCCCCGATAGCCAAGTTATTTTGTTATCAGATAACATGGCACTCATCAACGCCGTTCAGTTAGCTTTAGCAGAGCAACTAACCCTGTTATCGCGAGCAGAAATAGCGCGCCAAGCCTTACAGCAAAGTCGCTTAATACTGACTAAAGATTTATCACAAGCCGTTGAAATATCAAATGAATATGGCCCAGAGCACTTGATTATTCAAACCGACAATGCTCAGCAGTTATTAACTGAGCTACGTAATGCCGGTTCAATTTTTGTTGGCGCGTATACGCCAGAATCGGCTGGTGATTATGCTAGCGGTACCAATCATGTACTACCCACTTACGGTTATTCAAAAGTGATCAGTAGTTTGTCATTGGCCGACTTTTCAAGACGCTTTACTGTGCAAGAAATTACGCGTCAAGGCTTAAGTAGTTTGGCGGAATGTATTTGCGAACTCACCGATGCTGAAGGGCTAGACGGTCATAAACGTGCTGTTACTATTCGCTTAGAAGCCCCGTTAGAGCCGACAGGCAACAACGCAAAAGCTGATTTAAATAGACAGAGCAACAACAGCGCTAACCAGAGTACGGAGGCATAAATGAGCATTGCAAACAAACTTGCCCGCAAAGAACTCATCGATATGGTGCCTTACCAGTCTGCACGCAGACTTTATGCCAGCAGTGGTGCAATGCAAGGCAAAATTTGGCTCAACGCTAACGAAGCTTCAGGTCCCGGTATTTACCAAGTCAGCAGCGACAGCATCAATCGCTACCCTGACTTTCAACCAGAAAACCTGATCAATGCTTATAGTGCTTATAGTGCTATAGCCGCAGAAAACATCTTAGCCACTCGCGGCGCAGATGAAGGCATAGAGCTGATCATCAGAACCTTTTGCCAAGCATATCAAGACAGCATTGTTATTTGTCCACCCACTTATGGCATGTATGCTATTAGCGCTGAAAATCATGGTGCCGGTATTATTAAAGTACCATTAACCACAGAGTTGTCGTTAGATTTAGCCGGGTTAAAAGCACAAGTTGGTCAAGCCAAAGTGGTATTTTTGTGCTCGCCAGGTAACCCAACGGGTAATTTACTGGCACAGCAAGATATTAAAACTGTGCTTGAACTCTTTGCCGACTCAGCCATTGTTGTGGTTGATGAAGCCTATATCGAGTTTAGCCCTGAACAATCTGTGTCTAGCTGGCTTAAAACATATCCACATTTAGTTATTTTAAGAACGCTGTCAAAAGCCTTTGCTTTAGCCGGTTTACGTTGCGGATTTACCCTAGCTAATCAAGACATTATTTCGATGATCAGTAAAGTAATAGCGCCTTACCCTATTTCAGCGCCCGTTGCCGATATTGCTAGTGCCGCTTTAGCGCCATCTGGCCTAGAACAAGTAAGTATTCGCGTACAAGAAACTGAAATTTTACGTCAACAATTAACCACTTGGTTAACCCAGCAAAGTTGGTGCAGCCAAGTATTTAAAAGTGATGCAAATTTTGTTTTGTTTCGTTGTCAAAATGAAACAGTAAAAAACTTTATTTTTAATGGCTTGGTAGAGCAAGGTATTTTAATACGTGATCAATCAAAACAGCAAAATTTAGCCAACTGCTTACGCATCAGTATTGGTAGTGAACGCGAACTTGGTCTATTACAGCAAACTATCATCAATAGTTTTATCACAACAACAGCCCAAACGGTGGCAAAAGAGAATTAATATGAGCCAACAAAATATTTTATTTATCGACCGAGACGGTACCTTAATTGAAGAGCCGATTAGCGATAAGCAAGTCGATAGTTTAGCCAAGTTAGTTTTTGAACCTAACGTGATCCCGGTGTTAATTGCCTTGCAGAAAAAAGGCTTTCGCTTAGTCATGGTGTCAAACCAAGACGGCTTAGGCACTACAAGCTACCCAAAAAGTGACTTTGACTTGCCACATGACAAAATGATGGCCATGTTTGCATCGCAAGGAATTAACTTTGACGACGTACTACTTTGCCCACATTTTGAAGCAGACAATTGCAGCTGCCGCAAACCTAAATTAGGTTTAGTCAGTGACTATTTACAGCAAGGTAAAGTTAACTTTGCCAACTCTTATGTTATTGGCGACCGAGAAACTGATATCGCGCTTGCGGCCAACATGGGTATTAAAGCGCTTAAATATAACCGTCAATCGCTTAATTGGAACGACATTGCTGAGCAACTACTGACGAGCTCAAGAGTAGCGAAAGTGGTTAGAACAACAAAAGAAACCAATATCAATGTCGCCATCAACCTTGATAAAATCGGTGATATTAAGATCAAAACCGGTTTAGGCTTTTTTGATCACATGCTTGAACAAATTGCTGCACATGGCGGTTTTAGTATGCAAGTTAGTGTTGATGGTGACTATCACATTGACGAACACCACAGTGTTGAAGACACCGCTTTAGCCTTAGGCCAAGCGCTTAAGCAAGCCTTGGGTGACAAACGCGGTATTGGTCGCTTTGGTTTTGTTTTACCTATGGACGAATGTCGTGCTGAGTGCTCGATTGATCTTTCTGGTCGTCCTTGGTTAGAATTTGACGCCAAATTTACAGATAATATGGTCGGACAAATGTCGACCCAAATGGTGCCACATTTCTTTCGTTCATTAGCTGACTCGATGGCAATCACACTGCACCTCTCTACAACTGAAGGCAATTGTCATCACCAAGTTGAAAGCTTATTTAAAGTATTTGGTCGTGCTTTGCGCCAAGCCATAGCGGTTGACGGTGATGTTCTACCCAGCACAAAGGGATGTTTATAGCATGAGCGAAAACCCGCAAGCTAACTTTGTTATTGTTGACACCGGTTGTGCAAACCTGGCATCGGTAAAGTTTGCCGTCGAACGTTTAGGTTTTGCTATTACTATTTCTGATGACATCAAGGTCATTAAAAGTGCTGACAAAGTTATTTTACCTGGTGTGGGCAGTGCTCGCCACGCCATGGAAAATATCAGGGCAAAAGGTTTAGTGGCTACACTACAACAGCTTACCCAGCCGGTATTAGGTTTTTGTTTGGGCATGCAATTAATGGCTCGTACTTCTGCTGAAGGTGTAGGTAAAGATGAAGTGGTTGAATGTTTAGGCTTGATCCCTACCGATATTCGCCCGCTTGAGGCTAAAACCTTACGTTTGCCACATATGGGCTGGAATACCCTAACTCAGGTTAGCGACCATGCCATATTTGCCGGCATCAAGGTTGATGACTATTTCTACTTTGTGCATAGCTTTGCGGCGCCCATTTCTGAATATACTGTTGCCCGCTGCCACTATGGTAGTGAATTTTCTGCTGCCATTGCCAAAGATAACTTTATCGGTTGCCAATTTCATCCTGAACGCTCTAGTGCGCTTGGTAGTAAAATAATTAAGAATTTCTTGGAGATGTAAGCGATGATGATCCCAGCAATCGATTTAATTGACGGCGAAGTCGTGCGATTATTTCAAGGTGATTACCAACAAAAAACCAACTATCAATACACCGCAAAAGAACGACAAAATGCTTATGCAAAAGCGGGTGCAACTGTCATGCACTTTGTTGACTTAGACGGTGCAAAAGACAGCAATAAACGCCAATTAACCCTACTAGCAACCCTAGTAAAACACGACAGCATGATCATTCAAGTGGGTGGCGGTGTGCGTTGTAAAGAAGACGTGCAACAGCTGCTTAACCTAGGCGCTGACCGTATTGTTATTGGCTCACTCGCCATCAAAGAGCCAGCATTAGTGCAAGCATGGCTAACAGAGTTTGGCGGTGAACGTATTGTGCTAGCACTCGATGTAAAAATTGATGCTATTGGTAATAAAACCCTACCCACACACGGTTGGATAAAAGACAGTGGCGTTAATTTAGAAGCCTTATTAGATGATTACATTGCTGCCGGTTTAATTCATGTCTTGTGTACCGACATTAGTAAAGACGGTACATTAACCGGTAGTAATGTTGCCTTGTATCAAGAACTTTGTCAGCAATATCCCAGCATAAAATGGCAAGCGTCTGGCGGCATTGGTTCATTAGATGACATAAAAGCCCTAATACCCACGGGTGTTGATGGCGTAATACTGGGTCGCTCATTGCTTGAAGGTAAATTTACGTTAGAGGAGGCAATCGCATGCTGGCCAAACGCATAATTCCTTGTCTTGATGTTCGCGATGGTAAAGTGGTAAAAGGTGTACAGTTTCGTAACCATGAAATTATTGGCGACATTGTACCGCTCGCGCAAAAGTATGCACAAGCGGGTGCCGACGAACTGGTTTTCTATGATATTACCGCCAGCTCAGATGACCGTGTAGTAGACAAAAGCTGGGTTAGTCGTATTGCTCAAGTTATCGACATTCCCTTTTGTGTTGCCGGTGGTATAAAAACCGAAGAAGATGCAAAGCAGATCTTAATGATGGGTGCAGATAAAATATCCATTAATTCGCCGGCGTTAAGAGACCCAAGCTTAATATCGCGTTTAGCCGATATTTTCGGTCAGCAGTGTATTGTGGTTGGCGTTGATAGCTTTTTCAATCAAGACGCTAATAATGGTGCGGGTGAATACCAAGTTTACCAATTTACCGGCGATGAAACCCGGACACAAAAAACTAAATGGCGCACCCTAGATTGGATCCAAGAAGTACAAAGATTGGGCGCTGGTGAAATTGTGCTCAATTGTATGAATCAAGACGGTGTTCGCCAAGGCTATGATATTAAGCAACTTAGCCAAGTACGTAAACTGTGCAATGTGCCATTAATTGCTTCCGGTGGTGCTGGTGAAATATCACATTTTGTTGATGTTTTTCAGCAAGCAGATGTTGACGGCGCGCTCGCTGCTAGTGTTTTCCACAAAGCTATTATAGCGATGGATGAATTAAAGCAAACCCTTAAAAATAAGAAAGTTGAGATCAGATTATGCTAATTACACAAGACAATGTTAGCCAATTGGCATGGGATAAAATGGCGGGCATGATCCCAGCCATTATTCAGCATCAAGATACCGGTGCCGTTTTAATGCAAGGCTACATGAACCTTGAGGCTTTAGAGCAAACCTTAAACTCTGGTTTAGCCACCTTTTATAGCCGCGCTAAACAAGCACTTTGGTGCAAAGGCGAAACCAGTGGTAACTATTTAAAGGTTAGCCAAGTAGTCACTGATTGCGATCAAGACAGCTTACTTATCGCCTGCCGGCCGCAAGGTCCTACTTGTCATTTAGGCACAGAGTCTTGCTTTCCTGAACAAGCCATTAGCCAGCAAAATTTTCTTAGTCAACTTGAGCAAGTGATTGCCAGTCGTAAAAATGACGCGCCAGAAGATAGTTACACCGCCCATTTATTTTCCCGCGGCACCACTAAAATTGCGCAAAAAGTAGGCGAAGAAGGCGTAGAAGTAGCGTTAGCTGCCGTCGCTGAAACCAAAGAAGACTTATTAGGTGAATGTGCCGATTTGTTTTATCACACTTTAGTGCTGCTACAAGATCAAAACATTGACCTAAGTGAAGTAATGGCGGTATTGCAATCAAGACATAATAAAAAGTAAATGACAGCTTATAGCATGCTATAACAATGGTTTACTGATACTTCTGCTCTTGATGATCATAAGAAATAAATCAAGGCAGCCATTAAATGGCCCAATAGTTGACTATTGGGCTTGAGAACAATGCTGCTGCCTTGAGGTGTTTTTACTTGTAAAAGTGGGCAATAATTTTTGAGATTGGTATTCAGTCGGCTAAGTCCGTTCTAAGTAATAGGAGAAATACCGCTAAAATTTCAAGTCTGCTATATAAATATCTTCCACTGATCAAAAGCTCATATCACACTAACATTATTTTAGCGCTCGATGATTAAATCAAGTACTTACCGACTGTAGCAGCGCCTAAAACCTATCCAATAAAAGCCCAAAAAACATCAAAAAAAAGTCAAACGCTAGCTGAAAATGTGTCATATAATTCAAAATCATCTTTTATATTGCTTGTAAAGCATCACTAAGGATTGGCAAATATTATTTGATTGAGCAGTACATTAAATAATTATTAGCCACACTTGAAAGACTTATAATGTGAAAAAATTACAGTGCATCAAAGGTTAGACCCACAGCTTACCAAAAGAACTTGAACACAATATACTAACGCTAGGCTATAATTTTAATTATTCACCAAGACGCCATAAAAAGGTCTTAGAATAATGAATACCCAGAACTCAACAGCAATACAAACACTACAAACAAGAAATAATGGATTATTTAAATCAAAGGCGCTTGGCGCTATTTTTGCTAAACGAGCATAATAAACATAGATTAATTGCAAGCTCTTCGATTTTAAATCGTCATTTCTGGTTAACATCGTCGCCGTATTTAATGTTCAAATTTTCTGTTATAGATAAGACGTAACAACAAAAAACCCTACATTCGATCAATGCTTTAGTGACATTTAATTAGCACTTAAACAACACCTTTATAATGCTTTTATAACACCTAATCAACACTCCGCTAATGCTTGGGTACTTTATATAATCCAAATAAAAACAATAACTTTCATTAAATAAAGGTAAAAAACAAGTCTTCAGCTAATATGATAGTAATCGCTAGAAAATACATTAAGTCTTTTGCTTAATAATCTATGTCAATTAACCAACTAAAGGGTTAATGTAATAAATATATCTAAACTCTTTATGCTATTTTAGTCACTTAAAATGGAATTTTTATTAATTTATAATATGGTTTTGTAATAAAAATGTTGCAACGTACATTAAAAGAAAAAATATTACTCACCATAACCAGCATCACTGGCTTGGCTGTTTTTCCACTGCTTATTGCTAGTATTAATGACGACAAGCTAGCACACATAATTGTCGACTTTTTGGCATTTTCTGTAATGGTTGGCACATTTCTGGGTGTTTGGTACACAAGAAACGTTGAATTATATAGCAAAATAGTAACCATATTTGTTTTCATTATTATAATGATAACGGTGTATATAAAAGGTATCAGTGTTATTTACTGGTTATATCCCGCCATTATTTTTTCTTATTATTTGATACCGCCCTTACTTTCTTTGCTGCTTAGCCTTATCCTCATATTAGTATGTTGTTCATTAACCTATAACCAATTCGATAGTTTCACCCTCAGTCGAGTTGTGATAACACTAATGTTAACTATTATTTGTGCTTTTATATTTTCTAAATATATAGAAAAAGAAAATAAGAAGTTCATAGAAAATGAAAAATTTAACCTCTTACGTAATAAAATTTTAGAGCTTATTGCATGTTCCGCCAAGCAATCTGACATATTGCACGCAATTGTCGATGCCGTCGAAAATGAAAATCCTGACGCTATGTGCAGTATATTATTGCTTGATAAAACAGAAAAAAAGCTTACGTTAGGAGCTGCACCGAGTTTACCAGATTTTTACAATCAGGCCATCGATGGTCTAGTGATAGGTCAAGGAGTAGGCTCATGCGGTACTTCCGCCTATACTGGTAAAAGAGTTACCGTAATAGATATCGCCACTCATCCTTATTGGGCACAATGGTCAGAGTTAACAAAAAAAGCAAATCTAACCAGCTGTTGGTCAGAGCCTATTATCGACAACCGTGGCAAAGTGATAGGCACATTTGCCATATATTTTAAGAAAGCAACCTCTCCCACAACAAAAGATTTTAGATTAATCGAACAATTTGTCAGCTTGTCTCGCATTGCAATCGAACGAGAAAAGGTAGATCAACTAATTTGGCATCAAGCCAATTTTGACCATTTAACGCAATTACCCAATCGCAGCCTAGTGAACGAATATATAGTCAATATAATTAAAGAGGCAAAACGTGGAAATACCCAATTTACTATTGCCATGCTCGATATTGATAACTTTAAAGATATAAACGACTCTTTAGGCCATAGTGCTGGTGATGCTTTGCTAGTAGAAACCGCAAAACGTATTAAGGATACTCTCAGAGAAAGCGATATTATCGCTAGGATAGGGGGTGATGAATTTATCATTGTTTTAACCAATACTAATGGCGTGCAAAACATCGAAGTTGTTGGCAATAAAATATCAGCCGCTTTGGCTAAGCCGTACCATTTTGATGAAAAAGAAATATATTGTACTGCCAGTATTGGTGTAGCAATTTACCCGAATGATGCCGACAATATTAACCAATTACTAAAAAATGCTGATCACGCTATGTATGGCGCCAAAGCAAAAGGTCGTAATACCATACATTACTTTACTGATAATATGCGTACAGACTTCCTCAAACGTATGCAGTTAATTCAAGATCTTCGCATCGCGGTAGAAAAAAAGCAGTTTTTTCTTGTTTATCAACCAATTGCAAACTTAAAAAACAATAATACTTATAAATCCGAAGCATTAATTCGTTGGCAGCACCCAGAAAAAGGCCTTATTTCACCTTTAGATTTTATTCCGATTGCCGAAGAAACAGGCTTGATTCTTGAAATAAGCGAGTGGGTATTCCAACAGGTTTTACAGGACCTAACATTATGGCGAGGGGCATATTGCGAAAATTTACAAATCAGTATTAACACCTCCGCTGTTCAGTATAAAAATCACGGCAAACAAATTTTAAACTGGGTTGAGCAATTAAAACAAAACAATATCCCGCCCCATGCCTTGACCATTGAAATCACTGAAAGCCTATTAATGGAAAATCAGGCCGAGGTAGACAATATTATTGCTGACATTAGGCAACAGGGCGTGATGGTTGCCATCGATGACTTTGGCACCGGTTACTGTTCATTTTCATATCTTAAAAACTTCTCGATTGATTATATAAAAATTGATCAAAGTTTCGTCAAAGGCATGTCATTAGATAACAATGATATGGCACTATGCGAAGCCATCATTGTCATGGCGGATAAGCTTAATATAGAAGTGATTGCTGAAGGAATTGAAACCGAGCAACAACGACAGTTGTTAGCTACAGCCGGCTGCACTTTTGGCCAAGGATATTTATTAGCAAAACCTCTGCTGAAAAAAGATTTTGAACAATTCTTAATTAACAATAAGAGCGAAAAAAGTGAATTTGAAAAAATGTAAAGCAATGGCTTAAACTGGAAGAATAAAACTTTCTCACAACTAAATACCGATGAGCTATACGACTTCCTAATATTGCGAATTGGTGTGTTTGTTGTTGAGCAAAGCTGTTTTTATGCCGATTTAGATGCTGTGAGCGCCATCGCCAAACCCAACATTTATTTTGCTATCAAAACGGTGTTATGGCGACGTATTTACGTATTTTACCTAAAGGCTTAAGCTTAACTTACCAAAACTACATTAGTATTCGCCGTGTGGTCTTTTGCGCCTTGTGCTCGTGGCTTTGGACTTGGCCAGGAATTAATCAACATTACCTTAGCTGATTGCTTAAAAAACCTTTCCAGAAAATACCATAAAATTTCAGCACAAGAGCACTTAGATAAATTTTACAATTAGCACAATCTTGTTCGTGTTAGCGATATCTCTTTAGAAGATGATATTTGACATCTTGGTATGCTAAAAACAGATTAAAGCATATAGCAGCGAATAGAATAGCTAGGTTTCAAAGTAAAAATAGAGCTACATTAGGCCATAAAAAATTTCAAATATCACTCTATAAAAATTACGGCACACAATGATGAACTGGGTTTTAAAAGCCTTAAAGAGCAAAAAAAACCTTCAAAAAATTAATCTAGTGCTTAAAAAGTTAGCACTAGACTTTGCCAAAACGAGGTTACTGCTAAATATTTACCACTAGATTTTACCCATATCATTAATTTTCTGTTCATTGCTACTTGTTAAGACAAGCTTCTAAAACATTACTTATTTGATATTTAACACCACTAGTTATTAAAATAAATGCTTTGTACTTAGCTGTTTTTGCTATGCATAAAGTAGACTAAATAATTAATCAAGTTGGTATTACTTGCTTTTTTTGATCAAAACCCTGTAATAATTTCTCCTATATTGAATATCTAAAACTAAAAATCACTCAATATAAACAAGAAAGTTGTGATTATCTTGTCTAAAATCACCCTCAAAAAAATGGTGAAAATGGTGAAAACACAGCCAAAATATAGTCAGCCTTTCAAGCACCTGTCGACCAATGTAAATTTAAAGTAACATTAGTGTTACTTTTATGTTTTTGTTTTACTTATGTTTTATTTATGTTTTACTTATATTGTTCTTATATTTTTTTCATTACATACCAGTAAATTTTTCGTTATATTAGGCTATAAGTAAAAGGATTGCTCAGTAGCGTTTCAAGCAATACTATTGAACTATAAAAAATTAAAGGAGTATGATTTTAAAATGAAAAGTCACTCAATAGATGATAAAATTTCGTTAACCGTAACGGCTATGGCAATATTAGCCTTACTCCCAGCCCTGATTTCAAGCATTCGAACACACGACAATGTAGGTATTATTATTGACCTTATTGCGATACTGGGCATAGCGATCATTTTTTCTGGCGCTTGGTATACTAGTAAAACTAAATTTTTCAGTGGCTTACTTATTGTTTTCATTCAACTAACAGCCTTAACAGCTATTTACACTAAAGGTGAGAGTTTAATTTTTTGGCTGTTTCCAATCATAATAGCCAGCTTTTACTTACTTCCCACAGTCACCGCCAGCCTGTTGAATGGCTTATTGATAATCATTGCATTATTTATTACCTATCAACAATTTGACAGTTTTACTTTACCTCGCCTTATTGGCTCCTTAATTTTAACAAATATCTTTTCATTAGCCTTCTCGATGTTCATGGAAAGTAAAAACCGTCAATTATCAGAAAAAGATAAAGTAAGCCAATTACGTAATGGCACGCTCGAATTAATTGCCAGCTCAAGTAAATTATCTACTATATTGCACTCGGTCATACATAACGTTGAACACACATATCCTGAAGCGATCTGTAGTATTCTTTTACTCGACAAATCAGGAAAACACTTGGTGTTAGGCGCTGCTCCTAGTTTGCCTAATTTTTATAACGAAGCTGTAGAAGGTATAACCATTGGCTATGGCATAGGATCGTGCGGCACAGCAGCGTTCACAAAAAAAAGAGTTATTGTCAGCGATATTTCAACTCATCCTTATTGGGCTAATTGGGCCGAGTTAGCTAAAAAAGCTCAATTAGGCGCTTGTTGGTCAGAGCCTATTATTAATGATAAAGGCGAAGCATTAGGGGTTTTTGCTATTTATCATCGTAAAATATCAACACCAAAAGATATCGATTTCTCCTTAATTGAACAAGTGTCTAATCTTGTTTGTATTGCCATTGAACGAGATAAAGTCGATAACATCATATGGCAGCAAGCCAATTTTGATAATTTAACACAATTACCAAACCGTAACTTATTACTCGAACACCTAGCTACGGCGCTCGACAACGCGAAACGTGAGAAAAAACAACTCGCTATTGCTATGCTAGACCTTGATAACTTTAAAGATGTTAATGACTCTTTAGGTCATAGTGCTGGCGATGCTCTGCTTATTGAAAGTGCGAAACGCATAAAAAATTGTCTTAGAAGTAACGATATTGTTGCCCGTTTAGGCGGGGATGAGTTTATTGTCGTACTTGTAGGTACAGCCACAGCAATTGATGTTGATAAGGTTGGACAAAAATTGTTAAGCACCCTTTCCCAGCCCTATATAATTGATGGAAAGAGTATTCATTGTACTGCCAGTATCGGTGCTGCCCTTTATCCTGATGATGCAATGAGCATTGATGCTTTATTAACAAATGCCGACCAAGCCATGTATAGTGCTAAGATGCGTGGGCGCAATAACATTAACTACTTTACCGAAAACATGCGTACCGAACTCCTTAAGCGCATGGAAATTATTCAAGACTTACGTATCGCCATTACACAGCAACAATTTCACATGGTTTATCAACCTATTGTTAACTTAAAAAATCATAACATAGCTAAAGCTGAAGCACTTATTCGCTGGCAACACCCTGAAAAAGGCTTAATTCCGCCAGCAGACTTTATCCCTATTGCTGAGGAAGCAGGACTCATTACAGAGATTAGTGAGTGGATATTTAATCAAGTATCACGGCAGGTTAAACATTGGAGACTAACATATTGTCAAGATCTGATGATCAGTATCAATACCTCGCCGGTACAATATAGAAATCAAGGCAAGCAAATTATTGCATGGACTGAGTCTCTTAAAGCGCGAAATATTTCGCCTCAAGCCATTGCCTTTGAAATTACTGAAAATCTGTTAATGGAAAATAAAACAGAAGTTGTCAACGTACTTGATAAAGTTCGTCAACAAGGTATCGCTGTTTCTATTGATGATTTTGGTACTGGCTATTGCTCATTTTCTTATCTTAAAAACTATGCTATTGATTACTTAAAAATTGATAAGAGCTTTGTACAAAACATGTCTACTAATAATAACGATGCGGCGTTATGTGAAGCCATCATAGTAATGGCAAGCAAGCTCAATATTGACGTTATTGCGGAAGGAATAGAAACAGAACAGCAACAAGAGTTTCTAACAGAAGCCGGTTGTCTTTTTGGCCAAGGTTACTTATTATCAAAGCCACTGACAAAGGATGATTTTGAACAATTAATAATCAAGCAGAATAATAAAATCAAACCTGAAAGTAAGCTAACTACCTAGTGATTTGCTGAAAATTGCTAAAAGTAAACTGTCTTAGTTGAGGCTTTCTTTACTACTTAGCTGCAAATAATAAAACATCAAAGACTAGTAATACAGTTTATTAAGTGACGAACCACTAACCACTATGACCAATTTATCATAGTGGAACCTAAGAGGTGCGTCGAGAGAATAACAATTGACCACTAATAACTAATCGTCATGAAGCAAGTTACTTTCTCCACAAGTATATAACGAAATGCGCAACAAAAAATATCGAGTACAAAGCTGTACATCACCCAAATCTCATGAAAAAGTATAATGAAATATGAAAAATTTGCTAAAAAAATCGCTTATACCTACTGAAATAATCTGGGAAAAAAAAACCTTTTCACAGTTAAACACCGATGAACTCTACGATTTATTAAAATTACGGATTGATATTTTTGTTGTTGAGCAAAGCTGTTTTTATCCTGACTTAGACGATCACGATCGTCACCCACAAACTCAACATCTATTTTGCTATCAAGACGGTGTTATGACTGCGTATTTGCGTATTTTACCCAAAGGCTTAACCTATCCAGATAACATTAGTATTGGTCGTGTCGTTACTGCCTCATGTGCCCGTGGTATCGGGCTTGGTCACGAACTAATGCGAGTCGGTTTAGTTGAATGCCTAAAGTTTTTCCCCAATGACACGGTAAAAATATCAGCACAAGAACATTTAGAAAAATACTATAATCAGCACGGCTTTGAACGTGTCAGTGAAATGTACTTAGAGGATGATATCCCCCATATTGGTATGCTAAAAATCCATTAAAAAATGTAATAAAGGTAGAATTAACGCTTTAGCAAGGGTTTAAGCACTAGGTAGCTTTTATCAGCTATATTACCGTTCTTTCTCCAACCTGCCTAAGGGTAACAATGTAACCTTGGTTAATTTTTTTGTGATTTTTTTGTAGGTCGGACTTTAGTCCGTCAACGCTAAGTAAACTGTTAATTAGATAAGCAATAAACATCTGCAGCAAGTTTTACTTTGTTGCCCTTGATAGCAAGAAAGTTAAATTTCATTTAACCTGGTGGACTAAAGTCCACCCTACATAAAACCTGCGGGTGACAATCTAGCGCTGGATAGTTATTTTGTTTTTTTTGATTTTTTTGTAGGTCGGACTTTAGTCCGTCAACGCTAAGCGAACTGTTAATTAGAGAAGCAATAAACATCTGCAGCAGGTTTTACTTTTGTCTGTTTTGATAGCAAGAAAGTTAAATTTCATTTAACCTGATGGACTATAGTCCATCCTACATATAGTCTTAGGTTTTGTTTGGCACAAAAAATAACCTTTCATACTAAACATAAAAAAGCTCGCATAAGCGAGCTTCATATTTCATAACTTAGCATTCAGTGCTTAACTTATGATAGTGTCTCATCTAACAATGAGCTTACTTGTTCAACCGGTTGTGTGCCGTCAATCGTTAAATAGGCACAAGCCTTGGCTTTAGCTTCGCCTTGGTAGTAGTCAACTAATGGTTTAGTTTGTTCGTGATAAATACCTAAACGCTTACGTACAGTTGCTTCTTCGTCATCTGGACGCACAGATAAATCGTCACCCGTTACATCGTCTTTACCGCTTTCTTTTGGCGGATTATAAACGAGATGATAAACGCGACCTGAACCAGCATGAACACGACGGCCTGCCATACGTTCAACAATAACTTCATCTGGTACATCAAACTCAATAACGTGGTCAACAGTAACGCCACTCGCTTTCATTGCATCAGCTTGTGGAATTGTGCGTGGGAAACCATCAAGTAAGAAACCCACTTTACAGTCGTCTTGGGCTATACGCTCTTTAACCAAACCAATAATTAATTCATCAGATACGAGCTGCCCTGCGTCCATCACTGCTTTGGCTTTTTGGCCGAGTTCAGTGCCTGCTTTAATCGCAGCACGAAGCATGTCACCGGTAGATATTTGTGGAATGCCAAATTTAGCCATTAAGAATTGTGCTTGAGTACCCTTACCAGCACCTGGTGCACCTAATAAAATAATGCGCATTTAGTATAACCCTATTTAATTAATGAATTAGTTTTGTAAAAGAGCAAACACTATACATATTCAAAGGGCTTCAAACAAGTAGCTAGCGGTGCAAAAAAACAAAAAAGGAGCTAAAAAGCTCCTTTTTTTGACTAAAGTCTAATGACAGTCGAATGATAATATGACCTAGATCATTATTTAACCTAGCTGTAGTTTATTTAGTTAGGCTCAACATTAGTTTGTTCAAACGAGCAACAAAAGTTGCTGGGTCTTTCAAACTGCCCCGCTCTGCTAACATAGCTTGTTCAAATAAAACTTCAGTCCATTGTGTGAACTTTTCATCATCTTGCTCTTCAGCAACGTGCTTGATCAAGTCATGCTCAGCGTTAATTTCAAAAATTGGCAATGAATCTGGTACTTCTTGACCCACTGATTGCATCAACTTCATCATTTGGCTGCTCATGTCATGTTCATCAGCAACAATACAAGCCGGTGAATCGGTTAAGCGTTGTGAGATTTTAACGTCTTTGGCTTTGCCTGCAAGCGCTGCTTTTATACGAATAACGACTGAGTCAAATTCTTGCTCAAGTTTTTCTTGAGCTTCTTTCGTTTCAGCATCATCCATATCACCTAAATCTAAACCACCACGAGTAACTGATTGTAATTGCTTACCGTCAAACTCAGTTAAATGGCTCACTAACCATTCATCAATACGGTCAGCCATCAATAATACTTCAATGCCCTTTTTGCGGAACACTTCTAAATGTGGGCTGTTTTTAGCCGCTTCAAAACTATCAGCAACGACATAATAAATTTTATCTTGGCCTTCTTTCATACGTTCAACGTACTGCGCAAGTGCAACACTTTGCAGGCTGTTATCTTCATGAGTAGAAGCAAAACGCATCAGTTTAGCAATAGCATCTTTATTAGAAGAATCTTCTGCTGGACCTTCTTTTAATACTTGACCAAATTCGTTCCAGAATAGTTGATATTGCTCAGCGTCTTTGTTGCTTAATTTTTCAAGCATTTTTAAAACACGTTTAGTACAACCCTTACGTATGGCTTGAGTGATTTTATTATCTTGTAAAATTTCACGTGATACGTTTAAAGGCAAATCATTTGAGTCCAATAAGCCTTTTACAAAACGTAAATAGCTTGGCATGAATTGCTCGGCGTCATCCATAATAAACACACGTTGAACAAATAATTTTAAACCATGCTGTTTCTCACGGTTATGCATATCAAACGGCGCTTTAGATGGGATGTAAAGTAATGAAGTATATTCAGTTTTACCTTCTACTTTATTATGTTCCCATAAAAGTGGGTCACCAAAGTCATGTGATACATGCTTATAAAACTCTTTATATTCTTCGTCAGTAATCTCAGACTTTTCTCGTGTCCAAAGTGCGGTGGCTTTGTTCACTGGCTCCCATGTTGCAGGAACAGCGTCGCGTGCTTCAACGGCTGGTTTTGTTACTTCACCTTCATCATCTTTTACTTCTTCAATCGCGTCAACACCCGGTACTTCCGGTGTTAACATTTCAACTGAAACAGAGATATGGTCTGAATACTTAGTGACAATAGTTTTTAAACGCCAATCATCAGCATACTCACTTTCTTCTTCTTTTAAGTGAAGAATAATGTCAGTACCACGGTTGGCTTTTTCAATTTTAGCGGTAGTGAATTCACCCTCACCCGCACTTGTCCACTCCACACCTTCCGAAACATCAACACCGGCAGCACGTGAACGCACAGTGACCGAGTCAGCAACGATAAATGCTGAGTAAAAGCCGACACCAAATTGACCAATTAATTGTGAGTCAGACGCTTGGTCACCAGAAAGTTGTGAGAAAAATTCAGCCGTACCTGATTTGGCAATAGTACCTAAATGCTCAACGATTTGATCATGCGTCATACCAATACCGTTATCAGAAATAGTCAGGGTATTGTTTTCTTTATCGCAACTTACACGCACACGTAAATCACCGTCACCTTCATATAAGTCAGCATTCGATAATGCTTTAAAACGTAATTTATCAGCGGCATCGGCAGCGTTTGAAACTAACTCGCGTAAGAATATTTCTTTATTTGAATAAAGTGAGTGGATCATCAACTGCAATAGTTGCTTTACTTCGGTTTGAAAACCGTGAACTTCTTTTTGGCCTGTCTCAGACATCTGGAAACTTCCTACTCTAACTAACATTAAAATGATTGTTTATCGTGAATATTAAACATCATTATCCAATACTCACTCGATAGTTAACATGTGGGGGTAGCGATAAGGTTTTCAAGCAAGAAATTAAAAAAATATCAGAGATAATCGTTCTGTTCGACTTTATCATTGCTTGGCTTTAATGTTATTTCTCACTATTTTTATATACGCTTAATAACAAATAATGATTTGCTTTCAGTGACTTCTGTCCTTACATTAGAGCATTATCTTGTTTGTACTCTAACGACAAAAATTGGCTCAGTTACTGCCTTTTCATCAGTATTGAGCGTAAGCGATAACACAGGAATTTAACATGTTGCTTGATCGAAATAACAATGCCGCGATCTTATTGGCTGGCATTCTAGCCTTAGTGGTTGGTGTTGGCGTCGCGCGCTTTGCCTTTACCTCATTACTACCAGCCATGTTGGAAAACCACCTCAGTATCGCTTTCGCCGGTGTACTCGCGTCAATTAACTATGTCGGTTATTTATCAGGTTCAATTTTTTCTATTTTTATTAAAGATATTCATGCCAAAGTGAAATTCTTCCGCATTGGCTTAGCCTTGTGTGTTATCACGTCACTGGTACTGGCTTTTACCGAAAACAATACTATTTGGCTACTGTCTCGTCTATTTGCCGGCTTTGGCGCGGCGATGGCATTAGTGGTTGGCTCTGCCATCGTGATGTCAAAACTACAAAATACCAATAAAACCAAAGCAATGGGTATACACTTTAGTGGTTTAGGTTTTTCAATATTGGTGTCTGACTTAATCATGCGCAGTGTTTTTACCTATAGCGAAAATTGGCAACATGCTTGGTTAGCTTTAGCGATTGCGGGGGTAATATTCGCTTGCTATTCCGCCTATATTCTCAGTTTTGACAAGCAAGGGGCTGACAAAGTTATTAGCCACAAATTTGATAAGTCGTTATTTACGCCACTGGTAATTGTTTTAGCGCTGGCCTACTTCACCGAAGGTGTTGGCATGGTGGTACAAGCGACCTTTCTTCCTGACATAGTAAACTCACTGCCGGGGTTAGCGGGTTATGGTGGCTATGCTTGGTTAGCGGTTGGTTTAGCGGGTATTCCTTCTTGCATTATTTGGATGCGTTTAGCACACAGGTTCAATAGTATCGACATTATGATGGTGGCGATGGCTCTGCAGGTCATTGCTATTTTAATCCCGACCTTCTCTGCCAATATATGGCTTAATTTACTCAGTGGCGTGTTATACGGTGGCACCTTTATTGGCCTAGTTTCACTGTTTATGAATTTTGGTGGCCAATTAGCCGGTAAAAATCCCGTGTTTATCATGGGGGTGATTACCGCCGCTTATGGCGTTGGACAAGTAGTTGCACCACTTTATTGTGTGGCGTTAATCGCGCAATTTAACAATTATAACGCGGCACTGTATTTAACCGCTTTTATTGTCCTATGTGGCATATTATTACTCAAATATGCGAAAAATAATTTAATGACCCACAACCAACTTGCTAATAATTTATAGATGTTTAATTAAAACGCTCTGTTCGACAACAAGGACGTTAAGTTATGAAATCTTGATTTTTAAAAGGCTATAGAGGAAAGAGTATGTTAGCCAATTGTTTTATAGGTCTTTTGTAGCTCTTTTGTAGGTCGGACTGCAGTCCGTCAAACGCTTAGCGGGCGATCAAGGCAATGGCTTAACAAAAAATCTGCTGCAGGTCTTGTTTTGTTGACCAATCTTAATGCAAAAAAGTTAAATTTCATTTAACCTGATGGACTAAAGTCCAACCTACATAGGCCTACGGGTGACATTATAGCTTTGGGTAATTGTTTTATAGATTTTTTGTAGGTCGGACTTCAGTCCGTCAAAAGTTTAGCGGGCGATCAAAGCGATGGATTAACAAAAAATCTACAGCAGGTCTTGTTTTGTTGAGCAATCTTAATACCAACAAAGTTAAATTTCATTTAACTTGATGGACTAAAGTCCAACCTACATGGGGCCTACGGGTGATAACATAGCTTTGAGTAATGGTCTTGTAGATCTTTTGTAGGTCGGACTTTAGTCCGTCAAACGCTTAGCGGGCGATCAAGGCAATGGGTTAACAAAAAATCTGCTGCAGGTCTTGTTTTGTTGAGCAATCTTAATACAAAAAAAGTTAAATTTCATTTAACTTGATGGACTAAAGTCCAACCTACATAGGGCCTACGGGTGATAATATAGCGTTAGGCAGTTGTTTTGTCGATCTTTTGTCGGACTTTAGTCCGTCAAACGCTTAGCGGGCGATCAAAGCGATGGATTAACAAAAAATCTACAGCAGGTATTGCTTTGTTGAGCAATCTTAATACCAACAAAGTTAAATTTCATTTAACTTGATGGACTAAAGTCCAACCTACATAGGGCCTACGGGTGATAATATAGCTTTGAGTAATGGTCTTGTAGATCTTTTGTAGGTCGGACTTCAGTCCGTCAAACGCTTAGCGGGCGATCAAAGCGATAGGCCAATAAATATCTGCAGTGGCTGTTGTTTTTGTTTATCGGCATTTGTACTGAAGAAAGTTAAATTTTATTTAACTTTCTGAATTTAAGTCCAACCAAGCGAGTAAAACCTGATAGCCACTGACCGACAAAATTTATACCTACCCGCCACCACAGACCATATTAAAAACATGGGCAATACTAAAATTGTGATGATTAAAACTGAGCTCAGATAGCCTTTATTCAACCCATAAGCTTGTTAAGTAAATTTAAGCATACCTTCCGCTAAAAGGTAACTTCTTCACCTTCATTTAAAATATATAAAGGTATGGGCGAGTTCATTGCTTTATGCATTTTTAATAAACGTAATAACGGCGAATGGGAACTATGATCACCCATTTTCCAGCTATTATTGCCATAACCCCATGGGATCATGACTTTACAGTTTAGCGCTTGCGCCGCTACTAAAGCATCTTCGGGCGTGGTGTGAACATAGCGATACCATGCACTATTTTCTTGATGAAAATATGAAGCAATGGGTATCAAGCAAACATCCATATCACCATAACGCTGTTGAATATCTTTAAAATGCTCAGAATATCCGGTATCGCCCGCAAAAAATATCCGTTGACCTTGGTGTTCGATAACCCAGCCGCCCCAAAGCGTAACATCTTTATCTTCGTATAAATAAGGGATTAAAATTCGACTACTAAAATGATGTGCAGGCACAAAGTTAATCTTCAGCTCGGCTAATGTCGTTTTTGAAAACCAAGCCATTTCATTAATGCGATAGCCGTTATTAGGAAAATGCGCTGCAAAACCTAAAGGCACAAAATATTGCGCATCGGTGCCAATTTTTTCAATATCAGCTTTGTTAAAATGATCATAGTGAATATGTGAGTACAATACAGCGTCAACATCGAAAATTTCACTGAGCGATGGCCACTGTGGTTCATTACGAAAAAAGCCGGCGCTTAACTTAAAAGCCCAATTCACTGGCCAATCAAATTGTTCACTCACTGGGTCTAGCAGTAAGGTACTGCCTTCAGGACTTTTGATATAAAAACTGGCGTGCCCAAGCCAGCGAAAACTAAAACCTGTGTTGACCTTAGGTGGCGATTGTTCACCAATAAAGCGACAATTTTCAGCCGGTGTTTCACATTCAACGACTGGTGAGGACTGATAACAATTGTCCTTACAGGTAATTAAGTAACTTTTTTTGCCGGGATATAAATTAGAAAAACGTGTGGGTTTAGCTAAACTTTCTTTATATTTTATAACAGAGTCAGCTTGTTCTATCTGCCTTAACTGATTTTTTGCTGTGCAGCCAGTGAGTAGAATAAAGCAGACAATACTCATTATCTGCAAAGCCATAATTTTTCGTAAACTAAACATTATTTGCAAGCTAATAACTCCTAAAACTGATGTTTATCAAGTGCTCGCTAAATGCTAACCCTGGCTTAGATTTATCAAGACTAGAAGCTATAATTTTTACGACCTGACAGTGCATGTGACAAGGTATTTCCGTCAACATATTCTAGTTCACCACCGACCGGCACACCGTGAGCAATACGTGAAATTTTAACATCGTAGGTTTGAGTCAGTTCAGCAATAAAATGCGCGGTGGCTTCTCCTTCCACGGTCGGGTTAGTCGCTAAGATCACTTCGCTAAATTGCCCTGTCGCCAATTGTTTTTCCAAAACGTCTAAACCTAAGTCGTCTGGACCAATACCATCAAGGGGGGATAAATGTCCCATTAAGACAAAATAAAGCCCTTGAAACTCACCCGTTTGTTCAATGGCAATAACATCACCTGGCGTTTCAACAATACACAATTGCGCCGCTATTTTACGCTTAGGACTCAGGCAAATATCGCACAAGGCTTCTTCAGTAAATGTACGACATTGTTCGCAATGACCAATATTTTCCATGGCCCGAGCCAAGGTTTGTGAAAGCTTGTTACCGCCATGACGGTTTCGCTCAAGTAAATGAAAGGCCATACGCTGCGCTGATTTTGCACCAACCCCAGGTAAACATTTTAATGAATCAATAAGTTCTTGAACTAACGGGCTAAATTTCATTACAACTCTTTCTAGGCTTATAGTAAATCGACTAATTTATGGCTCGACTTACTATTATTAATTTTTGCAAAGTGCTTGGCTAAAGAGTTATTGCCATTAATCTTATGACTCTTTATCAAGCAAACGAATAATTTTCAAAACGGAGTTTATCACTCGATTTAAGGATTGATAATAAATAATTAAAAAGAATTAATTATCTTCAAAATCGCTAATTTCCCCCAAAGCTTTAAAATTTCAGTATGATAGTCTTCAGACTATTTAGCCAAATTAGGCAGTCATCTATAAGGGCAGTTAATGCTAATCAATATTTTCATCACGTTGGCGTTATTGCTCTTAAGCTTTTTTGGCTTACAACGGCTATTTACGCTACCCAAAAACGTCTGGTTACTTTTTTTAGTGCAACCTTTAGTGATGGCCGCATCGCCAGTGATTGTTTTTATTGGCGGTATACTTGCCACTAGCATGGGGGCTGATCCTGCACTAGTTACCCTACCGGTGACTATGATGATACTTGGCGTGGCCAGTGGCGCTATTCCAGCGGCGTTATTAGCTAAAAATAAAGGTCGACGTTTTGCGGCGTTTACTGGCTTCTCGCTAGGTTTTTCCGGCACACTGGTCGCCATGTTTGCTGCCTTAAACGCCCATTTTGAATTACTCATTTTAGCCAGTTTTTTACTGGGTATTAGTACCGCTTTTACCCAACAATTACGCTTTGCCGCGATTGAAAGTGTTAGCAACAGCAATGAAGTACCAAGGGTATTATCGATTTTAATGCTCAGTGGCATTTTTTCTGCTTTTTTAGGGCCTGAAATAGCCGTAACCGCAAAAGACTGGTTAAGCTCACCACACGGCTATGCCGGTTCTTTCTTATTTTTGTCTGGGCTGTTTCTACTGGCTATGTTGCTGATGTTGAACTTTACTAATCCTGAAGTAACAACGAGTGATAACCAAGGAGAAGCTAGGCCCTTAAGTGAAATAATCAAACAACCCATTTTCATTATCGCCATATTGTCAGCCGCTATTGGTTTTGCTCTGATGAGTTACCTAATGACCGCAACCCCTCTGAGCATGCACAAACTTCATGGTCATAGTTTAAACGATACAAAATGGGTGATCCAAAGTCACATTGCCGCGATGTTTATTCCATCATTATTTACCGCTTTATTAGTCAAACGCATTGGCTTAAAAAACTTAATGCTCGCCGGCACCATCATTTATGCGGTGGTCACGGTTATTGCCTTGTCGGGTGAACAAGTGATGCATTATTGGTGGGCATTAATTTTATTGGGCATTGGTTGGAATTTTCTTTTTCTTACCGGCACTTCGCTATTACCACAAAGTTATCAGGCTAGCGAACGTCATAAAGTACAGGCGATTAATGACTTTATTATTTTTGGCTTTCAGGCTATTGCGTCATTAATGGCTGGCTGGATATTGTTTAAAGCAGGTTGGCATGTGGTGGTATTAACCGGTTTACCTTTTATTGTTATCTTATTCGTTGTTAGCTGGTTTTACTTTAAAAAAGAACGTGAAAAAACAAATCAAACCTCTGCCGCCACAGACACTGCGCTCAATGCAGAGCAAAAAAGAGAAGTATCATCATGAGCACTTTAACTATTTTACAACGTGGTGAGCCGGTTTTATCTGCTATCGCAAAACCAATAACCAACGTTCACACTGCTGAGATAAAGCAGCTAATTAAAGATCTAAAAGCTACCGTTGCCCAAGCCAATGGTGTTGGTATTGCCGCGCCGCAAGTGGGCAAAAGTGTGCGTTTATTTATCATGTGTTCTGCGCCCAGTGAACGCTACCCTGATGCGCCGTTATTAGCGCCTGCAGTTATCATCAACCCAGAAATACTCAGCGCCAGTACTCAGCAAGTGTTAGGCTGGGAAGGCTGTTTAAGTGTGAAAGGCAAACGCGCTTTGGTCAGTCGTCATCAAAGTATCTGTGTACGATATCTCGATGAACAAGGCCAAGCGCATCAACTAACCTTTACTGACTTTCTTGCGCGTATTTTTCAGCACGAGTTAGACCATCTTGATGGTATTACTTTTATTGAACGACTCGACCATGAAACTGATGCCATTGATGAACAAACATGGCGAGCAACAATGGCAAGTAATAATAACAAGTAACTAGGTAACCAGGTAACCAATTGAAAATAATTAATAAACCTCCTTAATTAACGCCTAGTAACTTTGCTTATTCATCATAAATGTTGGCTTGTAAATTAACTGACTGATTTTATGCTGTTAATTACCTATTACCGATAAAAAATAAGCAATAAGCAACGACAGATTACTCATCACTCAGGCTAACTATCCCATAAAATTGTCAATGGAAAAAACAATATGCTACAAGCTATTATCGACTACCATCTTGATGACGAAAATCATTGGGTAGCCAGACTAGAATGTGGCCATTTCCAACATGTTCGTCATCAACCGCCTTTTATTAACCGCCCATGGGTAGTCAATAAGGCCACCAGACACGCGATGCTAGGTCAGCAGCTAAACTGTATAAAGTGTGATCATGGTGCCGCTAGAGACTTTCCTGCAACCGAATCAACGTCATCGCCTTAATCGGCTTATACTTGTGCGGTTTCAAAGTTCAGACTTGCCCAAAGAGATCGCAACTTAAATTGCATCTTGAAAAAGCACCACAACTAAGTAATGATTAAATCATGACTGATCAGTGTGGTTATCGACTCAACATACTTTTATGCACTGAGTTGACCAAAAAAACACATAACGCTTACCTGAACAGCCCAATAGAGTACTTACTACCTACCCCCCTAACAAGGGTTCAAAGCTTAACTATTAACAATACAAGGATTTTTCGATGATTGACTTCAATAACAAAGGTTTTTTCAAGCTTAAGCAAGACACTGATTATGCTGAAAAAGTAAGTGATTTACTGTTAGATGATGAACAAGTAGTTGACTCATATAAAACCATGCGTGACGGTGTAGTCTTTACCAATAAGAGAATAATCGCGGTTAATGTTCAGGGTATTACTGGCAGCAAAAAAGATTTCACCTCTTTACCTTACAAAAATATTGTTGCCTACTCTATTGAAACCTCAGGTACCTTCGATCTTGATTCTGAACTAGAAATATATTTTTCTGCCCTAGGTAAAGTGAAATTTGAGTTTTCGGGGCAATCCTCAATGCTAGAAATATCAAAAATAATTTCTAGTTATTTATTATAAGTGCTGACAGTGCCTTGATCATGATAACTAAGATACATAGCGCTTATTTTTGATGTCAGGCTATAGTGATTTTAGCTGTTTTATCGCTAGTTTAAGACAGCTAATATAAGGCCTACAATAGTGAACAAATTAAACCCATGATAATTCCCTGCTCTCGCTTACCGGCTACTTTATTTACCAACAAAAACAACCTCTTCACCACACTCAATCCACAGTGGATGCTTTGCCATTACTCGGGTAAACATCGGGCTTTGTAGGTAACGATTCAGCCAATTTTTCAGCTTAGGATACGGTGATTGCAAATACCACTGGCGTTCTATGCGGGCAAATTGACGAATAAACGGCAACAGAGCAATGTCAGCTAAACTCTCTTGAGCAGAGAATAAATAGTCATGCTGTATTAAGCGTGACTCCAATAATTGGATATAATGCTCGCATGCGGCTCGGCATTCATTCAGGTTAGTTTCATGGTAACGCTTTGCGCATTTATAAGCTTCTAAACGCCGTTTAAATTCAACATCAAACTCGCTAATGAGTGCCAGCATTTCATTTAACTTTTCGTTGGGCTTGTTGGTCTTGTTTGGTAAGGTATTTACTTTTTCTTCTGGCTTTATAGGTAAATTAACCCTGTTATCAGCATGAAGTAAGTTGTTGGGATCAGATTTTTTAAGCGCCCATAGCATAATATCTAGACTTTCATCGATAACGATACGGCTATCTTCTGCTCGATTTTTACTTTCTTGGCTTAATTCTTTATTATTCCCTTGGGCATAATCCTCCTTAAACCGGCTGTTTTTATCCAAGACTAAAATAGGCACGGTAGCTTTGGGGGAAGCTAAAATCATCGCGGCAGGCTTATCCGTTAATACCAGATCACGCAGCGCAACCGGTTGATGCGACTTAAAAATAGCAATACGTGCTCGCATTGCATAAGGACAGTTTCTTAACGAATAAAGGATAGGTAATGCCATAACACTCAACTATTGAATTAACATTATTTATAAACGGCAACTTTAACGGTATTCATTGATGAAATATACGGGTAAAATCCCTGCTCTTAAATTTAGCGAAAAAAATAAGTTGTACCAATGGATCATAAAATAGAATTATTAGCCCCCGGTGGAGATGTCGACGCAATTAAAGCGGCCATTATAGCGGGTGCCGACGCGGTATATTGCGGCTTAGATACCCTAAATGCCCGTAATCGCGCCGCTAATATATCCTTTGAACAGCTGATTGGCATCATACGTTTGGCACACCAATACCAATGCCAAATATTTTTAACCTTAAATGTGATCATTTTAGAACGTGAATTTAAGTCTATTGCCAAATTACTCAGTAAACTGGTTAACACGACGTTAGACGGCGTTATCGTACAAGATATCGGCATGTTTAATATCATCAAGAAGCATTTTCCGACCTTAGACATTCATGCTTCAACCCAGTTAACCACTCATAATATCGGACAAATTCCGTTCCTAAAAAAATTAGGTGCTTCGCGGGTTAATTTATCAAGAGAATTAAACTTACGTGAAATTACCGCCATAACCGCTGTCTGTCGTGAATATGACCTGTTAAGCGAAGTATTTGTTCATGGTTCGCTTTGTGTGGCCTTTTCAGGTTTATGTTATTCAACGTCTGCCAGTGTTGGCAATTCAGGTAACCGCGGCCGCTGTAGTCAAGCTTGTCGAGAAGAATATGAAACCACAGCCACAGGTCATAATTTTCCATTAAACATTAAAGACAACTCTGCCTTTTTTGATTTGCCTGCCTTAATCGACGCTGGTGTGCATTCGTTTAAAATTGAAGGACGTATTAAAGGCGCAAACTATGTACATACCGTGGTTGATAGTTTTCGTAAACAAATTGATGGCTTCCTCAATACCGGCGAATTAACCGAAGATGGCGAACGCCTTTACAAAGTATTTAATCGTGATTTTTCCAATGCCTTTTTAAGAGGTGATTTAAATCAATCAATGTTTATTGATAATCCGCGTGATAATTCAAAAGTTCATGCCATAAATAAACATAACGCCACTGAAAGCCAAAGCCATTCGCAAGATAAGTCGCAACAAATTTCAGTGGTTCAAATTCATGAGGTTGAGCAAAACCTACAAACTGACAAAAATGAAATTGAAGCCGAAGTGGTTGAAAAAATAAAGCATTTAAGTATTGAAAAAGTACCACTATCGCTACGTTTTTCTGGTCAAGCAGCACAACCTTTAGAGGTTAGCGTAACCACTACCGGCTTCTCTGTTGAACAAAATAGCTTCACTGTGCAATCCACTAGCTTATTACGCGCCAGTGAAAACACCAGTATTGATAAGGCCACAATAGAAAAACGCTTTAAAAGCTTTAACAACGCCGAGTTTTTACTGACCGAGCTAAACTGTGACAACTTAAATACCGGCTTAAGCATTCCGTTTAAAGAGCTAACCGCGCTGAAAAATCAAATCGCCAGTTTGTTAAATAATGCGGTTGATATTATTCCAGAAGTGACCTTGCCGCCATTAGTTAATCATCCAAAAGTAGCCTCTCAACTCAACAGCCAAGTTAGCAGCCAAGTTAAAAACCAAGCAAAAAATGAATTGTCTATTTTGATCTGTGACGAAGCCGATGCTGAGTTAGCGCATATTACCCATGCCGATATTTATTTTAAATTGCCTGATGCTTATAAACGTGACTGTACAAAATATGTTGGTTTTTTACAGGACAATCCACGTTTAATTCCGTGGTTTCCGGCTGTGCTAATTGGTAAAGATTATGACGCTGCCGTAACTATTTTAGAGCAAGTAAAACCGCCATTAATTGTCACTAACAATACCGGTATTGCCTATAAAGCCAATGCTTTAGGCATAAAATGGATAGCAGGGCCATTTTTAAATACTACCAATTCCTACGCGCTGTTAGCGATGAAAGAAGACTTTGACTGTAGCGGTGCCTTTATTTCTAACGAAATTAACGCCATGCAAATGAAACATATTGCTCGCCCAGAAAACTTTAAATTATTTTACAGTATTTACCACCCTATTTTGTTGATGACTAGCCGACAGTGTTTCTTCCAACAAAGTGTTGGTTGTGAAAAACCACGTATCGACAATGGCTGTATGCTCTCTTGTGATAAATCAACCACCATCACTAATCTCAAAGGTGTGTCGTTCGCGATTGATAAACAAAAAGCCGGTTACCCGAGTATTTACAACCAAGATCAGTTTTTAAATATGGAAATTATTGAAGACTTATCTGATTTATTCGACGGTTTTATGATTGATTTAACCAACATAGGTACCGGTGATCGCCAAGCGCCTGATAAGGCGTTGTTGATCAGCCAGTTTGAAGAGTTACTAGCTTATAAAAACTCGACTAACGAGTCTAAAAATTCGATAGATAGCCATTCATCAGCAAAACAACAGCTGAATAATTTAGTGCCTGAGTCAACCAATATTCAATATCATAATGGTTTGTAACTAAATCACTCGCTACTGCCCTGTCTTAAAATGACATCAAAGCCACTGACATTTTTCAGTGGCTTTTTTGATGCGATATATTGTTGATTCAATATACTTTTAGTGCGATATAGTTTTGATTCAATATAGTTATGGCACAGCTTGGCCGTTTCTAGCTTCTAATAAGCGATACCAATCTTCACGCGAGTAATCTAGTGTTAAAGCTTGTTTAGCGGCAACAATACGCTCTGGAGTGGTTGAGCCTATAATGGGGCAAATATTGGCTGGATGTTTTAATAACCAAGCCAGAATAACTTGCCAAGGCGCGCAAGCATATTTTTCACTTTGGTGGCTTAATTCGTTTTCAATTCTTTGTTCATCTTCACCTGAAAAAGTATTTCCCCAAGCAGAGTAAGCAACACCCCCTAAAGGACACCAAGCAATCGGTGTAATACCATGCTGCTGACATTGATCTAACGTGCCATCAAGTAAGGTGTCAATATTGTGAATATTAATTTCAACTTGATTCACCAACAACGGCATAGCTAACGCAGACTTTAATAATTCAACTTGCGATGGTTTAAAGTTACTGACACCAAAATGCTTAACTTTGCCACTGGCTTTTAATAACGCAAAAGTTTCAGCGACTTCATGAACATCAAATAAATAATCTGGCCGATGCAATAAAAACATATCTAAGTGATCGGTATTTAAACGTTTAAGTGAACCTTCAACACTGGCCAACAAGTATTGCTGGCTAAAGTCATAACGCGTGGGTGCATAAGTGTCGTGATCATTATTGCGCGGTCGAATACCGGCTTTAGAGGTGAGAATAATTTGTTCACGTAAATGTGGTTTTTCAGCTAACAGTTCACCAAAAATACTTTCGCTTTCACCAGCACCGTAAATATCAGCATGATCAAAATGATTATAACCCGCCTCTAGCGCTGCCATTATCGCTGTTTTTCCTTTAATACGATTACTTGCACTATTGTCACCGGCAATACGCATGCAGCCGTATATAAAACGAGAAGATTCGATGCTCGAGTTACCCATTGAGACTTTTTTCATGTCTTTACTCTTTATTATTATTAATTAAATTTACTTAAAAAATTCTTCCTGTGTTGGCCATTGATCAGCCGTATCTGCTGGCCATTGAACAACCGAAGGTTTCATGAGAGCCTTTAAAATATCATATCGTTATTCTACATATATAGGATGGCGATGAATATAATCATCTTTTTCTGCACGATTAAAATAAAACAACTTATTGTCGTGCAAAAAACGGTTTTATTGCGACTTAGATCGCCAAATTTTACTCGCGACTGACTGATTGATGCTAGAACTTAGTGTCGCTATTTTGTCTTGATAGCGACACAAAGGCATATTGTTTTCACTGATTGGCAAGGTTTTCTTGTTAAGTTGTAATTCCTGAAAATAAGCTTACACATAGACTTGAATCTAGCAAAGTCGCTACATTAGTTTTCACCTTTATCAATGGATAATTTACAAATCTAGCTGTAGCGAGTGTTAACTTTATGGTTAATGGAATTTAATCTAGGTATAGTATTTGTCGAGTAATTCCAATAGATTATCAAAAATGCTCATTCGATATTAATGTGCTTAAACACTGAAAAAGTGCAGCGCTGACTTAACTAAATATAAATAGAATGTAAAACAAATGTAAAACGAAAAACAGCCATTATTATAACCATCACTACAAAAGGATTTATTGTGAGAACATCTGTAACCTACCGCTTAGTATACTTATTTATTGTCATACCAGCTACTACTTGGGTTTTACTTTTATACCTGAAACTACAACCACAAGATTAGGACTCTATCCGGTAATTGTCGCGAGCCTAATATACTTTGCTGTGCTGCCAATATTTTACTGGTTTATGATCATAAAAGCTGGCAAACAAAAAGCGTGGAAAATAGTCATTATTTTCAGCCTTTCTTGTGCTGTTGCACGCTATAGTTATCCTGAAGATATTGCCCAATATTTTGATTTTATTCTCTGGCTACGTTATCCCATTATGGGCGTTTTGCTGGTCATTGAGTTTTATTTGATGTTTATGATTGTCAAAGGACTATACCAAGCTCGAAATTTATCAGGTGATCCTCGTATTGGCGTACTGGATAAATATGATGATGACAAAAAAAAAGGCTTGGCATTAACCCTTGCCACAGAGCCTGCAAGTTGGTATTACGCTATTCCTCGCCTATCTAAGCGGCACGTAAAGTCATTAGGTAAAATTACTTTATTGTCAGGAAAAGCTAGTCACTTTTTAGTTATTATCTCTTCATTGATTGTCATAGCAAGCGTTAGCTACCAATTATTGGTCGATTGGAGCCAAACTGCTGCAATAATGGTGGCTAGCTTTATTTTATATGGCTTTATTCTAATGACAGCAAATTATCGCTTATCACGCTATTATTCGCTTTATGTTCAAGATAAAAAACTGATCATTAACAATTCTATCTTCAACTTGATGGTTATACCCTTTGCTGATATTAATACCGTGTCGATACACCAAGCAGGTGAAGATGAAATTAATCACACAGAAATTAACAGTAAAGGCAAAAACAAAAGCAATGAACTTTTAAAAATTGGCCGTAGTAAACAGCACAATATAAAAGTAACCTTTAACCAGCCAATAAAATACTGGGGCATGATGGGAGCTTTTGTTGAGTCGTTTGAACAAGTTTTAATCAAGGTTGAACAACCCATAGACGTGATTAACGCTTTCAGCGAAATTAATTCAGCACAGCAACCACTAGCTTGCTAGAATATCGCTGTTTAAGTGAGGACTTAACTTAAAGTCACATTTAACTCATTTAACTCATTAAACTCATTAAACTCATTCAACATAAGTAACATAAGCAACATTAAGGGCTACGCTTTGCAACATTTAGTTTGGGATTTTGATCCCGTATTTTTCTCCATTGGGCCATTGACTATACATTGGTATGGCGTGTTATTCGCCACCGCTATTTTATCTGGCTTACAAGTCATGAAGTGGATTTTTCAAACCGAGAAACAAGATTTAGTCGCGCTAGATAACTTACTGGTCTATATCGTTATTGGTGTTATCGTCGGTGCGCGTTTAGGGCATTGTTTCTTTTATGACCCAAGCTATTACTTTGCTAACCCACTGAAAATAATCGCTATTTGGGAAGGTGGTTTGGCCAGTCATGGCGGCGGTTTAGGTGCTATTATTGCGGCGGGTATTTATAGCAAAAAAAACCAGATGAACTTTCTCTGGTTACTCGACAGACTCGCGATATGTACCGCGCTGTTTGGTTTTTTTGTTCGCAGCGCAAACTTTGTTAACTCTGAAATATTAGGCACACCCAGTAATGTTCCTTGGGCGGTAGTTTTTGCCCGTATTGATAACCTTGCTCGCCACCCTGCTCAACTTTATGAAGCCTTGTCTTATTTAACGATATTTTTTGTTTTGATGATTTTTTATAAGCAGAAAAAAGCCCAAACACCACCCGGTGCTATTTTAGGCGTTTTCTTAGTTTTAATTTTTACTGCTCGCTTTCTTATTGAAATGTTAAAAGAAAAACAAGCGGCCTATGCGGCTGACATTGCCTTAACTGCAGGGCAAATGTTAAGTATTCCGTTTTTTATTGCCGGTGTCCTATTAATTATTTGGTCAATTAAAAACAATAAAAAAGTTAAGCAGTCTTAACCAATAGCGTACAGAGCATAAAAATCATGGCGAATAAAATAGGGTTAACAATTGATGAGTAAAAAATATTATGTGGTGTGGAAAGGTGCAAAAACTGGGGTATTTGAACAGTGGAATGATGTTAAAAGCCACACCCAAGGACGTGCCGACGCACAATATATGGGTTTTGCATCAAAAGCTGAAGCCGAGGCGGCGTTTCAATCAAGCTACACTAAAGCATTAACTAAGCGCTCAATGAGTAAAAGTGCCGGTACTAAAACTGCCGCTTCTGCTGCCTACGTTAAATCGGATAGTAGTGCAGTAAGTAATAGCTTAGCCCCTGTTAAAAAAAATGCTGATATTAATATTTATTGTGACGGAGCTTGCTCTCCAAATCCAGGAAAGTCAGGCACGGGCATGGCAGTGTATCAAGAGCAACAGCTCATTGAATTGTGGTACGGTTTATATGAGCCGATGGGCACTAATAATACCGCCGAACTTAATGGCATACTTGCCGCATTTAACTACGCACAAGATCATATTAAACAAGGTAAAACCGTGCAAGTCTTGTCTGACTCTAAATATTCAATTGATTGTATCACTAAGTGGGCAAAAGGTTGGCAAGCTAAAGGCTGGACTCGTGGCAAAGGTGAAGAAATCAAAAATCTTGACATAATCAAGCAGTGTTTTGCGCTCTATCAAACATTGAAAAGTAATTTAATTATTAGTCATGTTAAAGGTCATGCCAATATAGAAGGGAATGAACTCTCCGATAGAATGGCCGTGTTAGCACGCGTTAAGTGCACAAAGGGTTTTGTGCAATATCAAGATACACTTGATATTAAAACTATTTTGGCCATGGCTTCGGGCTAAAATAGTTTAGTCTTTTATGCTCATTTTATTAGCGCCTTGGGCTATTTTATACGGGTAAAAATAACCCGTTGAAATGTTCACCAAGTGAATGAGCTTGCTCTTATGTAAATTAAACACCAAAAGGCAGCCTAAAGCTGCCTTTTGATTTGAATTACTCAGGTAATTTACCCTTAATAACCCGGCTATTTTGCCCTTTAGTGAACACAGCAATAACCACTCAAAACCCCACATACGACTTTAAATCTACTTTTGCTTGCATGGCACAACTAATGCCGTTTTTATCAATAATAAAAGCACCTGGGCTTTTAAGCCGTTACCACCTTCAGCATTAACCTGTTCAAGGTTTAAACCAGTATTCGCTAGGTAGTGGGTTAATTTATCACTCGCTGTTTTCATCATGGCTTTAGCTTTATCAGTCGAGCGAGATCACTTATTCTGCATTTCATCCCTGATTTTTTATTTTTTCGCCTAAATTTAAATCAATTCAACCGCGAAAAAATTTATACGGGTAAAAGTTTAAGCTGTGAGCGTCGACATGCCTATGATTGACAGGATTAAAACTACGTTTGTGCGCCTTTGAAATAAATTAATAATGACTTATGGGCTTTTAGCTTATTAAAAATGTTACTTAATAAGCTAAAAGCCCTTGCCTAGTGCTACATATCCCAGTATCCTTCGCGGCCATTTTATATTTGGATATCAACATGATCGGATTTGATTACGGTACATCAAACTGTGCTGTCGGCGTAATGAAAAACAACACGCCAGAACTATTATCTTTAGGTGATCATGGTCGCTATATCTCCTCAACTTTGTATGCGCCCAGTCGTGACATTATTGTCAACTGGCTGCACAATAATTTGGCTCTGACAGAACAAAAAAGCTTTCAACAGCAACGTCAAGCACAGATAAACAAAGGAAAAAACTCACTACGAGAGCTGACCTTAGATGGCTATCCAACCGAATTATCGTTTGGCCAAGCCGCATTAAATAACTATTTACAAGAGCCGGACGAAGGCTACTACATAAAGTCACCAAAATCGTTTCTAGGTGCCAGTGGCTTAATGCCACAGCAAGTTGACTTATTTGAAGATATTGTTGCCTCTATGATGAGCAATATAAAAACGCTCACCGAAGAAAGTCTTGGCAGAAGTGTTGATCAAACCGTTATTGGTCGCCCTATTAACTTTCAAGGTATGAAAGGCGAAGAAAGTAATCAACAAGCTATACAAATATTAACCAATGCAGCCAAACGGGTTGGTTTTAAAGATGTTGAATTTCAATTTGAACCTGTTGCAGCCGGCTTTGAATATGAAGCGAGTCTCACTAAAGAAACCAAAGTACTAGTGGTGGATATTGGCGGTGGTACCACAGATTGCTCCATGCTTTTAATGGGGCCAGAACACGCTGCTTTAACTGATAGAAGCAATGATTTATTAAGCCACAGTGGTGAACGAGTCGGTGGTAATGATTTTGATATTGCCTTTGCCCTTAAAGGTATCATGCCGAGTTTTGGTTTAGACAGTTTATTAAAAACTGGTAAAACAATGCCGAGTAACAGTTACTTTCAGGCAATGGCGATTAACAATATTAGTCATCAAACACAATTTTACAGTGCCGAAAATGGACGGTTTTTACAGCAACTGATCCGCGATGCAGAACATCCTGAGTTATTAACTCGCTTGTTAACAGTGCAACAACAAAAATTGAGCTACCGTGTAGTTAATGCCGCAGAGCAAAGCAAAATTGGCTTAACCGAGCAAACCGAACAGCAAATAGATTTATCTGATATCTATGAAGGACTCAGTGTTAAGCTTGATAGGGATGGTTTTACTGAGGCATGTCATCGACAACTTAGTGCTATAGCCGCGCTAATGAAAGATGCCATTGCCCAAGCTAACTGTCAGCCTGATGTGGTGTTTGTCACTGGCGGTAGTGCTAAATCACCGATGTTAAATACGTTTTTACAAACGCAATTTCAACATACCCCTATTGTTGTTGGTGACCATTTTGGCAGCGTAACGGCTGGCCTAACGCGCTGGGCTAACACTATATATGCATAAGCTATTGGTTGAGCAAAAAATTTAGCCCCATTTAAAGTCATTAACGCTAGCGAATAATAAAGTTTATGACTTTAAATATTGATATTTTATAGATAGTTACTTTAATAAACAGTTTTTATTAAAGTAACTTTTATTGGTAAGCTTTATTGATAAGTGTTATTGATAAATTTTAAACATGACTTGAGTTAAAAGCGTTATAAATAGTCTGTTACTAAATGGCTAGGTGGATGTATTTATGACCTTGATAGCTAATAGAACTAGCACTAAGGAAAGTAGATTAATCTCGCTTTAAGCTAGTGTGATTTATCAACAGCAACAATACCAATCTCACTCATTATCTGATCATTTCTACTGGCTAAAACAACCCACTACTGCGTTATTTATTTAATAATTAGACCAACTAGTTATTAAATAAAATGCCTTATATTTGGCCATTTTTCCTGCGTATAAAGTAGACCATCTAATGAATGAAATTGGTATAAGCTAAAGTTTTTGAAAATAGTAGCTATCATTAATCACTAGTGGTAACTGCGTCAAAACACTTAAACTTGCCAGTAAATTTATCTAAGAAAATATCCGCAACTGTTCTGCGCTGATTTTCATCGCTAAAACTTACAAGTTCACACACTTTGTCAGTATTTCACGCATTAAAGTCACCAATGTTTTCGGCATTAATTTAGTGAAACAGTTATAACGTCGAGCTATAGAGCATTAGTTTTTTTTGCTTATACATAGCCGCATCAGCCTCTTGGAGCATTGCTTCTATTGATTTGTCCGTGTCATGCTTAAAATAACTAACACCGGCACTGTACGCAATTTTGTAGGGTTTATTTAAGGTTTTATTTGCTTGATCAATAGCGCCAGCAAATCGCTCTAGTGCTATATCTGCTTTCCCTGAATAGTTAGCGTCAGAGTTAGATTCGCTCAGCATAGCCACAAATTCATCTCCACCGAGTCGAGCGATCAAATCACAGCCTCGAAATGAATTAAGCATTATTTTGGCAAAAGTAGCTAAGACAAAATCGCCTTCGTGATGGCCATGTTCATCATTAATGATCTTAAATTGGTTTAGATCAAAGAATATAAACGACATTGACATTTGATTACGTCGACATACTTTTAAACTATGATCGGCCAGAGTCAAAAAACCACGGCGGTTAGAAATCATGGTTAATTCATCTAAGGTAGCAAGTTCAATAGATTTGATTTCTTGCTCAATTATAGCCCCTAAATCTTCAAGTAATTGCTGGTCTTCTTCGTTAAGATATTTAGGTTCTGTATCGATAAGGCACAAAGTACCTATATTAATACCTTGCCTAATTTTTAAAGGACAACCGGCATAAAAGCGAATTTTCAGACCGCCAGTAACAAGAGGATTATCAAAAAATCGCTTATCTTTGGAAGCGTCAGGCACTATGAATAAGTTATCTTGATTAATAGCATGTGCACAAAATGAAATGTCGCGAGGCGTTTCCGAAAGCTCAAGTCCCTGCGTGGATTTAAACCATTGACGGTCTTTGTCAATTATACTGACCAGCGAGATTGATACGTTAAACATGCGTTTAGCCATACGAGTAATTCGATCAAAGCGCTCTTCGTGTGATGAGTCAAGAATTTTTAAGGTTCTAAGCGCATACAAACGTTCAACTTCATTTTTGGGCACTTCAGGCTTAATCATTAGGGGGTACTTAATTAAAAATATAAACTCTTCAAATTGTATCAGCAAATTAAGATGGTTTCTTTAAAAAATAAAGCGCTTTAAAAAAGAGTTTTGCAAAAAACTATTAGGCCAAGCTATAACAAATTCAGTCGCTAAATCATTGTTTATATGTAAACTTATTAATATAAAACATAATATTACATTATAATTACTGAATAAACTTAAATCCATTTAAGCCTTCATTAGTTACCTATTAACCACCTGAATCACTTAATAAACATAAGGTAATCGTTGCATAGCATGTAGCTTTTCTCACCCAACGTTTTGATTTGCATGCGATAACTAAGTCCAAAATTAAATGATTACGTTTATATTTTGAAAGGACGGGGAGATATTTACTGGTTTAGATGGGAGTCTGAATATGGCCAAAACGATGTTCTGCTCGCATGAATTTTAGGCAATTGTAATTGAGAGTAACGCTGCCATGCTAGATTTAAACCAGAACAAGTGGGCAATAATGTTAAAATTTTTTAAGATTTAAGTAGCTAGTTAAGCACTTAATATGAGACTTTATTATTACGGTATATTATTCTCCACCGTCTTAGGATTAAAAAAAATGACAACTTGTACCAATGGGCATAAACAAGAGCAAGCCAAAGTGGCCCTAATTGTTGGCGCCAGTGGTTTAGTGGGACAACATTTGTTACGGCAACTATTAGCCAATAAAACCTATAGCAAAGTTATCGCCTTAGTACGTAAACCACTCTTGATAGAAGATACTAAACTTGAACAATGGCAGATTAATTTTGAAGATCTAGAAGCAGAATTGACCTCAAGTACCTTTTTAGATAATAAACCTCAGAATATAGGCGCTAACCACAAGATAAAAACGATTGATCATATATTTTGCACTCTGGGCAGTACCATAAAAAAAGCTGGTTCTAAAACTGCTTTTACTGAAATTGACCATCATTATCCGCTGCTTATCGCCAAATACTTTTATGGTCAACATGCCACTTTATTTGCCATAGTCACGGCAATGTCAGCAAATGAAGCGTCTGCTATATTTTATAACCAGATAAAAGGCAAAATAGAAAAAGACTTAAGTAACTTAGATTACCAACATCTTGGTCTATTCCGCCCGTCAATGTTATCTGGGCAGCGTGATGAATTTCGACTTGGCGAACAATTAGGTACAATAGTAATGAACACGCTAGCTTTTATGATCCCAAAAAAACACCAAGTAATTCAAGCAAAGAAAGTAGCACAGGCTATGCTAGTTTATGCAGAAAACCCTCCAGAGGGTGTTAGTATTATTCAGTCAGATCAACTGCAAAATTACTAAGTGTTTTACCTGTCATGCGATAGCCAACCCACTCTTCTTGCGCGACAGCACCTAGTGAGTGATAAAATTCTCTTGACGGTGTATTCCAATCTAAGCAACTCCATTCAAACCGTGCGCAGTCTTTTTCCACAGCAATTTTTGCCATAGCTTTTAACAGCTTAACACCTGCGCCTTTGCCTCGATATTCTGGCATAACGTATAGGTCTTCTAAATAAAGACCTGATTTTGCTAACCAAGTTGAATAATTAAAAAAGTAAATGGCTGAGCCAACGGCAACGCCATCAAGCTCGCAAATTAAGGCAAAAACATGACTATTTTCAGCAAAAATGCTGGCTTTTATTGTTTGCTCGGTGGCTAATACTTCGTGTTCCGCTTTTTCATAAATAGCGAGATCGATAATAAATTTAAATAATATACTGGTATCGTCTGCTGTTGCTGTTCTAACGACTAAATTGCTCACATTTAACTCCTGACTATTTTATTGACTCATTTACTGGCTATTTTACTGGCCATTTCAGATAACACTGAATATTAGCAAATTATTGATTATTTAGCGCGTATTGTGCACGGCTAATTATTGCGCTTGAAAGCTGCTTAAATACCCCTTTCAATAATACCCAATGATGCCAGTAAAGTGTTCTAATTATTGGATTTTCTGGCATTAAATTGATCAGCTCTCCTGATGCAAGTTCTGCTTGTATTTGCAATTTAGGGATCAAACAATAGGCTATACCTTGTTTGGCAAAATTAACAAAGGCTTCTGAAGAGCGTACGGTGTGACACGGGTATGAACCGCCTTTTAAGCCAAAGGTTTGTTCGACATATTTAATATGCATATCGTCTTTTTGATCATAAGCAACCGCGGGTGTTCGTGCCAAGGTTTGTTTATTAATACCCTCAGGAAAATAGCTTGCAATGAAGCTTGGCGCAGCCACTAATAAATAGTGTATATCGCCGAGTTTTTCTAATGTACAGCCAGGTAAAGCCTGATCATATGTGCTAATCGCACCAAAAACCTCACCATCTTTTAAATAGTTAATGGTTCTGTTTTCATCAGCCAATCGAAAGTTTACCGCTAGGTTATATTGATGACTAACGTCACCAATTGCTGCAATTAACCAAGTGGCTAAACTGTCGGCATTACTGGCGATATTGGCGGTAATAGTTTCATGTTTTTTATTACCTGAAATATCAGGAATAATGTCTTGTTCAAGTAATTTTACCTGTTGATAATGGCCAAGTAATTTTTTGCCAATAGCCGTTGCCACTATCGGTTGTGCCCGAATTAATACCGGTTGACCTATAATTTGCTCTAAACTTTTAATACGCTGAGACACGGCAGATTGTGTGATAGCTAATACCGATGCCGCTTTGTCAAAGCTTTGCTCATTGAGTACCACGCTCAATGCATGCAATAATTTATAATCTAGCAAGACCATTTCCCCCTGATGTTAGCAACATATCTTACTCGTGTTAGTAAAAATAACATTAGCAAAACTAATCAAAGATTAAAATCATTAATTATACTTATGATTTTTTTTTCGTTAAATTAGCCACAACTACTCAGCACAGCATGAAATTTTTGGAGAATAAATGTTTTCCCCCCTACTACAAGGCCTTTTTTTAGGGGCTAGCATGATTATTCCTATTGGCGCACAAAACTCTCATATTCTCAATCAGGGTATTAAAAAAAATCATCACTTTTTAGCCGCTTCAATTTGCATGCTTTGTGATGTTACCCTGATTGCATTAGGGGTGTTTGGTGGCGCACAACTTATTGCGACATCGCCAACCTTAGTAACAGTAATTTCTTGGGCCGGTATTATTTTTTTACTGACTTATGCTAGCTTGTCATTTCGCCAAGCATGGCTTAATAACAGCACCAGTGAGCAAAATGCAGCCGATAAAGCACACAAGAAACCTGGTTTGGTGATTGTTTCAACCTTAGCGGTAACCCTGTTAAACCCGCATGTTTATCTTGATACAGTACTGGTATTGGGCAGTGTTGGCGGACAATTTCAAGGTAATGAAAAAATCGCCTTTGCACTCGGCACTATGTTGGCATCTATGCTATGGTTTTATAGCTTAGCTGGAGCGGCAGCAAAAATGTCACCTTGGCTTAACCAAGCTAAGGTGAGAAGAGTTATTGATATACTGGTTGGATTAATCATGTGCGCCATTGCATGGTCATTATTTAATAGCCTAACGATTTAAGACAATCTTTTATGCCAATTCCCCGCGTGATACAGGGTGCAATTTTCTTCGCTGTCTAATGCTATTTGGTTTTTAACACTGTTAAGCTTTATGCCAATATCTGCCAAGCTATCGGCTATTAATAACGCTAAGTGCTTACTATCAGATGACTTTAGATAACTCGCTAATTTTTTATTGCTATCAAAAACACAAACAACTTTTAGACTGTCGGGGAAATTATCAAAATTAACGGTATGGGTTAACCACTCAAAGCCGTCAATTTCTTCTAGCGCTGATTGGCATACTTCAGTTAACGACTTTATGATTTGATTGTCTATTTTCTTATCTGATTTACGCATTATTTATTAACATTACCTGTAAACTTTATCTTCGATGAATAAGCTTCATATAATACCACTTTGATTAAGTTTTTGGTCTTGTTGTAAGCAGAGATTTTAATAAAATAGCTTTCAAGCGAGGTAAACCGCCATCATTATTAATTGCTTTTTAACTTAGCGATATAAGCATAAGGGGGTGCTTGCAAGCTAAAAGATGCTTGCGCGTCAACTTGGCTTAACAAATGCTCAATAAAAAGACAATTATTATCACTCGTTAAATGCTGTGATTTTTTCAATTCAGCATAATTTTCTGTCGGTGTTTTGGCATATACTTCTGTCACTAAAAAAGCTACCAAAAGTAAGGTAATAATAATGGTGAGGTCAAGTAGAGTGATTCTTCTAGTTAAGGTCATATTATAAATTCCATTTTTGACAAAATCCAATGTTTGAATAAAAGCTTAACTTACTATTGTCATAAAAGTATAAAATTTGTACTTTAATTTGAAAGCGTATCTAATGGCATAACTCAAAATAACTCCGTTTCAGGCCTGGTACGCTAAAAACGCCCCTAGCGTAATAATTTATTTTGGCTACCAAACAGTAAATATAAATTTTTAATTAGTACAATTTAAAGTTTACTATTTAAATTGTATTAAATGATCGGTCAATGACTGTTAAAAGACCATCAAAAGAGTATCAAAAAAGTAACCAATGCCATATATTACTAATGGGTAGTACAAACTCAAATTTTTCAAGCTATAACTAAGTTAATGAAAGTTTGATATATATTAATCACTAATTAATCACTAATTAATCGCTGAGTTTGTCATTACATTTGCAGAAGTTACAAATATAGTATTCACCTTAAAGCTAAAAAATTGTCCTTAAAATAACGTATAGTAAAAACGATCAGCAATTAACTCACTTTATGATGAGATTACTTATCAAGGTAATTCAGAGTGAATTGATTCAGGCTTGGTAATAAAACCGACAAGAAGTAGAGGATAGAAGTGAATAACGCTAAACTCACCCAAGACGAAAACCTTTCCATCAAGGTCAGTTACCAGTTATTACCTACTGACCATCAAAGACTCGATTTATACTTTTCACTACCGGTTGAAATGGGTATCGGCCCTAAAACCCTAGACGAAGAGCATTACTTTCATAGCAGTATAGAAAATCATAGTGCTTATTACTCAGACCAACTGCACTTGCCGTTAGTAAGAAGCCGCTTTATTAGCCAAAAAAAAGGTGAGCTAAGTGACTATCGACTTAACCTTAATTTATTTTCTTATCAAATTTTAATTGCTCTCGACACTGATATAAAACAAACGATTAAGCTTAAAGAAAGTAAAGATTTTTACCCACAAGCCATTGTACTAGCAGAGTTGATTTCTGGTTTACTGAAAAAATTAAGACGATATACGCCATCAGATAAAAAACTCAGTCCATTTTTTCAAAATGCTGACAACTACCTTAGTTGGCAAGTAGAGCAGTCATTTTTAAAGTTGCTCTCTCGAGGGCCAAAAAGTAGTGATTTTTCCACTGAAAGAAACTTCTTGTTTGCACTATGCCGCAGTGAAAATGAATACCGTGCAACCAATAAATATAATTCAGAAGTTACTTTAGCTGACCCTAACCGCATCACCAATAAAATGCGTTTACTACAACGATTAATCGAATACGGCGTAGTACTGCAAAAAGAAATGAAAAGCCTCAATCGCAATTTAAAACGCATTGTACGTGGCACAGTGACAGCGATTATTATGGCTTTTGTGATGTTGTTAGTGCTAAATGCGCGGGCAAACTTTACTGAAGTCACTATTGCCTTAGTCGGCATGTTAGGCATTGTTTATGGTTTAAGGGAGATATTTAAAGACGATATAACCCGTGTTATTTGGCGTAGCATTCAAAAAGGCTTACCTAAATGGAGAAATCTTTACACAAATAGTGTTAATAAAACGCGTATCGCTAGTCAAACCATTTGGCTAGAATACATTCGCAATAAAGACCTACCTCAGCAAGTTGATAAGTTATTTCAAACTCGGCGTCATCAAAACAAACAAGCGGCACAATTGCTACATTTTCGCAGCGACACTAAAGTTAATGCTAAAAGTTTTTTGCCTGGCTATGATGAAATCCAGCAACGTATCTATTTTAATTTAACCCCCTTTATTCGTTTCCTAAAAAAAGGTGAAGGTCGTTTATATTCACTTGATGGCAATAAAGTAACAAAACAAGCAGTTGAACGCCGTTACCAAATTAATGTCGTATTAATGCAAACAGACAAACAAGATCTGCAACAAATACAGCGTTTTAAGCTAACACTAAATCGCTCAACCATTATTAATATTGAAGCAATGAAAATAGATGACGACGATTAATAACGACAACCTAATGGTCAAACTAGGAGATTAGGCTAGGTATTGTTTTTTTAAGTGAAGAACATGCATGCAAAAAATTCTGTGGTGCTCTATTTTTATAATCTACTCAGACTGAGTATAAATGACTATATTGCTGCGCTTAAGAAAATTTCTATCTGGCTATTTCTGTCACTTGTTAAGCGTTTGTTGCTTTACCTTATGCAAAAAACTGCCTACAATAACCGCGAAATTATCCTAGTAACGCTTATGGCCTTACTATTGATAAAACGACAAGCTGTTTCATGGAACGAAAACGATCCAACCCACGGATAGGGCCAGCATTTTGGATCACCCTCTATAGCTTGGAGTTTCTTATGATTGATTTATTATTTAATATCATTGGCATGTCTGGAACTTTTCTTATCGTTGCCGCATTTATAATGTTACAACTAGAAAAATTAAATCCTAAAAGTTTGGCTTATAACCTAACGAACCTTTTTGGCGCAATATTACTGCTAATTAGCCTGTGCTATAACTTTAATTTAGCGAGTTTTGTTATTGAACTATTTTGGATTGCCGCCTCGGTAATTGGTTTAGTTAAGTATTATACTAGGTCACCAAAAACAGTAACCACCGACTAACGGTTACTTTTTTGCAACAACAAGCCTTTGTCTGCTAAGTTTTAAAAAATTTAATAGGCAAAGGTTTTCGTTGATTAACTCTCCACATATTGTTTTTTTAAGCACCGGCCTAGAGTTTATCTCCTAATTTAAGTCTTAGCACTTGTAATAGGTTATTTTACACGTATCATGCCGACCTAATTTTGTTTTTATCATCGGAAAACCACTGTTTCATGAGAAAATTACTTACCTCGCCAAATGCCATGTCGCTTAGCGCTACCGAACAAACAATTTACCAAAATGCCTTGTCGTTAGTCGCCGATCTCAGCCTTAATTTAATGGCAGTAAAAGTAGAGAGTCATCCAGATAATTTTCTTAACTGGTGCAGAGAGTTATACCGAATTTGCTTACACGACATCAATCAAGATTTATTAGAACCTAGTCAAAAAAAACCCTTAAAAAAACTACAAGACACCATGTCAAACGGTGTTAGTGCTTGCCAATTAAAAATGGCCCGTATTATCCCATGGCCAATATTTACTAGTTTTGTACAAGAACACTCAGGGTTACAAGCCTTACCAGAAAGACTTAAACTCTTAAATTATATTGCGACGATACGCGGTAATAAATTAGCTGAAATGATTGATGAAGACCGATTAGTTTTTGCAGGCAAGCATAGTGCTCAGCATGATATTAGTGTTTATGACTTTGATGTTGAATGGTTTGCCGGCACACGTGGCGCAAAAACGTTTCACCAGTTATTAAAGTCTCACCCAAAAGATTTTGATCAAGCCCTTGATCATATTCCGTTAGACGGTGACGTAACCTTGGCAGACTATCAAAACTTTGTTAATGCCTACAAAGCGATATTTGCCAACCATACTAATGAAGAAAAAGCGCCGTTAAGTGCAGCAACTCGTTTATTGGCTATGCGCCGCCCAGACCAATTTATTGCCCTAAATAGTGGTAAAATAGATAGCCTTTCGCAAGGCTTAGGCTTAGTAAAACTTAACAACCAGAGCTTTGATGATTATTGGCATGAGATGATAGAAGCCATTAGAAACACACAATGGTGGCGCAGTGAAATGCCTAGCGATGAAGCTGAACTTCAGCTTTGGAAAAATCGAGCCATATTAATTGATTTGTTTTTGTTTGCTGACAATTCGTTGGCACAAAACTCTAACTATATTCGTATGCGTGATAAGCCTAAAAAAATTAAAATTGGTGTCGCTAAAGCGGTAAAACGTAGTAAAGCGTCAGCCGAAGCTATTGTAGATAAAGCTTTTGAATCAGATGATATTCCTGACTTTATTCTCAATATGCGCAGCACCATAGTGAACAGCGTTAAAGATGGTAAAACCGTTGATCAAGCAATAACCTTAATGCGTAACATTTTTGGTTAGTGTTTACTTTGAGCTCAGCTTACTGAAATTGAATTATTAGCCCAATAGCATTGGGCTTTTTTATAGTTAAAATATAAACTATTTTTTTGCTTTTTTATTTGCCATTAAATTTTGCTGTTGATCCCGTTCACGAGCCATTAATAACAGAGTTAAATACAGTTTTGTCGGTAATGAAAAAAGTAAACCAAAGGCAATACAGCAGGCACAAATAATAATACCAGTAACACCCATTTTTGTTGGTAGGTCTACATATAAAAGTAAGTAATATCCTAAAATAAGTAGCGTAATACCTATCAAAATAAAAAATTTAATTAAACGTACTTGTGCTGATACCGACATAAACCCCCACTAAGATAAACTCAGTTTACTATGTTCAAACAACGTCTGCTTTGCTCAAAACCAAAGACGTCATTAAAAATTTTTCAATAAAACACTCTCCAGACACCATCTACATTGCTCGTCTCTGTAAGAATAGCCTAACGCTAACAAATATTATTCTATGGTGTTGAACATTGAAGTTGTTCACAAGCGTTATTTCAGTGTCTATAGCTACTCCAGGTCAAGATACTCAACAAATAATGACTACTAGCTACTGAATTTGTAGACGTTAGATATTTTACCCTACTATTTGGCTAGTCATTTAGCCTAATAGTGCAGAGAATTTGACTCGGATCAACTAATAACTTAACCCTTAGTGCATACTAATACGAAACCCACTAATTATTTGATCATTTCTACTGGCTAAAAACTAAATTTCTCATTGTTTATCTAACTTTTATATAGCCTTTATTTAATCAGTAGAACAGGCAGTTATTGAATAAATACCATATATTTGGACGTGTTACCTAAGTATAAAGTAGACTCACTAATTCATAAATCTGCTATTAAGCAGATACAGCTTACATTCTGTGATAAATTTAATTGTAACCTTGCCCAAACAAAGAGAAGTCAGAGACAATTATGCCGATACGCAAACAGCGCCAATCTTCTATAGACTGGTCTAAATACCTCAAATCAGGCAATCGAGTTTTTATTGGCTCTAATGCCGCAGTGCCCAACGCCTTAATTGATAACCTTATTGCCAATAGCGCTGGTTTACATGATATTGAAGTTGTTCATATTTTAACGCTTTCAGACAACGTTTGGGCTGATAAAAAGCACCAAGACCTATTTAAGGTCAACGCATTTTTTATTGGTGGCGAAAAAATTCGTACGGCAATTAATGAAGGACGCGCTGATTATACCCCGACATTTTTATCTGAAATTCCAAGGCTATTTAATGAAAATATTTTACCCCTAGACGTCGCCTTAATCATGGTCGGTCCACCCGATGAATATGGTTATTGTTCGCTTGGTGTCACGGTTGATATTGTGCCCGCAGCCATTAAAAAAGCTAAGGTGGTTATCGCACAAATTAACCCTAAAATGCCACGCACTAATGGTCATAGTTTTGTCCATATGAGTCAAATTCACGCTCACATCACCGTTGAACAATATTTACCCGAATTGCCCGAGCCTGAAATTGATCAGGTCACAGAACAAGTAGGTCAATACGTGGCCATGTTAGTAGAAAACGGCGCTACTATCCAAATTGGTATTGGTAAAATTCCATCTGCTATCTTGCGTTACTTAGCTAACCATAAAGATTTAGGTGTGCACAGTGAATTAATATCTGACGGCATTATCGACTTAATGCTTTCCGGTGTTATCAACAACCGCAAAAAAACCTTTCATAAAGGAAAAACCGTCATCAGTTATTGTATCGGCACTCGTCGCTTATATAAGTTTGTTGATGGTAATCCCCATGTAGAGTTCTACCCAAGCGAACACATTAATTCGCCAGTAAACATTGCGCGTAACGACAACATGGTTTCTATCAATAGCGCCATCGAAGTTGACTTAACTGGGCAAGTGGTTTCTGACTCCATCGGCTATTATTTTTATAGTGGTATTGGTGGCCAAGTTGACTTTATTCGTGGCGCCTCATTAAGTAAAGGCGGTAAACCCATTATTGCCCTGCCATCGACAACCAAAGATGGAAAAATATCTCGTATCGTCGCACATATTACCGAGGGTGGTGGTGTAGTTACTTCACGAGGTCATGTGGCTTATGTAGTCACTGAATATGGTATCGCTTCGCTGCAAGGTAAAAGTATTCGTGAACGCGCATTAGAATTAATTCGTATTGCCCACCCTAAATTTCGTGCTCAACTGCTTAAAGATGTGCGAAAACATTATTGGGTGCCTGAATACCAAGAAAACACCCCAACATCAGTACCTGAACTGGGTAAAGTTGAGATCAAACGTTTTACTTTTGCTGATTCTGAATACTTCCTTAGACCCTTATCGCCTTCAGACGAACGTAAACTACAAGAGTTTTTTTATTCTCATAACCAAGAAACATTAATGATGCGATACAACCATCATATGACACAAATGACCCGAGAAAAGTCCTGTGATCTTGTCAGTGTCAACCAGCAGGTTGATTTAGCCTTGTGTTTAACTGAACGAGATGATTTAGGTGAATCTATACAAGGTGTTGCTCGCTATTATTATCTTGAAGCAAGTAATAGTGCTGAAGTTGCTTTTGTTATTAAAGAGAGTAAACGTGGCAAAGGTATGGCAAAAGCACTACTGAGTGAATTAATCGCTATCGCTAAAATTCGTGGTTTAACGCAATTGATAGCTTGTGTACGACGAGACAATGCTCCTATGTTAAAAGTATTTGAAAATGCAGGGTTTTTAAGAAGACCTTCTGAAGATTATGACGAAGTAAGCTTGGCGTACACACTATAATTAATCAACTTGTTATACAAACACAACAAAACATTTAAGCAACTAAACTACTATTAAGTTATAAATAACTTAATAGCTCAGAGATAAAGGAATGTACCTATGACAGTCGGCGTAATTAGTCACCACCATTGCTTGACCCACGATATGGGAGAGCATCACCCTGAGGCGCCAGAACGCATGGCTGCTATTCAGGATCAGCTTATTCGTAGCGGTTTGGATTATGTTATTCGACAATTCAACGCAAAACCTATTGATAAGGAACTACTTTATTTAGCACATGACAAAAACTATATCGAATCAATTTTTGCCAATGCCCCAAGTGAAGGCACTTATAATGTTGATGACGATACCATTATGACCCCAGATACGCTTAGTGCCGCCTTACTTTCTGCAGGTGCTGCCAAAGACGCAGTAGACTTAGTGATGTCAAAAGAAATTTCATCAGCATTTTGCGCGACTAGACCACCCGGCCATCATGCTGAATATAATAAAGGTATGGGTTTTTGTTTTTTTAACAATGTCGCTATTGCCGCCGCCTACGCCAAAGAGCAATATAAATTAAAGCGCGTGGCTATTGTTGATTTTGACGTTCATCATGGCAATGGTACAGAAAATATTATAAAAAATAAAAAAGGTTATTTATTTTGTTCTACTTATCAATACCCATTTTATCCCTTTGAAATTAAAGAAAGTACTACGCCACCCATTATTAACACACCATTAGCTGCGACAGCAAAAAGTGCTGATTTTAGACAAGCTATTCTTGATACTTGGTTGCCGGCATTGAACAAATTTAAACCAGAAATAATATTTATTTCTGCTGGATTTGACGCACATATCGAAGATGACATGTCACAAGTGAGTTTAGTAGATGAAGATTATCGTTGGGTAACTGACCAGCTTAAAACGCTTGCTGATAAATATGCTCAAGGGCGTATTGTCTCAGTGCTTGAAGGAGGATATGCTCTGAACGCTTTAGGCAGAAGTGCGGTCGCACATATTAATGGCTTAATTGGCTATTAGTTAAGATGAAATCACCGCTAGCATTTGGCTTATTTAAACTTGACCTAAAGCATTTGCTTTAGGTCATATCAGGGTAAATAGTAAGCTTTAAAGCCCTATCAACGCTGCTAGTCGCTATTTTTCTTCAAAAGTACGAACCGCTGGTTTAACCAATATTTCAAGATAAAATGTGTTTAACTCTGCCGCTATAAGCGTATCAATTTCTTGGCTAATCGCTGACACATGAATAACGTCAGCTGTTTGCTCTGACTTACCAATTTTACAATCAAAATCCCAATAATCAGCACCTTCAGGTAGCTTTTTATTGCGCTCACGTTTTAAATATTTTTTAACTTCGTGTTTCGCTGACTCAACCATTCTAGCGACTTTAATTTTAGGGTGAGTTAACTCGAATGTTTTTTTCATGGAATTCCTTGGAGGAGATAAAAGTACGCTTTATAGTGATTTTTTGTCATATAAAGCCAATATGGTTATTTTACGTAAACATTTAAGTAATAGCCATACTTCATCTAACTGTTAAGTAAATAACCTCAAGGGTACCTAAATTTTATATCTTAGTCGATTCAAGTGCTCTTTTTTCGCAACGTTCACAAGCGGGTGAACTAGGGCTAGTGTCTTGGCATTATTTCATCTGATGTAGATATAAGTAGCTGGCTTCACTCACTCGGCGCATGTATTGGGCAATATAATCAAGCACACGCATGCTTCAAAAGAAAATATGTTTGAAAGAGGCCTGAATATAAAAAAGACCGTTTAATAACAGCCTTTGATTTTTAAATTTTAGTTTTAGTTTTAACTGTTAGTTAAGATTAACTGACGTGATTTAAGGGCTTTCAAAAGCGTTTGACTGCTCTACTTCAAACTTCTTTTTTTGCTTAGCCGATAATACACCTTTACGATGTGCTAAAGCAGCTTCAAGTTTACTCGCTGCACTTGCTATCGCGGCATATAATTCTTTGTCGACAGCGTTAACTGAAACAGTAGCGCCTTCATAAGTGGTAGAAACTTCTAATCTTTGTTGATTGGGCTCTACGGTGATAATGACGTCTAAGGTCATTAAGCTTGGGAAATGTTTAGCAATTTTAGCAAATTTGTTTTCAACTGCTTGGTTAATACCGTCGGTAATTTCAACGTGATGTCCGGAAATAATTATTTTCATATTGCTACCTTATTGGTTGTCTTCAATTATATATTCAGGGCGAAAGCGACAAAATACAATAGCTAAAATAAAATATTTTGTCAGTCTTACGCTATGCAATTGAAAAGCCTGTATTAAATTAAGATAAACTTAGGCCTACTTAATGCTTGATCGCCTATTTTTCAACCGTGACATTAAGCTAACCACTGCCAATACTATACCCCCGGCAATAATACCTGTGATGCCATTAAGTAAAATCGATAAAATACTTTCAGATAAACTACCAAGATATTGCCCTACCCAAAGCTCAAGGTAATGAAATTGACGACCAAGCCATGAAAAACTATGAACAATAATACCGCCACCAACCAAAAACATCGCAATGGTACCTACCACAGTTAATAGCTTCATTAAAAATGGCGCAAACATCAATAAACCGCGACCCATAGTGCTTTGCAAAGCCTTAAAGTGCCCTGACACCGAGTTTTTCAGCAGATAAAGACCTAAGTCATCTAATTTGACAATACCAGCAACCAGCCCATAAACTCCAACGGTAATCGCTATAGCTAATGTTGAAACAACCAGCACTTGTGTTTGAAACGCCGCTTCTTGTACTGTGCCTAAAGCAATAACCACAATTTCTGCAGAAAGAATAAAATCAGTACGAATAGCGCCTTTTATTTTTTCTTTTTCAAAAGCCGCAATGTCAATATTTTCATCGTTAACGGCGTTAAGTAGTGCTTGTTGTTCATCTGCCAAGGCTTTTTTACTATGAAGAAATTTATGGGAAACCTTTTCAAAACCTTCAAAGCAAAGAAATAATCCTCCAATTACTAATAACACAGTGATCAGTGGTGGTAAAAAAGCACTAATGAACAAAGCAGAAGGCACTAAAATCAATTTATTGAGAAACGAGCCTTTGGCAACAGCCCAAACTACAGGTAACTCTCTATCGGCCTTAACACCTGAAACTTGTTCAGCATTCAGCGCCAAGTCATCGCCGAGAACACCTGCGGTTTTTTTTACCGCTACTTTTGATAAAATCGCCACGTCATCGAGTACCGTTGCAATATCATCAAGTAAGGTTAATAAACTCGAACCTGCCACCTTCAACTCCTTTTATAAATAGCGTTATACCAAAGCCATTAAATTGCTATTGCACGTTAGTTAATCAGTTATTTTTTTAACATCGACTTTAAATTTGCAAACGGGTTATAAGTCGCGGTGTCTTGATTGGTATCACCGGCTTTAATTTCTGTCTGATACTTTGCATGATCAGTATATTTTGCATGCTCATTATCATGGCAGTAAATACACAGTAACTCCCAATTAGTACCGTCATTGGGGTTGTTAGTGTGATCATGGTCGACATGGTGCACCGTCAACTCTCTGAGATTTGAATATTCAAACGCGCGCGCACAGCGTCCACAAACCCAAGGGTATAATTTCAATGCTCGGTCGCGATAACCTTGCTCTTCGCGTTTATAATTAAGGCTAGAGCCTAATGTATCTGATGACATAATATTAACTTTTCAGTAAAAAATATCTTTATTGTATGAGTAAGGCAAGACAACTGCAATAAGGCAATTAGAATACATTAATCTAGCGCGTTATAGGCTTATCTTATTTATCAAATACCTGGTTAAAAACAATAAATCTTGCCACACTCCCCTAGCCTACTCGCTTTACTTTTAAGCGATAACTTGCCATGATATTTTATAAAATAATAACGCGGAACTGTCATGAAAACAGTCGAAGAACAATTATCAAATTACAAAAGTGTGCACTTGAATAAACGTAATATCCTCACTCACTTTATTGGCGTGCCGCTGATTGTTTGGGCTATTACCGTCTTGTTAAGTTTAAACACTTTTACCCTTGTGCTAGCAGAGCAAACAGTCTCGTACACACCAGCAATAATATTATTCACTATTGCTATGCTTTACTACTTTACATTACATATAAAATTAGCCATTGGCATGTTGATATATGTCGCTGTAAACCTATACCTTGCTAGTTTAGTCACCGATATGCAAAACGTATTATGGCTAGCCATTATAGTGTTTGTTATTGGTTGGATTATTCAATTTATTGGCCATATTTTTGAAAAAGCTAAACCGGCTTTCTTAGATGATATGATGGGTTTAGCTATTGGCCCTTTGTTTTTGATGGCCGAAGTTTACTTTATGCTAGGCTGGGAGAAAAAATTGGCCAATAATATCACCCCTAAAGCCATAGAGAAGCGTCGTTTAATCGAGCGAGTACAAAAATAATTTAGTCAGTTGCACAGCAAACATAAGTCAATGCAGTTCTTAAAAGTAAACAGTTAATTTTTAACAATGCAGCTTTATCATCGTAGGCAACAGATAAAATTAAACGATGAGTAATCACGCTTATCACTTTTTTAAAAGTTCACTCGATTACAAACTCTAAAAAGCACTATCAATCACGTTGTTATCCACTAGCTTAGGTTCGAACTTACAGCAGTGAAACTTTAGGCTAACGGTTTATACACCACAGCTATAAATTTATGCCACTTTTAAACTGCTCTTAAGGTAGAGCTGACATTAACGAAAATAACCTTAATGTCAGCTCTACCAACAAGCCTACCATCATGACTAATCACTACTTTATGACACACTTTTACTCAATACGTTTTGGTTGTTTTAAAAATCACTTTATTAACATGCTATTGATAACAACCTTCTCATTAATACTAAAATATGACCGTCAATAATTTATAGTTTGCTATTATTAAAGTGACAACTTAAACCTATAAAAATCTTTATTACTGATCCTGAAAGAGTCAAATGATGCAATCAAATGATTATAACAACAAGCAGGCTAAAGCAGCGCTGGTTAGTATAGAGGCTTTACAAAACGCTATTTTCAACAGTGCCAACTTCTCTAGTATCGCCACCGATGCTAAAGGCGTTATTCAGCTATTTAATGTTGGCGCCGAACACATGTTGGGTTATAGCGCTGCGGAGGTGATGAATAAACTCACACCAGCCGATATTTCTGATAAACAAGAAATTATTGTTCGCGCTGAGGGCCTCAGTATTGAATTTAATACTGACATTAGTGCCGGCTTTGAAGCTTTGGTTTACAAGGCTGCACGTAGTATTGAAGATATTTATGAACTGACCTATATCCGCAAAGATGGCAGCCGGTTTCCAGCGATAGTATCCGTTACTGCCTTGCGTGATGCTGAAAAAAATATTATTGGCTACCTGTTAATTGGTACCGATAATACCGCACGTACTCTGGTTAGAGCCGGAGCATTACAGCTTGCTCTTTTCAACAGCGTTAATTTCTCCAGTGTCGTCACCGATGCCAAAGGTGTTATTCAAATATTTAATATTGGCGCCGAACATATGTTGGGCTACACGGCTAAAGAGGTAATTAATAAGCTCACACCCGCTGATTTCTCTAATAAAAAAGAACTCATTACACGGGCCCAGGCCCTCAGTGTCGAGCTTAACACGCCCATTAGCGCAGGCTTTGAGGCCATGGTTTACAAAGCCAGACACGGTATTGAAGATATTTATGAACTGACCTATATTTGCAAAGATGGCAGCTACTTGCCGGCAATGGTCTCGGTAACACCATTACACAGTCCTCATGGTGTGATTATTGGCTATCTATTAATTGCTACCGATAATACCTTGCGTAAAAAAGCTGAATTAGCGCTCATGGAGGCTAAGGTTTTACAGAACGCTATGTTTAAAAGTAAAAATTTCTCCAGTATCGCCACCGATGCCGAAGGAATTATTCAGCTATTTAATGCCGGCGCCGAGCATATGCTGGGCTATAGCGCTGCGGAGGTGATGAATAAACTTACACCCGCCGATATTTCTGATCCACAAGAACTGATTCTTCGAGCTGAAGACCTCAGTATTGAATTTAGTACTAACATTAATGCCGGCTTTGAAGCTTTGGTTTACAAAGCTAATCACAGCATTGAAGATATTTATGAACTGACCTATATCCGCAAAGATGGCAGCCGGTTCCCAGCAGAAGTGTCGGTAACGGTATTACGTGATGCCCAAAATATTATTATTGGCTACCTATTGATTGCTAGCGATAATACCGCACGTAAGAGAGAGGCTGAAGCTCGCCTGCAATTAGCCGCCAGTGTCTTTACCAACGCCAGTGAAGGTATTTTCATTACCGATGCTGCCGGATTGATTATTGACGTTAATGATACCTTTACGACGATAACCGGCTATAGCCGTGACGAAGTTATTGGACAACACCCACGTATGCTTCAGTCAGATCAGCAAGAGTCTGAGTTTTATGACAATATGTGGCAAGTGTTATTGGAAAAAGGTTTTTTTTCTGGTGAAGTATTGAGCCACCGTAAAAATGGTCAAGTGTACCCCGAAATGCTGAACATGAGTTCAGTCAAAAATGCTAATGGCCAAACAAGTAACTACGTGGCGTTATTCACTGATATTACCCCAATAAAAGAACACCAAAATCAACTAGAGCATATTGCTCATTACGACATACTGACTAATTTACCCAATCGTGTTTTACTTGCCGACCGATTATCTCAAGCCATGTTACAGTGCAGCCGTCATCAACAGTCACTCGCGGTGGTATTTATAGATTTAGATGGCTTTAAGAGTGTCAATGATGCCCATGGTCATAAAGTGGGTGATGAGCTACTCATTGCCCTCTCACTTCGAATGAAAGAGGCGTTACGTGAAGGTGATACTTTAGCTCGGTTTGGCGGTGATGAGTTTGTTGCGGTATTAGCTGATTTATCAAAAGTTAAAGACTGTGATCCGATATTACAACGGCTGTTATTGGCTGCGTCTAAGCCGATTACTATTAATAACATCGTATTGAAAGTCTCTGCCAGTATTGGCGTTACCATCTACCCACAAGACAGTGCTGACACCGACCAACTGATGCGCCATGCCGACCAAGCCATGTATGTCGCTAAAGAATCAGGTAAGAATCGTTATCACTTATTTGATACCGCTCAAGATGACGCCATTAAATTACAACAAGACAATCTTGAAGCCATTCGCCGCGCATTAGACCACCATCAATTTGTGCTCCATTATCAGCCTAAAGTTAATATGAGAACAGGCTTAGTAACCGGCGTTGAAGCACTTATTCGCTGGCAACACCCAACACTAGGCTTATTAAATCCTATTGAGTTTTTGCCGTTTATTGAGAATAACCCCATAAGTATTAAGATAGGTGAATGGGTTATTGATACCGCACTGAAACAAATCAGCGCATGGCAAAAAATGGGCCTTAATCGCCCACTAAAAACTAGCGTAAATATTGCTGCCGTACAATTGCAGCAGCCTGATTTCACCCATAAACTAACAAAATCACTAGCCGCCCACCCCAATATAGCACCCCATTATTTAGAGCTAGAAGTGCTGGAAACAACTGCTTTAGATGACGTTAATCACGTATCAGCCACCATGAATAAATGTATCGCATTAGGTGTAAGCTTTGCCTTAGATGATTTTGGCACCGGCTACTCGTCTTTAACTTATCTGAGACGACTACCCGCAGACTTGATCAAGATAGATCAGAGTTTTATTCGAGACATGTTAATTGACCTTGATGATTTGGCCATTGTTGAAGGCATAATAGCGTTAGCTAACTCATTCAAACGTCAGGTAATTGCAGAGGGTGTTGAAACAATTGAACATGGCACTGCGTTACTGCAACTAGGTTGCGACTTAGCACAAGGTTATGGCATTGCCAAACCAATGCCGGCTAGCGACATTCCTGCTTGGATTAATAACTGGCAGCCTGATGCGAGTTGGCAAACATAATAATCTAAATATAATAAACTCACTAAAAATACGGTGAAGTAAGTTTAATGAGTTTAAATAATCATCCCACTTTACTTTTAAAAGGACTATAAAGCGCACTAAGTACCCCCCCCCAAAAAAAATTTAAAATTTCAGTTCAAATATCGGTTCAAATGTCAGTAAAAAACTGGTTACAGACTCATATTTTTATATAAATTTATAAATAGACCGTGACTGCCAACACTAACAGGGCGAAAAACTGCAATGAGTTTATTTCTAAGTAACGAGTTAAATTTAATAGATGAGCTATATTTTTATTTTCAACAAGCCGTTAGATAAATTTTTCATATTAACAGCGGTAAATTTAAATATGAAAACGATTAGCTAAATCTTGCATTCTGGTTGCTAAGTAAGCTTGTTCTTTTGCTGTTGCTGCTATTTGTGTCGCTCCTGCAGCAGTTTCTGACGATTTCAGTTCTATATTAATAATATTTTGCGCAACATCTTGTGTCACAACTGATTGCTCTTCAATCGCAGTAGCCACTTGTTCTGTCATAGCAAAAATATGACTAATCGTAGAGGTTATTTCTTGCAAACTATGTTCGACATTTTTTGAATTCTCTACCGCAACAATCGCCTTTTGTTGGCTATTTTCGATAACTTGATGGGCAGCATTTGCATCAGCTTGTAATGAACCAATAAAACTCTCAATTTCTAAGGTGGATTGTTGTGTACGTTTAGCTAGCGTTCGAACTTCATCAGCAACCACAGCAAATCCTCGCCCTTGCTCTCCAGCCCTGGCCGCCTCAATAGCGGCATTAAGTGCTAATAAATTAGTCTGCTCAGCAACCGATTTAATTACGTCAACAACCTTGGTTATATTGCCACTACTTGCATGTAAACTGTTAATTCTTTGCGCTAACCTGTCAATTTCTGTCGAAAGCTCTTCAATTGAGTGATAGGACAGCTGCACAACATCAAGGCCACTTTTTGCTTGGTTATCAGCCTCTCTGGCTGAGTCTGCGGTAGCTTGGGTATTACCAGCAACCTCTTTTACCGTTACTGACAATTCTTCTACGGCAGTAGCAATAGCAACAATACCCTCTTGTTGTTCCGCTAATATAATCGCATTATGTTCACAAGTGACTGAGGTTTCTTCCGCTGCTGCAGATAGCGTTAAGCTGGCGCTAGAAATTTCATTAATGGTGTCTGAGAATTGCTCCAAAGTCAGGTTTAATGCTATTGAAATTTGCCCTAGCTCACTCTTACCTTGTAATTTTGTTCGTACCGTTAAATCACTTTCATTTCTAACCCGTCTCATGACTTGAGTCAATTCATTTACCCGTGAAGTTAAATCCTTAATTGACACACGGGTGATCACAATAACTAACATCAGTAAAACTATGGTTAAAGCAATGCTTAGAGCTAAAGTATTAAACGCGGTGGCCTGTGCATTTTTGACAAATAAAAGTAAGTTGTCAGCTATTTGCTGACCACTCTTTTGAAACTGACCGATTCTTAATGTCGCTTGTTGAAACCAATACAGCGGGTCGACACCAAAACCTGATGTTTTACTTTCAGCTATGGCGCGCAGTTTTATCACTTCTTTTATGGCTGGGTGAGCCATCTGTTCTTGGTAATAACGGATATTTTCAGCACTAGTGAAAGCTAAAAAATTAGCCATAAAAACTTTTTGTTCAGTCACTAAAGCAACAAATTTAACAAATATACCCTCGCTAAATTCATCACGAGAAAAAGTACTACTGAGTACAGCACGCTCAATTCCAGCACGCTCTTTACCCTGAAGAAAGTTGTAATAGGCAATACTTAGCTCTGTTGCTTTTGCATTGATGCTGAGATCGGCAATGATGTAAGAAACAGAGAGTAGCTTGGCATTAAGTTTTGTGTAGTAGGCAATCGCTTTGCTGCTGTCTATAGCTAAGTTACTCACTTGCGAGCGTATAAGGTTTAATTTGTCTAACTCAGCAGCAATTTCTTGATTTAACTTTACAATTGACACTTGCTTAAAATCATTAAGTTTTAAAAAAGCATCTCGCGAATTTAATTTATCATCGGTAGTGAGGCGTTGTTTATTCAACCTAGTGGCAAAGGTTTTTCCTTTAGAGCCTAAAAAACCAGCAGTAGTACCACGCTCTTTTTGTAACTCATGAACTAATTCACTATAACTAATCGATAATTGAGTCAATTCAGTGAGATTTTTCATCTGGTTATTAACAATATAACTTTGGTTAATCGTTAAAATACTCAACCACAAAAAGCCAATAAGTGGTAAGGCCAATACTATAAAGATTTTATTTTTAAATGAAATATCAGAAAACGTCATTACTTATCCTTTGATAAGAGTAATTAAAAAAGCAAAATGAGGCTAACAATTTAATTGTTAATTTTCTTAGCTAAATACCCATTTTACTTCAAGGTGCAGATTTGTGCGAGTTGAGAAAGGCTTAGCTAATCAGGTTCATCGTTCCAGACTGAGCCTAAGTAAATACATCCGTGTAGACAGGGTATGGATTTAAGACAACACCTTAGATGGTGAAGGTAGAGCAAACTATGACGCAGTTGCCCTAATAACACCGTTCAATATGGCTATATCATCAAAATCCACAACGCAGTAAAAAAACTTTATCAGTTTACCTATAGGGGAGTACAAATTTATAACTGATATTTTACTAAAAAAGGTACTCACTTAAGTATTAATCACACCATAATTTATTTTGGTGTGATTTCTTGACATAATCAAAGTCTTATAATTACTTAGCATCAATATTTTAGAAAAATATGGCTATAAATTCAAGCTATTTATGCCAAATACCAGGCTCAACTTTACCTTGAAATTTAATATCGGCTTGTTTAAATTCCATTTCAGCATCGTTAACCTTAACTAAAGCCATTAAGCCTAACGCCACATAAGCCATACTCCACACTTGAATTAAACTGGCACTTGAGCCCCAAAAAACCATCGCCAAATACATTGCCGTGTAGATTGTGCGTCCAACTTTATTATCCCATTTTAAAAAATGTAAGTTACTTTCGGCATAAGCATAATTTACGACCACTGAGGTAAAAGCCAATAAGCTAATCGCTGCCGAAACAAAATAAACTCCGTTAGCGCCTAAACGATGAGTAATAGCACTTTGGGTCAAACGAATATCTTTTATTTCACCACTAATGTTAATATCGGCAAGTAAAATAATAAACGCGGTGTGGAGACACAACACCATAGTGTTTCAAAACACCCCTAACATTTGCACGTAACCTTGGGTACAGGATGATTAGGCATAGGTCTTGCTTCCGCGGCGGCATGCAGCACCTAGCATGCCAGCGCCACCAAAATAAAATCAATACCCATAAAAGGCACAATTAACTCGGTAAAGCGTGCAATACGCTTTAATCCGCCCAATACAATTGCACCGACAAATAGCGTAATTAATGCCCCCAGTACAGCGTAGGAATATTAAATTTAATTATTAGTATGTTATAAAATTTTAAAGGGAATAATTACCATTAAGATAAAATACACTTCAATAACAACTAGGCACTAACGTTTTACCAGATGAGTTAACTTCGATTGTTGAGTGTTTAATGCCATATTTATCTAATAACATGGCTTTAATTTCAGTTAAATCTATATGGTCAATATTCGTTGCAGGTTGTAATTTACATTCTAAAAACAACTTATGCTCATCGAGTTGCCAAACATGAATATCTAGCGCGGCATTCACCGCTGCGTTTAATTCAATATCTGCTTTAAGTTCACTTATGCCAAACGCTTCAGGCACCGCTTGCATTAATATCTTTATGCTTTGAAGTGCAAGTAATCCGCCGTGATAAAGTACGTATATTGAAATTAAAACAGTCGCTATCACATCAACAAAATACCATTGATAAAATATGATCAAAACCCCGGCAATAATGACCGCAACCGACGCCAAGGCATCAGACACATTATGAATAAAAGCGGCACGTAAATTCATGCTACTTTTTGCCCCTGACATATAAGTTAATACCGCGGTAGCAATATCGATAACCAAAGCAATACCTGCGATATAAATCACTATCCAGCCATTAATTTCTGTTGGATTAAAATATTTACTGACCGCTTCATAAATAAGATAAAGGCCAACAATAATCAGCGTAATACTATTAATCAAAGTACCAATAATTTCGGCTCTTTGATAACCAAAAGTCATATTTTCATCCGCTTTCTTAGCCGACACTTTACGCGCAAAAATCGCAATAACAATCGCGCCTGCATCACTTAAATTATGCAAGGCGTCGGCAATTAACGATAAGCTGCCCGAGAGTACACCACCAATGATCTGCACTATGGTTAATAAAACATTAATCAATACGGCAAAGGTCAATTTACCGTTGTTCGTATGTGATTGAGAATGTGAGTGAGAGTGTGAGTGTGAGTGAGACATTTTGACCTCTTAAATATTTATCAGTAACAATAAAATAATAGCGTGATAGAAAGTATTTTCACGCTATAAAAACACAAAATTTTATACCATAGCGATTAAACCCGATAAAACTAGTATGTTAACTGCGCTATTTTTTCCTTTGAAAACCAGGAAAACAGCACAGGTAAAACAAATAACGTCAGCAATGTCGCGGTCACTAGCCCGCCAACAATAACACTCGCTAAAGGCCGCTGTATTTCAGCGCCTACGCCGTTTGACATTAGCATAGGAATTAAACCTAAAGCTGAAGTTATCGCGGTCATCAATACCGGACGTAACCGTGAGGTAGCGCCTTCAAATACCGCTTTTGATACCACCAAGCCTGCTTTAATACGTTGATTGATACTTTCTACCATCACCACACCATTGAGCACAGCGACACCAAACAAGGTAATAAAGCCGACAGAGCTGGGTACTGATAAATATTGTCCTGAAAAATACAGTGAGAACACACCACCAATAACCGCTAAGGGCACAGTCACTAAAATCAATAGTGCTTGGCCGGTTGAGCCAAAAGCAAAATAGAGTAATAGTGCGATTAAACCTAACGACACAGGTAAAACAATAGCGAGCCTAGCTTGTGCCCGTTGTTGGTTTTCAAATTGACCACCAATAACGACAGAGTAACCCGCAGGTAAATCAACATTGGCGGCAATAGCCGCACGAATATCTGTCACTACACTGCCCATATCTCGACCTTGTACATTGGCTTGAATAACAACACGGCGTTGCACATCATCACGACGCACTTGCGGCGGGCCTGATGCTAGCGAAATATCAGCAATATCACCTAAGCGCACCCAAGCGCCAGTAGGTGACTGTAAACGTAAATCAGCGATAACATCACGGTTGTTACGACTTTTCTCCTGTAAGCGGACATAAATATCGTAACGTTCATTGCCATTAATGACCTGCCCTGCGGTAGTGCCGCCAATACCATTTTTAACTAAGTCCATCACATCAGCAACAGAAAAGCCAAAACGAGAAAGTTGCTGCCTATTGGGTTTAATGACTAATTGCGCTTCACCAACAATTTGCTCCATAGCCACATCGCGCGCACCCTCTACCGCTTTAATGGCCGTTTCTATCTCTTGCCCTTTCGACGCCAGAACATCTAAGTCAGGCCCAAAGAGCTTAACGGCCAATTGTGCTTTTACGCCAGACAGTAATTCATCAACACGGGTCGCAATAGGCTGAGAGAAATTCAGTAACAAACCCGGGAATTGTTCTAACTTAAGGGCCATTAGGCGCTGTAATTCATCACGATTGGTAGCGCTGGTCCATTCATTAACCGGCTTTAAGCCAATATAAATTTCAATGTTATTTACCGGCTCTGGATCGCCGCCAATTTCAGCGCGTCCCATGCGACTTAACGCGTATTCAACTTCAGGAAAAGTCAGTAGCATTTTTTCTAATATTGGGGCAACTTGCAACGCGGTAGCTAGGCTTGAAGACGGCGCTAAGGTGACTCTTAAATTAATCGTTCCCTCTTCTAACTCAGGCACAAACTCTGTGCCTATTTGTGGCACTAAGGCGATAGCACTGAGTAATAAAAGCACTGATGAGCTAATAACAACTTTGGTGTGTTTCATGGCAAGCGCTAAAGCTTGACGATACCAACGCTCTAAGGGTCGTAAAATAATACTTTCACGTACTTTAACGTCTTTTTTAAACAGATAAGTAGCTAGGGCAGGAACGACGATTAAAGCAACAAAAATAGCAGAAACCACGGCTAAAATAATACTAATGGCCATAGGTTGAAATAACTTAGCTTCTACACCTTCAAAGCTAAATAACGGCATAAATACCACTAGAATTATGGTGGCGGCAAAAAATATCGGCCGAGCAACCTCTTTGCCGGCTTGTTTTAATCTCAAAGGGATAGCATTGCGTTTATCTGCCAAAGCACCTGGGCCGCTGTCAGTTATTTTTCTGTCATTGTCTGCTATATCAATAGACTCACTATTTATAGACAAGGCACCATTTTCATTACCGACAGTGGCGGCACTTAGCTGTGCTTCATCTGCTCGGTTAAGATGTCTAAACATGTTTTCAACCATCACTACTGAGCCATCAACCAACATGCCCATCGCTACGACTATGCCACCCAGTGACATTAAGTTCGCTGATAAACCTAAATATGACATGATCATTAAGGTCATTGCGATTGAAATAGGAATAGAAATTAATACTAAGAAGGTTGCCCTTAAATTCATCAAAAATAAGGCCAGCACAAGCGCAATAAAAATAAATGCCAGAATAAGTGAGTCAACCACGGTATTAACCGCTTTTACAATTAAGTCAGATTGATCGTAAAAGGCTTCAAAGCGCACCCCTTTTGGCAGTGCTTGCTCAATTAAGGGTAACCGGGCATTAATGCCATCAATGGTTGATTTTGTATTAGCACCCATACGCTTAAGTACAATGCCCGAAACCACTTCGCCTAACACTTCAATATCGCCATTTTCTGCTCGGCGAGTCATAGTGGCCGCACCTTGGCGAATTTCACTACCCAGTTCTACGTTAGCAACATCAGCCACGGTAATGACAGTACCATCAACGATTTTAACCGGCACTTGCTCAATATCAGTTATACCCGCTTCGCCACCACTAAACCAACCCGTACCACGAACCACTAACTGCTCTTGGCCTCGGTTCATGTACCAACCGCCAACATTGCTATTGTTATTGCCTAAGGCGCTAACAATATCGTTTTGGCTAAGCTCGTAAGAGAGTAATTTACTAGGTTCAATATTAACTTGGTATTGACGAACATTGCCGCCAAATGACAAAACATCAGTAACACCATCAACCGGCATCAGTAATAATTTAACTACCCAGTCATTTAAGCTGCGCAGCGCCATTGCGTCATAACCAGCGTCTTTATCGGCAATAAGTAAGTATTGAAATACTTGCCCTAACCCTGAAGTATTGGGGCCCATTTCTGGCGTACCCACACCTTTGGGGATCAGTTCTTTCGCTGCTTGTAAGCGCTCAAAAACCAATTGACGGGCAAAATAAATATCGGTACCTGCTTTAAAAACTACCGTCACTCCTGATAAACCGGTTTTAGAAATTGACCGCACTTGCTCAACATCAGGCATGGCGTACATTACCGCTTCAATAGGATAAGTAATGAGTTGTTCAACTTCCTCTGCGGCTAGGCCCGGCGCTTCGGTATTTACCGCCACTTGTACGTTAGTTACATCCGGAAAAGCATCCAAATTTAACTGCGGAATAATAAACACTGAGCCAATCAGGGTTGCTACTAACATCAAAATCACCCATAGGCGATTGTTGACAGAAAAATCAATTATTTTATTAAACATAGTTTCTATTCCTTGGTTCTTCGCTCATGCTAGGCTTTAATGGTTATGCGGGTCAAAGCCGCCTTTGGCGATTTCAGAGGCAACAAAAAACGCGCCTTGAGTAACAATGCGCGTGTCTGGCGCAAGGCCAATTATTTCTCGATATTCGCCTAACGAACGACCTAAGGTTATTTCTACTGCGGTAAACTCTCCGGGGTGATCTTCAACAAATACCGTCCAATCACCATCGCTTGAGCGCATCAATGCCGACTCAGGTACGGCCATCACTTTTGTGTCAGTTTTAAAACTAAAATTTACATTAACAAACATACCTGGATGAAGACGATCCTGGTCATTTTTAACCACTAAACGTACGATACGGGTGCGGGTTTTTGGGTCTATGGTGTGCGCTTCTTGAATAACAGTGGCGAGAAAAAATTGCTTGGCCATTTCAATCACAGCTTGCGTACCTTTGGGTAAGTTTAATTGCTTATTGGGCGAAACCCGTGCTTCAACCCAGAGCTCACTTTCATCCGCTAACACCATAATGGCGTCGCCTGCAGACACCCGTTGCCCCTGATAAAAATCATCACTTAATACCGCACCAGCCCGCTGTGCAATCAAGGTGTATTCGCCAAGTTCTTCTAAATGATTATTTGACGGGTTTTTTTTAACCACATAGGCAATAGCCTGCTCTGTTAAACCAAAGGCTTTCAAACGACTGTACGCCGAAATATAATCAGTTTCGGCCGCTAATAATTGGCTTTCACTAACGCTCGCTTTACCCAGTTTTTTATTTCTTTGCCAATCATTATAAGCAACACGGTATTTCGCTTGTGCTTCTACCACCGACTCACTAAATAATGTGACTAGCGCATCGCCTTTTTCAACATGCTGCCCTAACGTGGCGTGGCGAGAAACCACCACAGATTCAGTGCGCGGTGAAACAATATAGCTTTTATAGCCATTCGCTTTAATCTCACCCGGTGCATACACATGATTGGTAAAAACCTTTGCGGAGACCTCGGCAACTTCAATACCCGCAATCGCCATTTTTTCAGGGCTTAAGCTGACACTTTCTTTATGGGATGCTGCTGCAGATCCATGACCTTTTAAAGAATTTTCTATAAGATCTTGGCTAGAGTTTGGTTTAGCGCTTTGTACAGAACCTATAAGCGTTTGTGCTGCATTGCCATGTTGGTGTGAATGTATTTCAGCCTCATCTTCATGTCTTGAGCTGACTTCATCTTCAACATGTTCTTTTTGTTTGAGGGGGTGACTGACTTGCTGTTCATCTTCTGTGTGGTGTCTTGTTATTGATTGCGAGGTTGTTATTGATTTCGAGCTTGGTATTGCTGTGGGTGCAATGTCAACGGCTAATGCTGAAGCACTAAACACCACAAGTAAGACTAAAACGAATAGTAGCTTCGCATTTAACAAGTCAATTAATACTCGTGGAGAAATAGCGATATGTGCTAAAAAGCTGATATTTGAAGATCGAAAAAATAGCGCTGCCATAGTGAGGCTGCTGATATAAAACTTATACATGTTGATACTCTTAATTTTCTTTTTAAGATTAATAAATCGAAAATATCCAAGCAGTTAGCTGAACTTATCATTCAACAATAGCCGCAGATATTAATAGCGTAAAGACAAGGAATCCTGATGAATTCGCTGAAAAAAACACTATGCCGATTTATAAACCAGAGACTAAACCAGCAAAAAATGCTCGTTTAAGTGCTTATAAATTTAAGGTAAGTTTTAAACTATTGGAGGGCGGTGTTCTGGTGTGATCCAAAGTGATAATAATGCTGTTTTTCTGGTCAATATATTATCATTAGATTTATGGATTACGCTTGATGCTGCATCACTAGCAATGTAAACACCTGTCGGTGCGTGACAATGGCAGCAATGATGACAATCGAATGAGTCCTGCTCGGCATTATCAGCAGCATTATTATTAGTCGCTGTTAATGCACCTTCTTGATGCGACTGATGTGACGAGTCTACGCTGCGATGGGAAATGTTTTGAGCGCCGTCTGTTTCCTGATGACTACGGTGTGAATCAAAGGCAGCAGCAATTGTTTGACCGGCAAACAATAGTGCAAACATTAGAATTAACAAGCGATTGAACACAGGCAAAGCTCTCTTAAAAACGAACTGGCAGTGTAAGTTAATTGCTGACAGGCTTCAACTGTAGAATTTTTTATCTAAGTTAAGTTGCTTTAACCCACAAGTTTAGCCAGTAAATTTAAATTAAGCAGAGAGTGTAATTATTAAGTAAGGTGACTATGCACAGGCACAGTATTGAACATCTAGGACCATTCGTAAAAAGCCAACTGTAAATTATTAGACCCGATTATTAAGGCCCTTAGTTGGCTGTACTTAAGCAATTAAACTTCAACAACTCTATTACGACCTAGGTCTTTTGTCTTATAAAGCGCACTATCTAAGCTATGATAAATTGATTCAAAATCAGTAATAGATTTTTCAATGTAGGTGATGGAAAAACTTGCTGTAACCCTTATCTCTTTTGCATTATTTAATAACATAGGATTGTTTTCAAAACTACTGAGAATACGTTCAACAATAATTTGCGCAGATACTTTTTCTAAATCCTTTAAACAAACGACAAATTCCTCACCACTAATTCTGCCAAATAAATCTTGCTGTCGAATATTATCTTTAGTTAATTTGACGATATGTCTCAGTGCTTTATCACCGATAATATGTGAATATTTATCATTAATTGCTTTAAAGTTATCTAGGTCGAAAAGGATAATAGCGTGTATATCATTGTTTTTGGTGTTTTTTAGGTTCGCTATTTGTTCAAAAATAGCACGTCTATTGTAAATACGGGTTAATTCATCAGTTTCTAACAGTATTTTTTGTTTGTTTTTTTCACGCCATATAAATAAGCAGATAGCGAGTAAAACAAATATTAGTAAACCAGATAGAACTAAAGTGATTTTTGATTGCTCTAATTTTGCCGAAACTAAACTCAGTTCCAGTGTCACTACATCTTGTTGCAATTGGGCAATGTCTAGAATTGGGACCGAGTTTTGTTGATTAATCAAAGCTTGCTGATTAATATTAATGTAACTTTCAAAGTATTTTTTTGATGCTTCCACCTGATTTTGAGCAATATAATATTTGGTCAAAAACTCATACAGATAACGCAGGTTTGATGCTTTTGTTTGCTTAATTAATGCTGCTTTCTTTGAGATAAAGCTATTAATGCATTGAGTTCGATTATTTTCCACACAGGCTATCGCTTTATACAAGAGCATTTTATTGTTTGATTGCGACTTTCCAATCCTACTTTGATAGGGCTCAAATTCATCAATAAGCACTAACATTAGAGCAAACTTTTTTTCCATGTAGGCAATTTTTATTTTCAAAATCAATAATAAAACGTTGTAATCTTCAGTGTCTACGAAAAGATCTGCTGCTGATTCAAATTTTCTAAAATAATGCTTACCTTCTTCAATTTCCCCTGCATCTAATAATTCAGTCGCAATTGAATAATAAGTCCAATGTATATCGATATCATCCTTAATGTAAGGCAAGTGATCCTTACTATAAGACAAGTGTTCTTTTAATTCGTTCGCGGCAAGCCTAAACTGCCCCAAAGATGAATATATTTCAGCTATGCTTAGGTATATATTAGCTGTAAAAGGGTTATCGTCTTTACTTACTTCCCGCAGCCTAACAAAGGCTTTAATTTTCTCAACTGCGGTCATTTCAGCGCAATACTCAAGCTCCGCCATATCTAAGTACTTTAAAAACGCTGGTGACGCACTTGTCACCAATAACCGATTCTCATGCAAAAAATCGCAGGCTTTTGTTGGTGAATATTTATAATAAAAGTTTGTTAAATCATAAATAGCGAAGGATAAAATATTCTTATTTACTTCGCTACTGGGCAAAAGCGTTATTTTATTTAAGTATCTTAAATAATCATCACTAAACCCATACTCACAAGTAATAGCAATCGCTTTTTGCCAGAGTAATTTTGAGCGTGCTTGATTCGATAAATTAGGAGAGTTTGTTAAAAACCATTCAACTTTATCACTCAACACCTTGTCCACTGGACAAACATAATTATGTGATGGCTGAATACTATTCAAGGTAAGGTTCAAATCATTAGCGAATGCCGAATTAATTACAGATAAAAAACAATAATATATCACAGGAAATATAAAAAATTTATTAGCCGCTATCTTAAAGATATTCAAAATCCGTTATTCCTTTAATGCTTAATATATAAATTAAAAATATAATTGCTATATAGAGCGACTTTTCAAACTACTCGTGAGCCGCTCTAAGGTTGATTTTAAGCAAACCAACGGCCTTAGTCATAAATATTAGGCTGGGATTTTTCGCACAGGTATTTATTTATACTTAATTTTGCAAAAAACCGACTGAAAACCAACTAAATAAGTCACCTAAATGTCTTGAAAATTAAAATATTATTTAATGTAATAGATATAATTAACAAAAATATAGGTGAAGTTATTTCGTTTCATAAAACAGGCAATTCTGTTGCATTTGTGATCCTGTTTTGGAACTCAACTTCATCCGTTAATTTATAATCTTCAACATTATACATGCTCAATAAGTAAAATTAAAAATTATCACTATTACTTTGAATTGTTTCTATTTTTACACAATAAGTCACATATTTACACAATAAATCGCACATTCACACAATAAGTCACACATTTACACAATAAATCACATGTTTATCATTAGCTAAAAACCAATTTAATTCACATAGCCAGTCATTTCTAAAAAACCACGACCTTGATGACTCCCAGAAAATTTCACCATACCTTCAAAATACTCAATACCAAAGCGCATAATTTGCTTATTGTTAATCACGCTAACTTCAATATCGATATCGTCCTGAGTAATGACAATTGAAAACTGCTCAGGATAGCGCGAACTGTCACCTGATGATTGCAACTTGGTATTCGCTTTGATCCTAGTCAAGCTGATATCGCTTGATGATAATGTTTTAATTGTGCCATCGCGCCGCATAATACTGCCATAAAGGTAATCTTTAATGTCTGAACGAATTTGGTAAACCATTAGCGCAGTATTTTCATTTAAGCGTAGTGAAAACCAGTCCCAACCTTGTTGATCTTCTGCCAACATTTGTGAACCCCACTCACGATCAAACCAAGCATTACCTGTTACTTTTTGCCATTTATTTTGCCAAAACACTTCGCCACTGACGTTAATAAAAGGTTGTGAATAATAATAACTGGCGATCGCTAAGGTATGATGTTTTTGACTAAAGCCGTTTTCGCCTTGTAGAAAATATGGTGTTTTTCCTACTAGTGCTTCATCCAAGCTTAAATTCAAATTTACCTGCCAGCCTTGTGCTTGCTCAGCTACCCCTTCAACAATTGGCTCTACAACAGTTGGCTCTACAACAGTTGGCTCGACAACAATTGCCTTATTACTCATTTTCGGCTTAACCGTTAATTTATTCGCAAGTGGCTGTGGCTTTGATGAACTGGCTAACGGTTGCTCAGTATTAGCACTCATAAAATTGCCATAGCGTAAATTAGCCGGTAATAACCCTTGTGTTGATTGCCACTGCCAATTATCAATTACCGCATTAAAAGGCTGTGTGGTAATTTCCACGTTACCCAACTCTTCGCGACCGCTGCGAAAAGCCGATTGATGCTGGTTTGCATCCGCTAATGCAGCATGAGCAAAATACCAATGTTTGTCTTCTACTGCTCGACGAAATAAAGTCCACTGCGCGGCCAATTCTTCACCACTTTCCGTGGTTAAATTAGCCGTTAAATACCACCATTCTTGTTGAAAATTTTTATGTGGGCCTTGTGCTTGATCGAATGTAATAACATGATCTTTAATCGGTTGCTCAAAATCGCCAAGCGTATCACTAAGCCCTTTCAAAGCTGAGCGCTTTGCTGGATTTTCATCACTACAAGCCGCAAGCAGAAAAAAACTAAGCAGTGTTAGCAGAAAAATCTTACCTAATACCAGACGGTTTCTCATGACAAACTAGCTCTAACGTTAAGTTTATATAATGGCAGGGCCAATGCAGGGATCAGCATCAAGATACCGAGTACACTACTCACCACAAATGGCCCTATTTCAAAAACCAAGGGCATTGACCAACCAAAAGAGGCTGGTAAAATCAAGCTCACCAGCGCATTTGCCAAGGCGGTAGCAACAGGCCAACTTAACAAAATAGCACCAAAAGCTAACAGCAACCATTGCCATAGCATATGGCTAAAAAGCTCGAACTGGCTGTAGCCTAAACTGCTTAAAATATGTAAGTCAGGTTTGCGGGCTAACTCCAAACTATTCGCTGATAAAAACAAACCTAAACAAGCAATAGAAAGTAATACAAAAGCAATAGCTTGTGTTAAAGCAAAGCTTTGCTCAAACACAGCTAACGCCAGTTTTTTTATTTGCTCCGGTTGATACATTTGGCTGCTGTCTATCCCGACATCATCCATAAGCGCTTGTTTAGTAACATTGGCATCTAAGGTTAAAAACAGTCCAAAGCCTGTTTCTTGCCACGCTGATAATTCATCAATGTTAAGTTTTGATGGTATTTTTATGGCAAAAGCTTGATTACCATAATCGTAATAAATAGCTTGAACACGACAAGATAGACTTTGTTGACCTTGTTTTATTTCAATGATCCCTTGTACTCTAATCAAACGTTTGTAGGCTAGTTGTTCATTAATATAACAGCTTCTTTCTGTGCTATTAAGGGCAACCAACTGACCTGATTTCAGTGACAAGCTTTCTTGCTGATTTTTCGAGCTCAGGCGATGGACCTCAACAGTGTCTTCTTGATACTTTGCTACCGTACTGGCAAATAAAACATATTCTTCAACACCGTTTTTTTGTTGCAACCATTGGCTTAATGGCTGTTTTTGCTCTGCGTTGTAACGCACGAACAAGTCGGCATTAAGTAACTGATTTAAATAAGACACAAAGGCACTTTGAAAACTATTCACCATTAAAGCGGCGGCAATACTGGCGGTTAAGGCTAAATAAAAAGCGGCAATGGGCAAATAACGTCTGCCCACTTGCTGACTGGCATCTTGAAAAATAAACTTTAAGCGAAAAGACCGGCTGATTAATGCCAAGGTTTGCAGAAAAAATTTCAACAAATTAGGCAATATCGCGACACTGGCGAGTAACAGCAAACCGTATTTAAACATCAAATGATGCCAGTTATCCTCAGGCCAAAAAACAAATAAAACTAAGAGAATAGCAGCGACTATGGCTGTGGTTTTAAAACTAAAATGTTGTTGGGATAGCCGTGCAGAGAAGGCTATTTTTGCTGAGCCAATCAGTCTAAATTGTTTCAGTAACGCCGCCATAACAGCAATTGACGATATCGTAAAGGCCCATAAACTGTATTGCCATTGCCATTGAAATTGGCCGCTAACTTGTAATTGATAAAGTTGCTCTAGCGTCAAGCCCAATAATGGCAATATGAAAGACACTAAAACAAAGGCAATAGCCATACCAAGCACACTCGCCAATAATGTTAACGCTAAGGCCTCACACAGCATAACTTTCATAATGGTGTTTAATTCAATACCCAGCAGACGCAATTGTGTGGCAAGCTCACGCCTTTTGGTCCAAGCCTGATTTGCTGCCTGAAAAGCAATAAAAAGGCTAACAATAAAACCCAAAATGGCTAATGCCGATAAATTAAGATGTAAGGCGTCGGCAAAACCTTCACGTTCTGTAATGGACCAGGTTTCTTGAATAGACAGGTAAGGAGGTAACGCCGCTTTAAGTCGTGAAATTTCGCTGACTGACATCTCACTGACCATCAAATGGCTAAAGCCTTTAATGTCTGGAAATAGCTGCCACGCGAGTGCAATATCAAGCAAAGCAACATTACCCCAATCGGCAACATTATTGATATTCACCGCTATCGCGTCATGATTGCTGACCGTTAACGACACTGGCACACTATTTTTAATAGTCAAACCGAGTGAGTCTGCATAGCCTTGTTCAATATTGACAGCTTTGCTGGTGTAGCTTGCTGGCATGGTAAGCACTAACGGCAAAATATCTATCGCTCGAAAAGCTACTTTCTCGCCATTAGCTAAAGTTTTACTGAAAACATGGGTCGCATTAAGTTGATAAAAACCTTGTGATCTTAACTGAGCATAATCACTTATTGAAATAGTTTCCCCCGACGCCGGTACAATATGAAAAGCAACAGGCGACTTTAAACGACTATTGGCAGATTGATACTGCTGCTCACTTGCGTCATTTAGCACCAAAATACTCAATAAGGTGCTAGTTGCTATTGCTAAGCTAAAAATAAAGCCAAGGTTGAGTAAAGGCTTATTAATATATTCGCCAATGTGGGCTTTTAGCACTAAGAGAAATTCAGAGTGTACTTTTTTTACGTTAAGACTAACCATCACATTAGCCTTCAAACAAGGTTAATGTGCCATCAACAAGACGATAAATTTTATCCATACTGCGTGCTACGTCAAGGCTATGGGTTACCATCAGTAAGGCTGTATTTTTAGATTTCGCTAAATTGACTAATTGCTCAACGACATGTTCACTGTTGGTTTTGTCAAGATTACCTGTTGGCTCATCGGCTAATAACAGCTGAGGTTTTGCATTTAATGCCCGCGCAATCGCTACGCGTTGCATTTCACCACCGGAAAGTGTCGCAGGAAATTTAGCAAGAAGTAACGATATGCCAAGTTCTTTAGCCAAAGTTAAGCCATGATTTTCATCAAAACGACCTGCTAACTTGGCGCTAAATTCAATGTTGTCTTGTACTGACAAACTGCTTAATAAATTAAACTGCTGAAAAATAATACCTAGGTACTGTTTTCTTAAACGACTTAGCTGTTTGTCTGAGGCGTTAGATAAGGGTAAATTGGCAATCGCAATTTCCCCTTGCTGAATAGGCTCTAATCCAGCAATTAAATTTAGTAAAGTTGTTTTACCGCTGCCACTCTCGCCCATTAAGGCCACACATTCACCGGGAGCAACAGATAATGATAAATCAGTAAACAAATAACGATGGTTATCACCATCGGTAACTTCATGACTTAATGCTGTTATTTTTAAAGACAAACTTATTCCTTTTATACGCTGTTGCTTATGACAAATAAATGCTAAGCCATTTGTCAGGATTTGCCCACTATTACTTGCTATAAAAATTGCTATAAAATACTAAGTAGAAGCGATGAGTTATTATACTTTCGTCACTATGAATTTGGATCAGTAAGTCAGTGTTATATTATCAGTAAAGCGATATTTATAGTATTTAGATAGCCCGCTATAGCTTAATTGCCGATAAGTCACTGAGTACTGAACGCCAAAAAACAGCTTAATACCATTCAAACAGCATACATGAGCATTACGTTAGGATATAAAAAAGGCCAGTGTGAAATATCACACTGGCCTTGATAGAATAATGACGGTTTTATTCGTAAGAGCGCTCTAACCAAATAATTTGCATTTTTAGATCTGCAATTTCATCATTGGCGTCAGTTAACTGCCGCTCAATAGTTTTTGGCATTACCATAGCGTTGACGCTAAGCTCTATTACATTGACTGCTTCTTCATGAACCATGAGGCTCTCCTAATTAACGTTACCACGATTGTATTATTACACAACAAGTTTCATTTTTCCCGTATTAAAGGTAAATTAAATTTCACATCGAAAGCTCACCCTGATTTTATCAATCAAAACGAAACAAAATAACATTAAAACGAAACCTCATTAAGCATAATAAAGCCTGAGTAAATATAAAAACCTCCTGAAGCATTAAAGAACCTAATTTAGAAAGCTTTTATCTAACCTTTCACCCAAGCTTACATAAACAGCCTGGCATGAAAATTCTGTCAGCTGTATTCAACTCACTATTGATTTAAGCGCTATCTATCCCCATAAATGATAAACATTTAACAAAAATATTTATCATGCGCCTATTAAAATCAACTCAAGTATCAGATTTACATCCAAATATTTCACATCGCTTTACCCGTAAAGCGACTCGTGCCATTGTCTTGAACGGTGAAAATATTTTACTGTTATATACCAAACGTTATCACGATTACACCTTACCGGGAGGCGGCATTGATGCAGGGGAAGATAATATTTCTGGCCTTATTCGTGAATTACGTGAAGAAACTGGGGCACAAAATGTCAATAATATTCAACCATTTGGGTATTATGAAGAATATCGTAATTGGCATAAAAATGATTATGATGTGGTTCATATGCTGTCTTATTGCTATACCTGTGAAATAGATCAAGAGCTACTAGCGCCAGAATTTGAGCCCCATGAATTGCAAAATGGTATGCAGCCCCTTTGGATGAACATCCACGCCGCTATTTTACACAATGAAATGGTGATAAAAAATAGTGAAAAAAAAGGCTTATCCATTGAACGAGAAACCTTTTTATTAAAACGTATTGTTGCTGAATTACTTTAGCACCTTAGGCTGGCTATTTTACTTAGCCATAGCAAAGCTGATACTTTTTGACCACTGCGGTGACAATACAGTTTATTGCTTGCTGTTTTTCAAGCTATGATAATTAATCCTCAAATACCCGTTTAACTCTTTCATTAACAACATGTTGGTTTTTTTAATAACAGCAAAAGTAGTCATTGTTCTCCCTTAACTTAGCCTTGATCTAACATTAGCTCAACCTGAGCTTTTAGCTGATAATCGATTAAGTGATACTTGCCACTGTACATTTCTTGTTAACGCGTTAATCTATCAGCAAATATAAATGCAATAGTGCTAATTTACATGATAAAACCATTAACGCTCTCAATCGCCTTATTAATTTGTTCATTATCTTCCTCTGCCTTTGAACTCCAAGCAACACAACAAGCTGCAGTGGCAATGCCTGATAGTTTTAGTGCCGAGATTTCGGCAAAAATACTTTCACAAGGAGGTAATGCCATTGACGCGGCTATTGCTGCACAATTTGTTTTGGCGGTAACCCTGCCCGAAGCCGGTAATGTCGGTGGTGGCGGTTTTATGGTCATTTATAAGGATAATAAAGCAGACTTTTTAGATTATCGTGAAGTTGCCCCATTAAAAGCCCATCGTGATATGTATTTAGATGAGCATGGCGATGTTATTCCTTATCAGTCTTTATACGGTGTTTTATCTTCTGGTGTACCTGGCACAGTAGATGGCATGTGGCAAGCCCATAAAAAATATGGCTCACTGCCTTGGAAGTCTTTAGTCATGCCCGCGGTAGCCTTAGCTGAACAAGGTTTTATTGTTCATGAAAACCTAGCAAAAAATATTGCATGGCGCATTAACAGCTTCAAACAAGAAGGTATAAAGGTTAATTTTGCTAAGCACTTTGCCAGCGCTAAAACCGGTACTTTGTTTAAACAAGCTAATTTAGCAAAAACACTAGAGCGCATTGCAGATAATGGCCGTAATGGTTTTTATCAAGGTGAAACCGCAAAAATAATTACTGATTTCATGACAAAAAACGGTGGCATCATTGGTTATGACGATTTAGATAATTATCGTGCAACATGGCGTAAACCACTAGAAAAAACGTGGCGTGGTCACCAAGTGCTAACGGCCCCACCACCAAGTTCTGGCGGTATTGCTATTTTACAGTGGCTAAATATGTATGATTTACTCTCAAATAATAAAGCGCCATTAGCACATAATTCAGCAGCTTATATGCATCGCTTAGCAGAAATCGGTAAGCGTGTTTTTGCTGACCGTGCAAAATACTTAGGCGATCCTGATTTTTTTGATGTCCCGCAAGAAAAATTACTGGCTGATAGTTACTTAAAAACACGTATCGCGGGTATTTCAGCTGATGCTATTTCTGTTACTAACACCATTAAACCTGGCTTAAAAGAAAGCCCAGACACCACACATTTTTCCATTATCGATAAATGGGGTAATGCCGTATCAAATACAACAACCATTAACTATACCTTTGGTAGTGGTGTTATTGTTGAAGGCGCTGGTTTTATTTTAAATGATGAAATGGATGACTTTAGCGTTAAAGCCGGTGTGGCAAATATTTATGGCGCAGTCGGTGGCAAAGCAAATGAAATTCAAGCTAATAAGCGTATGCTGTCGTCTATGACACCCACTATCTTGTTAAAAGACAACAAAGTTAAATTAGTGACCGGCTCTCCCGGCGGCACCACCATCATTAGTTCGGTTTATCAGTCTATTCTTAATGTGATTGAATTTGACATGAACGCTGAACAAGCGGCAAATGCCCCAAGATTCCACCATCAATTATTACCAAAAGATGTTATTCAACATTACCCTGGTATTGCTGAACAAGAAAAGTCAGTACTTAAAAAAATGGGCTATACCCTGAGCGAACGTCGATTTGGCGCGGTACAGCTGATCATTGCCAACAAGCAACAATTAGATGCAGCAGCAGAGTCTGGTGGTCGAGGTAAATCAATTGTTATCGAGCAATAACAGCAAAATATAAAAAATATAAAGGTAAGCTCTTGCGGCTCAAACATCCAAGCGCTTAGTGTTATGTTAACACCCAGTTATGTAAGTATTTTATAACTGGGTGTTAATATAACTGGGTATTTTTTATAACTGGATATTAATGCAAAGCAGCATGATGACTAATCACAACACTATCAATAAGCGCTGACTAAAAAATTCGTCTCACATTAAGTGGACTTGATTGAGGTAGCAAGGTACTCATGGCTTAACATTTCACCATAAATAAAACCAACAACAGCTTTAAGTGTTTCACATACTTTACATAGCAAGCAATATCCGCTCTAGATTACTACTGAATATCAATCACTCCTTAACCGCCATCATTTACATGTAAATAATTCTCATTTAAAATAAGTGCCTGTATCAAGTTAGGGTATACGCAAATAAGTAATTTGTTTGTAATAGTGAATGAATAATAGACAAATATCTCCTCTGAGTTTAATAGAACTAATTGAATCCCAGCGCTATGGCGTAGAATATCAACCTATTGTTGATTTAAAATCTAAAGAAATTATGGCCTATGAGTGTTTAGCTAGATTTACCGATATAGACAATAACAATATCCCACCAGACATTATTTATGCGGCATTGCATGACAGTTCATTATCTCTCTTCCAAGTGGAATACCAACAAAAACTTCTGCAATTAAACTGCGCACCAATGAACAGCGATATATTTGTTAATTTAGATCAAGACTCTTATTTTTCTATTGGTGAAGGTAACGAAAACAACCCTTTTTTGAAATTATTTAAAAGCTTTAACCATGCTAATATTGTTGTTGAATTAATTGAAAGTTTAGAAGTTAACGACAGCATTAAAAGTTTATCCATGATAGACATCTTAGCAAAGAACGGTATAAATACGGCGATTGATGATGTTTGTAGCCCACTTTCAATGGTATCAACATCGGTAATTCAAATGGTCGACTATATTAAACTTGATAAGCATGTGGTCGCAGAAAAGCACAATAAGCATTTTATGTTGTTAGTTGAAGCGCTAATTAACTATGCCCATAGTGCGGGGAAAAAAATCATACTTGAAGGGATAGAAACTGAGAGTGATATTATTTTTGCGCGAAAAATAAATGCTGATTACGTACAAGGTTTCTTATTTAAAAAATGGTTTCATTGTCATAAGTAAAAATTATAAATAAAAGTCGTAAATAAAAGCTATCACTAAATACTAGAAAATAAAAAGCCAACGAACTTAATCGTTGGCTTAAATGTGAAGGTATTATTTATCAGCACGGCCCATAAACTTACGATCTTCGGTATTAATTTTAATTTTATCACCCGTTGACACATGCTCTGGCACTTGCACCGTTAAGCCTGTTGATAAAATTGCCGGCTTAGTACGAGCCGTGGCAGAACCACCTTTAATTGACGGATCAGTTTCTGTAATCACTAATTCAACACTTGCTGGTAAATCAATAGCAACAGGTACACCATCAACAATAATCACTAATAAACCTTGCGTATCTTCATTAATGAATAAAGCTTCATCTGCGATTGACGCTTTGCTTAAATTATAAGGTGTGTAGTCTTCGTTATCCATAAAGACGTATTCTTCGCCATCAATATAAGAAAAAATTGCTGGTCGACGCGTTAAATCAGCAAAATTAAGCATGTCGTCAGCTTTAAAGGTTACATCAAATTTACCACCTGTCACTACGTCGTACATACGCATTCTGTACAAACTGCCACCGGCACGACCTTGGGGTACTGAACGCTCAATATCTCTAACAATCATTACTTTACCGTTATGTTCTATCGCGGCATTCTTTTTTATATCACTAGCTTTTGGCATGAAAAACCATCCTCATTAAATTTATGCAAGAAAAATAGCATGTATAATTTATTATGCAAGAAAATATAGCTTAATTGCTAGTCATAGATTGGTTAATCCAGCAATAATAGCCATTAAACTCATGAATTGTTCACTTAACGAGCATGAATAGCTTTATAGCGCCATTAAATAATTTAATGCGCCGTTAATAGCAGCCACCTGAGCAATGATGCAGTTTTCATCGTTGCTCAATGGACTGTCGGGATAAACTTCAGTGGTGCTAACATATGGCGCGTCAGTTAAGCCCATACATAAACCTAAGTCACGAGCAGCATAGTTAATCACGCCAGCTTGTGCTAAAGGTGCACCGATTAATTTATCTTCGCTATCTGCAGGGGCAATATGGGTGACTTGCTCTACCGACGCAATAATAGCTTGTTGAAAGCTCGCTTGGGGTTTAGTGCTATCGCCAACTAAATAAAAACCGTCTGGTATATTCCAGTTTTTCTGTTCAATAGCATCTCTTGCAGAAAGTGCTGGCCTAAATTCACTGTTATCAGTATCTGTGGTTTCATGTAGATCTATATGCGCCAAAAAATCAATACCCAGAGTTTTCATATACTGCATCACTGCTGATGACTCTTGTGCCGGGCTATTCTCATAAAATGAGCGATTAGGGTCAACCGTCAAAGGGCTCCAACGGTTAATGGTTTCATAACCCCAAGGACTAATACAAGGTAAAACCACAAAGTTAAACGCGTCTTGAAATGGCTGTGCAGCGGTTTGTAGAAAACGAATGGCACCTTGAACACCACTGGTTTCATAACCATGTACGCCACCTGTGATTAAAATAGCCGGTTTATCTGCTAACCAATTTGTCGATTTTAAAGCATATAATGGATAAATTTCTTCATCATAGAGTAAGTTCCCATACTGCTCGATAGTATAGCTCTCGCTTAAACCCTCTAATTTAGTAACAACCTCTTCAAAGTAGCTGCGCTTTTTCTGCTGTTGTTGAAACCATATTTCCTTATCGCCATCGGTCCACTTTTTGCCAAGCTCACCAATAGGGTATGCTGCTTCTATATTCATATTGTTACCTAATAAGTTTTTCACAGTTATAAATTGTATTAACCCTTAGCATGTTAACAATCAAATATAGCTAAAAAATTTAATTGTCTTATCCTCGTCAGGCTAATATATTCTGTATTATTGCCACTTGAAATTAATCTTTCAGTAGCAGGACACTGTGCGTTTAATGAAAATACAACTGTATCATTTTTTCATCATAGCAATGATAGAAATAAACCAAGGCAGGTGTAGATTAATAGTCACACTTTATATAAAAATATGCTCACTCACCTTATTATATTCTTGCCATCAGCTTTACACTGAAGCGGTCATCATTATAGTAAATAGATATAGGTTCAAAGTTGGCATTAATTGATAACCTACTCGACAAATAAAAATATTATCTATAAGTACAAGCCTTAGTCATTTTTAGTGATGAAACCAACCTAGCTAAAATAGCAGATTAAGGACGGAAAAATATTAGCCGTAGATCAATAATATTCAGCAAAATTATTTAGTTCGATTGCTGTAATATATGCTAATTTAAGCTATTGTAAAAAATTGATCTTAAGGACGGCATTTACCATGCCAAAAACTTTGCAAAACAACGAAATATATCCAGTTGAAATTCAGTGCCATGAGTGTGCGCTGACCGTCAAATTACCTGTATTAAAAGAAAACCAAAAAGCACAATGCCCGCGTTGTGGCTATACATTAAGCGCAATTCATCGCAATGCTAATGAAAGAATTGTTGCTTTCGCTATTACCGCATTAATATTTTTATTAGCTTCATTACCTTTTACATTCTTGTCTTTTAGCGCCAATGGCTTAGAAAACCACTTTAACGCCATGACAAGTTTTATGGTTTTAATTGATAATAATTATCAACTTTTAGCACTGATTGAGTTTCTCACTATATTTGCCATTCCAACTGTCGTTTTGTTGTCGCTTATTTACTTGCTTATCCCACTAAATAAAGGCTTATATCCTAAGTATGGCGGTCGAGTATTGGCCTTGGTTTTTAAGTTATTGCCTTGGAGTATGGTAGAAATATTCCTGATTGGCACTTTGGTTAGTTTAATCAAAATTATTTCTATGGCTGATATTGCATTAGGCTTATCTTTTTATGCTTTTATTTTATTTACATTGTCGATGACACTGGTAGTTTTATATATCGATAAGCGCGCGTTATATCAATTACTGGCTAAAGTTGAAAAAGCGCATAATATCGAAATACACCAAAGTCACACTAAAGTAGCTCAAGAAGACCCAATAAAACAGGCACTAAGTGTACAAAAAACTTGGGCGCTACTGCTCACCGCGGTGGTATTGTACATACCGGCGAATACACTCCCGATCATGACTACGCACTTTTGGGGCCAAGATGATCCCAGCACAATTATTGGTGGGGTTATTTTATTGTGGAACTTAGGATCCTATCCTATCGCCACCATTATTTTTATTGCGAGTGTTGTTATACCAGTCGCTAAAATATTAGTGCTAGCTTGGTTAAATTATAGTGTTCAAAAACAAAGTGATAGATTAAGTTTAGAAAGAATAAAATGGTATCGTATGGCTGAATTTGTCGGTCGTTGGTCAATGGTAGACGTTTTTGTCGTTATTATTCTGGCTAGCTTAATTCAGCTTGGCCCGGCCATGAGCATAACACCTGGAGCTGCTACCTTAGCGTTTTCCGGTTTAGTTATTGTCACTATGCTCGCCGCAATGAGTTTTGAACCGCAATTAATTTGGAAAAATATAAAAAATTATGAATGATACTCAAATACCAGACGCAACAATAAAGCCAGTTAAAACCGTATCAACTATCTGGTTTATCCCTGCCATTGCAATCTTTATTGGCTGCTGGATGATTTATTATCAATGGAGTAATGAAGGCACAGAAGTCACCATACATTTCCTTACCGCTGAAGGCATGGAGGCTGAAAAAACCAAAATAAAATCTCGCAATGTTGATATTGGCGAAGTAAGTGCCATTGAGCTTAATCAAAACGGTAATGGCGTAATTGTTACGGCAAAGATAAAAAAATCAGCAGAACAGTTTTTACTGGCTGACAGTACATTTTGGGTCGTGTCGCCACAAATATCGCATACCGGCGTATCGGGTCTCAGTACCTTAATATCCGGCGTGTATATTGAAATATCGCCCGGAAAAAGTGATGAAGAACGCTATGTTTTTGATGCCTTAAACTCGCCCCCCTTAACGCCTTCAGGCACTCCCGGCTTGCATATAACCCTTAATAGCAACGACCAATTTGCTTACAAAAAAGGTGACCCCATTATTTATAAAGGCTTAACCGTTGGTCAGTTTGAGGATATCTATTTTAATTTTGAAGAACGCGTTGTTTATTACAATGCTTTTATCAAAGCGCCTTATCATCAACTTATCACCAGTAATACTAAGTTTTGGGATGTTAGTGGCTTGCAACTTGATTTAAATGCCGATGGCATATCAGTTAAAACTGGTAATTTTGAAACTATGTTAACTAACGGTGCCACCTTCGGTATTCCTAGAGGCATGAGCATTGGTGAAAAAATTGGTGAGCGCTCATATTTTGACATTTACGAGAGTTATGAAGCTGCTGACGACGAGAGATACCGCCAATCTATCGAATTTGTAGTACTGGTCAGCGACTCTATTAGAGGCCTGTCTGTTGGCGCACCCGTTGAGTATCGAGGAATACAAATAGGTAAAGTGCAATCAGTCAACATGGCATTAACCCGAAGTGAGAACAAATTTACCAAGGCAGACTTTAAAATCCCCGTGTTGATCAGTTTACAGCCTGGTCGAATAGGCCTACCCGATAATGATGAAGGTAAAGCACTTATGACCAAACAAAATATTTACTGGATTGAGCATGGTTTAAAAGCCGTTCTGCGTACAGGAAATATTTTAACTGGTAGCCTATACGTTGATTTACAACACAATAAAGATCAACCCATCAACGAAATAGCAAAATATGATGACTTCCTAATTATTCCAACCAGTAGTGATGACTTTTCGCAAATTACCGCAAAAGCGGAACAGTTTATGGATAACCTCAATAATATCCCGCTCAATAGTATGAGTGAAAATGCCAATAAAATGATGTTAGAAATGACGCAAACCGCGCAAGAGTTTCAAGGGGTAAGTCATAGCCTTGATAGCTTATTGAGTAAAGTTGAGCAGCAAAAAATTAGTACTGAACTCAGTAAAGCCTTACAAGGTATCAATACCTTAACTAAAGACTTGTCATCTGGCTCTCAGGGCTATGAAGAACTGCGCACCACGTTACATACGCTCACTGCAACAATGAACGAATTAAAGCCTTTGCTGAATCAACTCAAGCATAAACCTAATAGCTTACTCTTTAATAATGGTGAAGTCGCTGAGCCAGTACCAACAAAACTTAATGGAGCACAACAATGAAAAAGACTTTAATCGTCGCTCTTGTGTCAATTATTCTGCTTGGCGCTTGTAGCTCGGCTCCCGCTAACAAAACACAATATTATTTACTTAATAGTCCAACGACAACCAGCGCAGTTAACACTGACAACATACTTAATAAAAATAGTCAGCACCTTGGTATTACCTTGTTAGAGTTACCTGATTATTTAAGACAACCTAGTTTGGTTTTACAGCTTTCCAGTCACCAGTTGCACTACTCGCACTTTCATATGTGGGCAGAGCCATTACAGAACAGCTTTACACAAGCCTTAGCGCAAGACCTAAATAATATTGATAGTCATTTTCATTATATTGTCACGCCAGAAAAAAACGAAATTACAGCGGCAACAGCCGTGGTAATTAACATCACAGCATTTCATGCCACTCATCAGTCACAAGCTCTACTTTCAGGCACTTATTGGCTGCAAGGTAAAGACGGGGGAAGTCCAGAACAAGAGCATAACTTTACCCTAACCGTAGCGCTTAATAAAAATGGCTATGAGCACGCTGTCGAGCAAATGCGAAAAGTGATCACCTCATTGGCGCAGCAAATAACCCATAGCTTAGTGGTTGAATAAGGTGCCTTATGTGAAATAAATTAGGCTTTGAATTGCTTAAGTTAAATTAGATTAGATTCAAAATATTAAAGGAGAGTTAACTAAAATGACACCTGCCGTTAAGCAACTGAATAAATTAACACTCGCTTATCAATTACATCACTATCAGCATGATGCTAATTGTAAATCATTCGGCCTTGAAGCGGTTGATAAACTCAAGGTTAGCGCTGAAATGGTTTTTAAAACCCTAGTGGTTGATGTAGATAATGCTTATTTAGCCGTTGCTATTATACCTGTGGTTAAACAACTCAGTTTAAAAAAGCTGGCAAAAACCCTTAACGCTAAAAAAATTAAAATGGCTGATGCCAATAAAGTACAAAACTCTACCGGCTATGTCCTTGGAGGCGTTAGTCCATTAGGGCAAAAAAAACCATTAGTAACCGTGCTTGACCAGAGCGCTGAAGTGTTAAACACTATTTTTATTAGTGGTGGTAAACGTGGTTTAGAGATAGAATTATCACCAGAAAATATTATCCTCTCGTTGCAGGCCATTTACGCTGATATTACTGGCGAAGTATAAAGCCTAAGCTTAAAAATTCCGTGGTAGAAGTTTGTATGTCAAAAAATATTATTATCTTTATCTTTATCTTTTTCAGCCTATTTTCTATTAACTGTTTAGCAAATCAACCCTTTAAAGTGGTGCTTGGACTTTCTAAGCCGCCTTATGTTATTGAAGAAAATCATTCGGGGTTCGAGTTAGAGTTAATTAAGCAAATATTAACCATGATAGGCAAAGCACCAGAGTTTATTTTCATCCCCTATGGCCGTTCAGAAAAAATGCTCGCGTTACCCGATATTGATGCGGTAATGACGGCGAACAAACACATATTCCCTAATATAGATACCTTAAGTAAAAACTACATCAATTATCAAAACGTGGCCATTTCGTTAAAAGAGAATGCCGTATCACTTAATAGCATTGCAGATATAAGCCATTACTCGATTGCGTCATTTCAAATAGCCCACAAAATATTAGGAGTAGAATTTGCTGAGGCGGTTACTAATAGTCCAATTTACATTCAAGTGGTCGATCAAAAAAAACAGCTAGAGTTACTATTTTTAGGTCGTGTAGAGGTAATCGTAATTGATTTGAAAATATTTTTATATTACTTAAATAAACTCAATATAAATGAAAGAGAAAGTGATATAAAAGTTCACCATATTTTTCCAATAAACCCTTATAGTATGGCCTTTAAAAATGCTGATGATGTGAGTGCATTTAATCAAGCCATGAAAAAATATAAAAGGACTGCTGATTATCAAAAACTGATAGAAAAATATAATTTTTAATTATTAACTATTAGGTAATAATATCACCTTGCCATCACTTTTATGTTCTGCGTAATGGTCTAATGCTTGGGCAAAATCATCAAAACTAACTCGGGCATAAATATCTGTCTTAAAAATCCCTTGAGCAAACAATTTTTGTACTTTCGAACTCAAGGCTAATACCTGTAATGGTGAAGCGTCACCAATGTATTTTGCCAACCAAAAACCCTCTATTCGCATATCGCGAAAGATCACATCAGCCACACTAAACAAGCCACTAAGCACATCTTGAGTTTCGGTTAGTCGACCATAAACCAAGGCCGTAGAACTATTAGGCATGGCGTTTAAAACTCTAGAGGTATCATCGGCTGCTACGGAATCCAACAATACTTTTGCCTTGATTTTTTTCGCCCAATGCTTTAATGAATGATCAAAACTATCGTCTGACGTTAATAACTCGCAATCGGCTCCTAACGCTTGCAAAACCTCAACATTCGCTGCACTGCGCACTGTCGCTATGGCCTTAATCCCTTTAAGTTTTGCATAATAGCGCCCGCCCTTACCCACTTGGCTTGCCCCGGCATTAATCACAATGGTTTTACTGCCCAGTGCTATAGCTCGCTCTACTAGGCAAACAGAAATACAAGGGTTAACTATAATCGTTGCCGCTTGCTCGTCGCTTAATGCTTTTCGAACCGGCAAACATAAATTTGCTTGTGTAATGGCATATTCAGCCCACACGCCGTCAATACCGTGTTGTGCTGATAAAGCAACCCGCTTGCCCGTTAACCACTTACCGTAAAGTCCGGCATTGGCGGCTTCTACAACCTTCAAAGCCAACAAAGTCACCCTCTTGCGCGATTAAACCGTATTTACCCAATAAGTATATTAAATCAGAGGGATTAACCAGTGTAGCTAGCATTTTAACTAATACTTGCCCAGATTTGAGTACTGATAGTATTTTTTCAATGCCTGTTATTCTTTGTGAAGGGGTTGATTTTTCATCATCACTCAGTACTAAGGCAAAACCTTTACCGCTTTTATTATCTTTTCAGCCAAAGTGAATCCCTAATTTTTTGTATGATTACATTATGATTTCAATATATAAACAGAATACCTTAGACTAGCTTAATACTGAGTAAGCTTAATTTATACTTTAGCGCTAGAGTTAAGCAGGATAATTTTCAACATTTCTCGAACATAAACAACAAACGTTAATCTCTGTAATAGAGATTAACACCGTTATTTGGCCAAACCGATTAAGATTAAAGCCGTTAGCCGCTAATATGGCTAGATATATTAAGCCTAAACGGCTTTAGTTATTTTACTGGCGTAACTAGTCAGTAACTTGTTGATTTGCGCTTTAGGCGTTTTAGCTAATCGCTTGATTAAACTAAAGGGAATATCTTCTAATCCGTAGCGTTCGCTAATATCATTTAACATAATCAACCAGAGTTCTGCGGTCATTTCTGCGTCAAATAACGCCCGATGAAAACTCCCATCGGCGGCAATATTTTTATAATCAATTAAGGTGCCCAATCTATGATTTGGCGCATCTTGATAAATACGGCGTGATATTAATAACGAACAAGTAAACTCACCTAAAACCTGACGACCCAAACGAGCAAATTCAGCCTCGAGAAAACGAGCATCAAAAGAGGCGTTGTGCGCTAATAAATTACTCTCGCCGATAAAGCTCGAAAAATCAGTCATCACTTTTGCACAAGGCGATGCAACCGCCAGCATTCTATTACTAATACCGGTATAGTTTTCAATAAAACTATTAATGCGTCGACCTGGATTCATCAAAGCTTGAAACCGGTCGGTCACTATGCCATTTTCAAGTTTAACAGCGCCGATTTCAATCGCACGTTCTCCTTGAGCTGGCGATAAACCCGTGGTTTCAAAATCGAGTACAACTATTGAGTTAGCTAACACAAACGCTTCCTTTGTCGGTTAATACTAATTGGATTAACCTGAATTGATTTAATACTATGACGTTAATGAAATTATCTCATAATTTAGTGCGCTAAACATCAGCCGCACAAAACAAGGATGCATTATGTTTAAATTAAAACGGTAAAATAAAACGTCGAATAAACTTAATAAATTTAATGTTTGTTTTTCTAAGTCCCGCTATCTAACGAATTTAATATAAACAGTTTTATGGTAAAAATAACGTTAAAAAATAGCGTATCACTCAGGCAACTCTACTTTTTTAGCTTTTAATTTCGCACGTATAAAACTAAAAACCTTTTACATCCGTATATAAAAACAACTAACTAAGCGAAAGTTGAACTTTATGTTTTCATTGTTTAAGCAAGATCCAACTAAAAAGTTAAACAAAAGTTATGAAGACAAACTTGAAAGCGATATTTGTGCACAAAAAAATGGCAACATTAATGATTTTTCGATGTTTACTGAAGAAGCGCTAAAAATTAGAAAAAAAATACAAGCATTAGAAAAGCCAGTAAAGCTTAACGCATAAGGCTTAAGGCTTAAGGCTTAAGGACTTCAGTATCTCTCACTCTACATCACTATCTGGCCTAGTATTTTTAGTTAATATTCTATTTCAATAGTAGGTAATTCACATCTACATAAATAACTATTTGAACCTGATGATTAAAACGCTTGATGGTATTTTATAGCGTAAAATAGCGCCATTAAACTAAAGCCTTTATTGGATAAAACAGTCTGTGCTTACGCTAATATGAGTTTGAGTAAGTATAATACTTGAGATTGACCACTAACATGCTCACTATAACTAACACCTATCAAACGTTCGGTTTACGCTGTGTAAAATAAACCAGTTGAACGCACACTTAACGATGGAAGCTGATATTCAGACATTAAAGAATTGAGACATTGGTGATACCGAGCAGAATTTTTATCAGCAATGCCAAGATAACTGGCTAAAGTATAAAGGCAATAGCCCGCTGTTTTAGCCGTTATTAATTAATGGCACTATGGTTTTTCAAAATATAATACACGCAGTTTATTCAACACTAAGCCTAAAAGCACGATGACACATGATCCAAGTAAGACTGGCGTAAATAAAAATGACCAGCTTTGCCCTGTCAGCATAATTAACATAGGATTTGCTCCAGCCGGTGGATGGGTGGTTTTTGTAAGCAGCATAGTCGTAACTCCTAATCCGGTAGCTAAAGCCAACGACCATGGCTGCACACCTACATAAGTGATAAAAATAACGCCAATTAACGCAGTTAAAAAATGACCTAAGATAACATTCTTAGGTTGGGCAAGTGGACTTGCCGGCACACCGAAAACTAATACAACCGTTGCTCCAAATGGAGCCATTAACCAAACGCTAGGACTGATTGACAAGCTATCAAGATAAGCTAGAACGCCAATAGCCAAAGTAGCAGCAATTCCCGCAACGAAAGAAAAAATAGTTTTACTCATAAAGTCTCCTTTTTAGTAGAAGGAATATCTACCTTTTTCATGGTAGACTGATTGTTCTACTTAGGTCAATATTCATTTTAATAGGGAGTCACATATATGAATGAAAAAAAATTGCTTTTAATCAAAACTGCCTTACAAATTTTCTACTCCAATGGCATTAATTCAGTTGGCATAAATGAAATAGTAAAAGAGTCAGGTGTTGCAAAAAAAACCTTATATCACCATTTCTCAAGTAAAGAGCAACTAGTATTAGCCACTCTTAAATATCGAGATCATCTTTTTTGTCAGTGGTTTGAATCGATATTAAATAGCAAGCAAACAGGTAAAGAGTCAGTTCTTGCGCTATTTTACGGTCTAGATAATTGGTTTAATAACAGAGTGGCTGGACTTGATGAATTTAAGGGCTGTTATTTTATAAATACTGCTGCTGAATATGGTGACCCTAACTCTCTTGCACGGCGTTCTTGTAAAGAACACAAGCATAAAATTAGCCTGCTAATAAAAGAAAAAGTGAGTATGTTTATCAAAAAAACAGATGAATGTGAAGTTGTTGCAAACGCCATTTCTCTACTTAAAGAAGGTGCAATAGTTTCAGCTTCAGTCGAAGGTAATATCGATGCAGCGCTAAAGTGCTTACCGACCGTACTCAGATTAATTAATGAAGAGTACTGATACTAAAGTAATTATTAGTTGATTAGTATAGGCAATGCAGAAGTAAGACCCGCTAATTTGTCCTGTTAATAGGCTCTTAGTTACTGGTTATTACCTTATGCTTGATAGTGCTTACTTGCGCTTACTAAGAGTCAGATATATTTCACCTAGCTCGTATTATAGTTAACTGGTTTACGACCAAGAAGTTGGTTGCCACGAATGATCTGTAACAGTTTAAATATCGTATAAGCTGTTAACTAGCCAAACTAAAAAAGTTATTTTGGTATGAAAAGTCGATTTATTATCCAAACGTATTGCTCCTTTAATCATTTTTTCTTTAAAAAATATCACAGGTTTTATGCTTATGTAGTCTTAAGTTAAGCCTGCGATTTTAGCAAAGACCCGCTAAGTTTTATCCAGATATTTAGCGGATCTTTAATTCATGTCAGCATAGATGACACTGTTATCAACCATCTGTTTTCATACCGGGTCAATAAAGCTTATTTTTTATTTAGTCAAAAATTCCTTACAGGATAAACATGCAAAAAAAATTTAATCCCGAAAAAGTCATTGATGTTGTTCATTGGAGCGATAGTCTTTTTTCTTTTAAAACCACCCGTAGTCAAGGACTCCGCTTTAGGAATGGTGAATATATCATCATTGGCTTAGCACAAGAAAATACTCGGCCCATTTTACGCGCCTACAGTCTCGCCAGTGCAAACCATGAAGATTATTTGGAATTTTTCAGCATTAAAGTTGAAGGAGGCGCTTTTACCTCCAAATTACAACACTTAGCTATTGGCGATGAAGTCATTATTGGCAGTAAACCAACCGGAACTTTGGTTATAGATGATTTACGAGATGGTCGAAACCTATTCTTGATCGGCACAGGAACAGGCTTGGCGCCCTTTTTAAGTATTATCAAAGATCCAGAAACTTATCAGCGTTTTGACAAAGTGATTTTATTTCATGGCGTAAGGTACGTGAATGAATTGGCTTACCACAAAATAATAACTACAGATCTGCCTCATCATGAATATCTTGGTGAGATGATTACTGAACAGCTAATCTACTATCCAAGTGTAACTCGTGAGAGCTATAAAAATGAAGGACGCATTACTGATTTAATAAAAACAGGCAAGCTCTGTCTTGATATTGGCATACCTGACCTTGATCCTGAGTTTGACCGCGTGATGCTATGTGGTAGCCCTGCTATGCTAAAAGACACCTGTGCCATGTTAGATGAAAGAGGTTTTCAGGAAAGTCGTAAAAAAGGCGTGCAAGGCGACTACGTTGTTGAAAGAGCTTTTGTTGAAAAATAGTACTTCAATAGTACTACTTAGCCTTAACAACACTAAAAATCAGCTTTATTCATGAAGTATTTATGTAGCTGGCAAATATAGGCAAATTGTAGCTTCGTTTACATCATCTAATGCTAGGTGGTGTAATGAATACAAATTATGACTCACGAGCAACAAAGGTTTTTCACGACCAAGAGAAGAAAAGAACCGTTGTTGACACAAATAATACCTTTACAGTAAATAACAAACCTTATAACCATCATGCAATAAACAACCGTAAATTAGCCGGTAATAGCTCCATTGAGCGTACCTATGTCAATTAAAGTGTTTCTTTCAAATCTGCAATACCACCAAAAGGATAGGGTTTATAAGTAGCATAGCTACTGACAAAATTTTATGTCTGGTATTTATCTATTTTTCCTCATAGAAAAAGTAGATCATTTCATTGGCGTCTGGTTAGGATTTTGCTGTACTTTCTAACGCTTTAATTTCAACCGCTATTTTTTCAGCTTCAGCAGTAACCATTGAGTAGCCTTTGATATCACCTTTTCTTTGTAAATGCATGGCTTCTTCAAGTTTAGCTTCATAACGTTTGTTTAATTTTTTTAATGGGTCTGACTTAAATATTGAAAACATAAAAACTTATTATTTAATGAGGTGTTACTTATTATACGTTTGAAAACCCATTTAAGTTTTTATTAATTACGCTTTTTTAATAAAACATATCAAAAATTATTTTATACCCATTAGATTAAGTAAGTGATCTACTTTTTCATGAGTGAGGTGGATAAAACTAAGGACCATTGCAAGCGATCTAAAAATATATTAAAAAATAGCTACTTATTCTAAAGAGCAAGCTATGAGCCCTTCTCGGAGATCACATCAGTTGTGCCACCTAATCACATCAAAACTGCCAGTCATTATCATCCAACACGACTTCCTAATGACATCTACTGTGACCACTGAATAACATTAGGTTTACCACTATTAAATAAGATCACTTTGTGCGCATTCCTGACATTCCAGCTGAAAATATTGCCCTATATTTTCTAATGAATTAACTATTAGCGTAAACGATGTAACGCCCTTTTATATGGAAGTCTGTATGATTTTTCGAGGTGTGTTACTAAGACGTCTTAGTAACACTGCCTAATATACATGTGATTTAGCATTACTAGTTTCTAATGCTTTGAAAGTATGAGATATTAATGTTAATTAAATGTTACTTATGGTGCGTGTGTTACTGAGTCGTATACATAATAAACTGTTAAATTATAAAAATAGAGTCTACCTTAATCAACTAGTAACGAGAAGTATGATAAAAGTAATTCAAAGTGAAGATCCAACCATAAAGTAAAAATTCATAGGTTATATACGTAATATAAGCCTATATAAGCAACTCAGAATTTTGTTAGTGTTGTGTATTGTAACAATCCCAGTATTGATTCTTTAGTTTATCTATGAAAAATTAACTAATAGGTCTTATTTGAATGGCCGATATTTAATCTTATCTAAGAATAGATATCCACTGGACAAATCTATAATAAGAATCGAAGAATTAAACAATGAAGACGGTAATACATTACTGGGTACTGTTGCTGGTGGTGTTTTGTTTGGAGGTCTGGGAGCTTTAGGCGGAGCTGTATTAGGATCGAGAAAAAGTGCGGCTTTTGTATTAACAGATCAGAACAACAAAAAAACATTGATTGAAGCTAAGGGCACAGGAATTGTAAAACAATTACGAGAATATAGTTTAATTAATCAAGTGTTTGGTTCATAAAGCATAAAATGCAATTTAACAAGTCATTAAAAAGGACAAAAAACAGTTGGTTTTTGCTCCTTCGTCGCTTCTTTTAACCAACTTTTTTGCCTGTTAACAGGGCGTTGAGGCTGTAGAATAACTAATTCAGCCAAAATCACTAAATTTTTGTGTTCCTGTATCGCGCTGTAGACAATTTACTCGATATAGGTAATTCATTTGGTACCCCGATTTTTAGGGGGGATTTATAATAAACGAGTTATTCTACAAGCTCGGTATGTGCCAAGGAGTATTCAAATTATGTCGTCTAATTTAAAATTGAATTATGTTGAGTTTCCGTCAAGTGATATACCAGCTACAAAGCTGTTTTTCAAGAAAGCCTTTAACTGGTCATTTCAAGATTATGGCCCAGACTACTCTTCCTTTTCAGACCAAGGTCTTGACGGTGGTTTTTATAAATCTGATCTAATATCAACAGTTGCTAATGGTTCAGCTTTGTTGGTTCTACTAAGTGAGAACCTTGAAAAATCTCTTTCTAATGTAGAGCTAGCTGGCGGGGAGATTACAAAAGCTATTTTTTCATTTCCTGGTGGTAGTCGTTTTCACTTTCTTGAACCAGGCGGCAATGAATTAGCGGTGTGGTCAAACATCAGCACATAAGCCACTCAAGTAGGACAGAAAACAGTTGGCTTTTGCTCGTTTCTCGCTAATTATAGCCAACCATTTTTCGCCGCTTAACAAGGCGTTAAATGCCTATGATGATAAAATTAAATTTGTTATAAACTTTATGCATCTAAACCAATAAGATAATTATTTATTAAGGACAATAATGAAGTATTTCGTATCTTTTTTTCTCACAACAATATTATTTATCTCAGTTAGTACAAATGCTGAACCGGCTAAAAAAGTATTAATTATTGCATCAAATATGATTGATATGGAGGATCCTAAAAAACATGATACGCGTAATAACTTATGGGAGGTAGCGCCGCCTTATCATATATTTGTCAGTCATGGTTTCGAAGTCGATTTTGTTTCACCTGATGGAGGAAAAGTTGAATTTATGATGGATCCTCTAGGTATCAGTAGCTACGCCATAAAATATGAAGGTTTCATAGACAAAATAAATAACTCTTTCACCCCAAAGAAAATTGAGTCGAGTAATTATTGGGGAGTATATGTTGGAGGTGGTTACGGCCCTTTATTTGATGTTGCTAATAACAAAGAAATACAATCGATAATTGCAAAAATATACGAATCAGGTGGAATTATTGGGGGAGGCGGACATGGAGCAGGTGCTTTTGCTAATGTTGTTTTATCTACGGGAGAGTTTCTTGTCAAAGGTAAAAAAGTTGCTGGCTTTCCAGATTCAACAGAAAGGTCTAAATTATGGACAAAACAAGGTTCTTTATTACCCTTTCTTGTTGAAAGTCAGTTAAATAAAAATGGTGCCATCGCCCAAAATAAACAAACCTTAAAAGATAAACACGAAGTTGTCATCGATCAACGAATTGTTTCAACAATGTTTTTACCTTCTGCGGCTCTTGTCGCTAAAGAAATGATAATATTAAACAAGTAGAAGCAGTACTCGTGATTATGAGTACTGATTTAAATTTTCGGATTAACATAAAATTTTATATTCAGTTAAGGAATTACTATGAATAATGATATTAAAGGGATTTGTCTTTTCTTGGGACTAATCGGTTTAGGTTATGTTGCTTTATTAATACTTGTCGCGTTGCTAACTGGCGCTAAAGTAATTAAAAGCATCATGTTTATTTCTATTTTTTCAACATTTCTAATTAGTTTAGGTTTAACTCCACAAGTTAAGAATCGTTTGTCCAATTACCTCAAGTCATTAAATTATAAAAAGTTCGTGTAAAGTACTGCTAACAAGACGCTCATCATATTGATTAGCCGTATTTCACAAATCATAAACGTAATAATATTTTAGTGAACAGTCTTAAAATTTTACATAGAGAGGGATCATGCATTACATATCTTTAATCTTAGTTATGCTTGTTGCGGTGGAGCATTTATATATTTTAGTCTTAGAGATGTTTCTCTGGCATAGACCTCGGACCCTTAAGATTTTTGGTATTCCTAAAGAAGAAGGGGAATTACTAAAAGTTATGGCTGCTAATCAAGGGCTATATAATGGATTTTTGGCCGCCGGACTTTTTTGGGGGCTATTACATTCAGACGATTTATTAGGACAACAAATACAAGTGTTCTTTTTGTTATGTGTAATTGTTGCAGCAATATATGGCGGCTTTACAGTTAAGAAATCAATATGGGCTATTCAGGGTTTACCGGCAATATTAGCAATACTAGCTGTGTTATTTAAATAAAGCACATAACAGGCAATCAGGTCGGATTCGTAACAGTTAGATCGTTTCGCTTCGCTCCATTGTAACCAACTATTACTCACCACTTATTACGGCGTTAAATAAATAATATGGTCGATCCACTGATAATAAAACACTCTGACATCAAAGTAGCTAATGCCGATTATAAAAGTTTATTTCTCAAGCACGGAAATATTTTGTTTGAGTTAAACATTGAAGAAAATAGAGAGCTTGTTCACGCTGTAAGCCAGTTTGAGCAATACACGGGTCAAGAACCTGATATCGACCAGAGAGAATGGATTAAGAAAAACATTACTCCGCTACCATCCCTTAAGCCTTTGGCAGTATTTATATTCCTGATTACACAGTGGCGAGCAACAACAATTGTAGGGAATGCAGAGTCACCAAATGATGGATATATATACGTCAGCATCACTACAGAAGGTTCAGGGCACTGAAATCACTTAACAAAGTAATGTTGCGGCGTTAACCGATACAAAATATAATCCCAAGTGTTAAGTGTCTTTAAAAGCGAATGCCTCAAATATGGCATAAGTTTGCATTAGCCGTGTTCAATTTATCCAAAGAGACAGCTCTAACAAGGTCGAAATAATGTGGTACAGATACAGATAAAAATTAAATATAAAAACGAAAGAGGTAACATAAAATAAATTTCAGGTCAGTTGTTAACTACTCAAATAAATAAAAGTTAATCCAACGTTTACAACATAATATATGGTTAGCTGCACGAGCAACCATGGAGTCAACATGAAATTTTCACCTATTAATTTCAACGAAAAATTCACAAAATTTTCTGAGCATTGGTCACCTCGTGTCATTGCTGAAATGAATGAATACCAATTTAAATTAGTTAAAGTAGCCGGTGAATTTGTTTGGCACGATCACCCGGAAACTGACGAAGTGTTTATTGTTATTGAAGGCTGCCTTACTATTGAATTTCGTGATGGTATAGTTTCGCTAGAGTCAGGTGAAATGTTTGTTATTCCAAAAGGTGTAGAGCATAAACCCTCTGCTAGCAGCGAGTGTAAAATTATGATTGTGGAACCCAAGGGTGTTGTTAATACCGGCGATACGGGTGGTGACCTTACGGCTAAAAATGATCTCTGGGTTTGAAGCGCAGCTAAAATTAATGCTACTGGTTACTACTCATTCCTCACTAATTTTAGCCTCTTATTATGATATAGGTATTTTTATGGATAGAAATCAGTATTCTCACCGAGCTATTTATTTGGTTTCTCTCATGGATTGTACTAAGTACTGGTTTTATACCACTGAAACTATCGTTTTAAAATCAGATTATTAAGAGAGTTTAATAATCCGAAATTCAGTTTTGACGTTTTCAATAAAATAGAGTCTACGTAAAAAAAGCTATTCAAAAGGTAAACCGAAGCTTAGCATTATCTCTAGGTTTTGTTTTTAGAGCTTTTGTACACGCTTAACCAGCCAGCTTACATTTGTTTATCAATACGTACTGTGCCATTGGCGAGATAAATCATGCGAACCGGGTCTTTTGACTGAAATAGCATACGATGGTCTAGGTCTTGTATCACCATGTATTCATCACCGTTATTAACTTTGATCATTAGCTCGACTAACAGTAGGGTTTTTTCTTGATATTTAGGGTTTCTATCATGACTGATTGAACCACCAATAATAGCGCCTAATATTGTTGCTACGCCGCGGCCACTACCGCTACCAAATTGATTGCCTATTGCACCACCAATTAACGCACCACCAAAGGTTTTCCAACCTTGGTTTTTATCTTGAATCAACTCCTGTTCGGTAATATTTCGTACCGATAACACCTGACCAAATAAAACTTTTTCAACCGGCACAGCTTTATTGCGCTCATAATCAGCATTAGCCAAAGGGATCAATGCCAACCAGAAAATTAACGCTAGCGTGATTGTTTTCATTTTGCTCTCCTTTATTTATTAAATATAAGGTAATAAATAGAGTGTAATAAATAGCGTGTGATAAATAGCACTTGAAGTATAGCGTCTATGAACGTGCTGCTTTTTACCACACTATCTATTTTTTAAGCAGCACGCTCAAGGTCTCTAAAACTATCTCACTTTAACGCTTACCAACCCACTGATTCTTTAGCTTTCGTTTTACGAATTTCGGTTTCATCGGCCCATTCAACTAAACCACTTTCAAGATCCATTAAACGTAAAGTGAATTTATAGTAAACATCAGACTTATCTTGGTTGCTTTTAACGATACTCGATAAGTTACCGTATAACATATATTGCGCACCAATTTGACGGCCAAACTGTGACGCTGTGTTTGGGTCAACCATGCCGCCGTCATGTTGAAATTTTAATTGCTCACGTGCCGCTTCTACTCGACCCATATCTACAAAACGGAACTTGCCAGAACGCAAAAGCTTAGTAGAAATGGAGTCGGTGATTGACTCGGTATCAATATGCTCACTGGTTTTATTTTTTAAGTGTTCAACAAACATTACTGGGCGGGTATTTTGCGTTAATGTGCCCACTACTGGTGACAATAATAACGAGTCGGTCATTTGGGCAGCAACCTTTTGTAAGTCCGTTGAACCAAAGTTAATATCGGTAGTTTCTACCGCGGTGGCATCGCCATAGCGAACCACCGCTTTATTAGCACAACCCGCGGCGAATACTAGGGTTAAGCCGAGTGTTGTTACCAATGCTAATTTATTCATAATGCTATTCCTTAACGATTAATATTTATATGCTTTTTCAGGGATTGCACGAACATAAACATTAAATGTACTGACATTAATATTCGGCGCTAATCCGGCTAAAGTGGTGGATTGTTTTCCGTGTAATTCCAATGGTATCCAGGGTGTTTTTCCGGCTTCAATAACAAAGCCTGCTTCGTCAAACCAATTGAAATGATATTGTAATTTTTGTGATTTTTCATAACGGCTAGTCAAGGTTAAGTTGACTTGTAATAAGCCATTGTTTTTGCGCGACTTAACGTCGCTAATCACGATTTTTCTCGCTAAATCAGCGTTTTGTACTTCAAGGTGTTTACTAAAGTCATCACCTTGGGTCATGGCACTGGTGCCTGTGCCAGAGGTCACAGGAGGCTTATTATTCGCACAGCCGGTGGTAATAAAAACGCTCACTAATATCACCGATAAACAGCCGGTAATATTTTGGACCATGCTGGTCATATTTTTACTATTGAACATACTCCCTCCTAATGCATTAGTTATTTATAAATTTATCGCTTGATAACCAGTATAGCTACCGATAGCAGAAAAATTAATTAAGGTGATTCTATTTGGCTGCACGTCAACTTCAATGTTTTTTTGTTGTCCATTTAGCTGCACTTGTAATACTTGCTTACCAGCGGGTAAATTCATCCGCACAATATCCACTTGATCGGGCAAGGTTGACCAACTTCGAGTATCTGCTCTTTCTGAGGCAATATTGTAAATACTGGCTAAAATATTACCGACATCGCCCGCCTCTCGACTCAATTTTTGTCGCATTTGTTCTTTCGCAACAACGCGAACGACTTGTCGGGTCAGTAGTGCGGGTAATTGGTCTTGTAAATTTTTCGCAGCTAACGATTGAATACGAACAATTTCATTCGACAAATAGCTTTGGTCTTGGCTTTTAAAGGTAAGTTTACTGTGCTTTGGTAAAGTCTCTTGATACACAGGTAAAGAAAAACTGAAAAACTTTAAGCCGCTGTTGCTTCGACCTACTGGCAGATTTAAGCCAATATCTTGCTTACTATTGACAATGTTTTGCTCAATAAACACAACGACTTGCCCTTGCTCTTTTGACGTTTGTGCTTGATATTTTCCAAAACGTTGTTGCAAGCCCACTAAGTCGTCTTGCATACCTAACTTAGCGGCTAAGCGTAAAACATCTTGTTGCAAGTAATGGTTCTCTGGGTATATTTCTATAGCACGCTTATAATCTATGTAAGCGTCATTTAGCTCGCCACTGGCTTCATATAAGATGCCAGAAAGATAAAAGGTAAAGGCATTTTGAAAACCATTTTTCACTTGACCAATCGCACTTGCCATACTTGGATAACCACTATAGAGGCTATCTGTGGTCATGCCTGAGTTATTAAGCTCATTTTGCGCTTGATAAACTTCGTTTTTATAAGCTTTAAGTGCCTTCTCTTGCACTAAATTTGCTCGACGTATCTCAACTAACGCGCCAACTAAATCATGTTGAAATAAGTAATTTAGCGCCTGATAACTATGCAGCATAGTTTGTTCATAATAAGGCACTTGATAAGAAGTCGCATTGTCGTTACTGACGACTGCGCTTAAATTTTCAAAGCCTTTACTGATTTGAATTTTTGCCTTGTTAGCTTGTTCTTCAATCTCAATATAGGCTTGAGCAAAGCTTTTTTGGCTAGCTTGCCAATCGGCGGCTAAAAACTCTAAGCGCCCTCTTTCAAGTAAATTTAAGACGTAACTGTTATTACTTTGAGCACGTTCACCTAGTAGATTTTGCGCTTTAACAAATTCACCTTGGCGTTGGGCCGCTTTCACGGGCTTCATTTGGCTATTATAACCCTGAAAAAGATCAGTGAGCTCAAATGATGCACAGCCAGATAAAGTTGTGATAGTAATGCTGACAACCATATTGACAACAATGCGCTTAGGGAGGAAGTTGATCATAAGAGTTAATTTATTTCCATAACATTTACTTACTACGGGTATTTGTCTCACTATATATTTATCTCATTATATATGAACAAGTTTATGTATATTTATCTCATTATATATGAACGAGTTTATGAACGTTATTAACTCTTTTAGTTGCAAATAAAAATAGTCTTATTTGAGAAGGGTAGCAATACTTACTTTGTTGTTAAATTGTAAAAAGAGGTAAGAAACTTATCTCAAGACTCTAAAATCACTGCATTCTAAGTATCACATTATCGACTAGCGAGTATGTCTGCATCTAACCATGAGAGTGAATAATTCAAGGCTAATTGACTGATACCGTCCTAGGGTTTTGGGTGAGAAGCTTGTCACATAAACTTGCAAAGTTATCACCTTTGCAAGCGGCTTGACCTTTACAGGCATCTTCAGTCGCAATAAAGTTATTATGACCATTATACTGATTTGACACCGCAACAGTGTGCCATTTCAACAGTATTATTTGCTACTGCTGTTTTATTTGATGTTTTAACTGATACCGCTGTTGCAGCCCATTAAAGCTGCAACAGCTAGTGCAATTGCCGCACCTTAAAATTTAGTTTTTGGTATCTTGATTCATTATATTGATATCTTTGTAAGTTATTTATGCGTTTGGTAATACTTTTCGTTTAAACCAGTAATCAAGGCTGACATAGCGCCCGCCACCGATAAAAAACAGTGCCAATAGCATAATAAAATAAGTCGCTGCGAACTCAATACCGTTATTTAAAATAGTAATATTGCCGCTGCTGGTAAGCCACTCGTAGTTACCGTGTTCTTGCAAAATAGAAACAATCATTTCTTTTTTCTCAACGCTTGCCTCTACTCGCTCGTTAGCAAATGGTGCATTAGCATCTGCAATCGCTTGCCAGCCATATTGTCCGTGCACAGATGTCATCGCTATAAACATAGTAAACATCAAAGGCACAGCTATTAGGCGCACGCCTAAGCCAAGTAATAAGGCAATAGCACCAATAACTTCAGCACCTACGGCTAAAATGGCCATAATATAAGGAAAGGGTAAACCTAAGCCCCAATCGTCATTACCAAACCATTGCACAATATTATCAAAACCATCTATTTTAGTGGTACCCGCCATCCAAAAAATAGGCACCAAATACAAACGCAATAATAATGGCGCAAGAAAATCCAATTTTTTTGTTGAATTTAATATGTCATAACTTTTTTCCAATATTGCTTTAATCATGCTTTCTTCCTATTTTTTTAAGCGTAACGATTAACTTCATTTTACATTACCCATTTATTGCCAAAATAATTCATTGGTTCTATAGCTTTAATTCGACATCACAGGAGCTGCATAATTGGTAACTCCATAATTTGACCCGATAAGTTGTAAAAATATTTCATTATTTTTAGTTGAGGTATGATTAAAATATAGTTAATAATTTTTTTGAAATATAAATGCAGTTTATCGGTTCAACATAACGCAAAGGCTTTAATAACTATTTTAAATAGCGATGTAAGCACTTAATGATTTAATGTAACAGACTGAAGTTAACTGTAAAAAACAGCCTGTCATTTTATGTCTAGGTGATTTTACCTGGCGCCTAAAAAGTAAACAAATGACACTTAAGTCTGTGAAATAATAAATTCATTAAATAAAAAAATTTATTATTTCATCAAAAAGACAAGTTACCGTTTTAGGAGGATTTAGGGCTTAACAATGAATAACGGGCAATAATAACCGCTAGATATTTGCCCAGAAGGAGCTATGAACACACATATTGCAAGAGTAAGCTTGATTGGTCTGGCAATATGCTGTGTTCACTAACGCGATAGTAGGCGCTTATAAGGTTAACATAGTAACTGTTTGGCTTGGCTAGTTATAAGGTTTCAACTGCTGCCAGTGCTTGAGTAAACTCAGGCAGTTCTAACTCCAAACACTCATCATTTTCTTGCCAATTAATACCGATAATAACGCCATCTTCGAGTAAGTCTTCAATCCAGAATTCCATCCAATCAGCTAACGTAATAGCCGCAGGTATATAATCAGCCCACTCTTCAATACAATGACTTTTGGCCAGTGCTTGTGTTGACCAAAGTGGCATAACTTCAGTATTTTCAAAGTTAATTGAATCAAGTACCACCCAATCTTCGCTGTTTTTATCTTGTAACGCCCAAATTATTTGTGTTTCTTTAACTTGATTTAAAAATGACTTCAGTGTTTTTTCAATGCTCATTGCTTTTATTACCCTAATTACGTTTTTACCATTATACCAAGTGAATTAAATCTAAAGATATGACTTTGTTGTTACAGGTAAGTATTGCTCTGAAATTGCCACACATGAGTTACTTAAAAAGCTTTATACCTATTAAATTCACCATCTGTTAAGCTGCAGAGATGAGTAACTTAAGTAACAGAATAATCATTGAAAATTGAAATCGTAAATAATATTTCAGCTATAGCTGAACAAGACTGGCAACGGCTAAATCGACAGCCATCGGTGTTTTCAAATTATCAATTTCTCCAGTGTTTAGAAACGAGTGGCTCGGTTAGTGGTGCTCAAGGTTGGCAACCTCATCACTTACAACTGCGTGATAACGATAAAAATGAAATTAACGCTATTCTGCCCATGTACGTTAAATCTCATTCATGGGGAGAATATGTTTTTGATTGGGCATGGGCCGAAGCCTATGAAAAGCATAATATGCCCTACTACCCTAAATTAGTCGCTACCACGCCTTTTACGCCGGTCACTAGCCATAAATTATTATCTAACCATGTTGGCCTTGCTGATGTTTTCGAGGTATTAACACACCATTGCCAACATAAAAACTTAAATAGCTGGCACTTATTATATTGCTTACCAACACAGCAAAAGTCTGATGATGTTTACCAACGTAACACGGTGCAATTTCATTGGCTAAACTATAACTACCGTGACTTTGACGATTTCCTCTCACGCTTCACCGCCAGAAAAAGAAAAAACACTCGCAAAGAGCGTCTTTCAATGGCGCAACAAAACATTGAGATTAGACGCGTTACCGGTAAAGATATTAGTGAAAAAGAACTTGAGTTTTTCTATTTAACTTATCAGCTAACTTATTTAAAACGTGGACATACACCACATTTATCGTTTAATTTTTTTAAGTCAATAGTAGAAAAGTTACCTGAGCATATCTTGTTGATCATCGCTAACTGTAACGGCGAAGACATCGCCTGTGCTTGGTTCTTTTTTGACGACAAGCATTTATATGGTCGCTATTGGGGTTGCACGAAGAGCTACAACAATTTACATTTTGAATTGTGTTACTACCAAGGCATAGATTTTTGTATTGAAAATAAACTGAGCTTATTTCACCCAGGTACCCAAGGTGAACATAAAATAGCCCGAGGCTTTGAACCTAAGCTAACCACGTCATATCATTGGATCAAACATGCGGGTTTTAAACCTGCTATCAAAGCCTTTTGTTTGCAAGAGCAGCAACAAATGCGTACTTATCAAGCGCAGTGCCAAGCACTACTGCCTTATAAATTAAACGATGAAAACGGTTAGCCACGCTAGTCATCATATGAGTAAAGAACTGAGTGAAAAATTGAGTAAACAACCATGAACAAACCCTTCTCCCAAGCCTGTGAAAACAATAAAGTCGCTATTTTAGCTGCGCTAGCTGATAGCTTTAGCGCCAGTAAAACTGTGTTAGAGGTCGGTTCAGGCTCTGGCCAACATGCGGTATTTTTTGCGCCCAACATGCCGTGGTTAAGTTGGCAGACCAGCGATATATTAATAAATCATCAAGGCATTAGCCAATGGTTAAGAGAATATCCTGCCGGTAACTTACTTCCCCCTATTAAACTTGATCTCAACCATCCTTGGCCAATTGAAAAAATTGACGCCATATACACAGCGAATACCTTGCACATTATTAGCTGGCCATTAGTGCAAGCATTTTTTAGTGGTGTATCACAACATTTAAATCAACAGGGTAAATGTTGTGTTTATGGGCCATTTAATTATCAAGGCCAGTACACAAGCGAGAGTAATGCCGGTTTTGATATCTGGTTAAAAGAGCGTGATAGCCAAAGTGCTATTCGCGATATTGAGGCAATAATGGCCTTAGCGCAGAGTGTCGGTTTATCGCTAGAAAATGATCATGCTATGCCAGCAAACAATCGCTTATTAGTCTTTCAAAAGCTGGGGTAATTCATTTATCTGCTAAGGGTATTAGTATTAAAACCATGATTGTTAAAAATATTGTTGTTAAACCCGTTATGGTTAAAAATACACTACGTTGAGCTAGTTATGGACAAACTGACCATGGATAGGCTAAGCGCAATAAAAACTACAGCGCTTGAACTGCAAAGACTTTTACCTATGGGTTTGGAGCTCAAAACAGGAGAGGAATACAAAATGAGTCAGAGAAAAGATACTGACTAGAATATAAATTAGTGGTCAGTTTTACTTGACCACTACGCAGGATGCTCTAAGTCTTCATCATTTTTCATAAATGCTATCTTTTAACGACAAAACTTGGTGTTTCGTCGAAATAACTGAGCAATAGTCAGCTGAAAACAAATTAATTCAAAATCACTAGTCTGGAACTTTCACCGAAATTTCAATTGATTTAGCATCACCCACAAGCCACTTTTGTAAATAGATACTACCCATAGCTTCAGCCTTGCCTGGCTCAGCTACTTCTTTAAAACGGATACTATTTTTGTTTTCTTTCTCAAAAACAAGTTTAACCTTAACTTCTGGCATTTTATCTCCCCTTCGATGACTTAGCTTTACGCTAGATTTAATCGTGCCACTAACCATGTGGCAATATCACGGATTTGTGTTGGATGAACACTATGCGCCATCGGATAAGTTTGCCATTTTACTGGGTAGTTTTTCGCATTAAGTAAGGTATTAGCCATTTTACCTGCACTTAAAGGCACAACATCGTCATTATCGCCGTGTTGTTGCAAAATTTCTGTATCGCTATTTGCCGCACTTAGTTGCTCGGGTAATGCATCAGCGTTAGGTAAATAGCATGATAACGCCATAATGCCTGCAAGCTTTTCAGGGTAACGCAAGCCGGTAAACATGCTCATCACGCCGCCTTGGCTAAAGCCCGCTAAAATAATATTGTTTGCAGGTATACCCGCTGTAACTTGCTCGGCAATTAAGGCTCGAATTTTGACTTCAGACTTAAGTACACCGTCCATATCAGCACGGTTATGTAAATCCATACTTTTTATGTCATACCATGAACGCATGACATGGCCTTGGTTAATAGTCACTGCTTGCTCTGGCGCATGTGGAAACACAAAGCGTACCGCGTGGTTTTTAGGCAAACCTAGTTCTGGCACAATAGGCGAAAATCCTGCACCAGAGTCTCCTAAGCCATGTAACCAGATAACACAGGCTGTGGCGGGTGAAGTAGGTTCTATGGTAATACGTTCTAATGGAACAGCTGACATGTGTCTCTCTTTATAGTCTTTACGTGAAAAATTCCAATATCATAACGCTTCTATAGCGTAATTAAAATATGCTCATGTGTGAGAAAATAATAATTTTTTCGGACGCTATTTTTTAGCTAGGTATTTAAATCCATGATTTTTATTGATCCTATGACCCAACAGCCATAAAGTAGCGGTACAAATGGATTAAACACAGCCAGAAAGCCCATGGACGAAGGAATAAATACCCACAAATGATAGTCCCCAAAAAAAGCTTAATTACACTTGCCCTTGTACTAAGCACTATTATAACTAGCCTCTTTTTGGTCTATTTTGCCCGCGTTGCTATTGTAAAAAATTTTAGTAATGATGAATTGGCGTTATATGACGCAAAAATTACTTGTCTAGACTTTCACCTCACAACAGATTTAAAGCTGGCGATAAATCACTTATGCCTGCAAACACCGAAAGCAGACATCAATATTGAAGATATGGTAATAACCTTGGCATTAGCTGCTGAGCAAAAAATTCAACGCATCGATATTGCTTCAATAACGGTCAAAGGCACAGCAGACTTACTGACTCTATTCAAAAGTAGCCCGAAAAAAAATAACCCAGCAAGGTTAACAGAACAGCTAAACACTTATTTAACGCAACTTGCACAGCTTAAGTTACCTTTTAATATTCAGGTGGCAGCGATAAGTTATTCGCCTTTTTCGCCGAAAAATAGCAGTACAATAAATAACAGTAATGCCACAAAAAAAGCACCTTATATAGGCCAGTTTTCAGTTAGTGAAAATACCCTAGGGTTTTCACTAAAAGATCTTCAGCATAGCGTTTTATTATCTGTTGATTTATCGACTAACCCGCATAAAAAAGCACCCTTGGCCTTAAAAATATCGGGTCAGTTAACCCCCTTAAAACAGTTTTTATTCGCACATAAACTGCCACTAGCACCGGCAATAGTAAAATCTTTAGGCTCGCTTAACACTAGCGGTGAATTTTATAGCTTATTAAATTATCAAGCAGGACAATTAACCTTAGACGGGCAATTAAAAGATTTTTCACTTGCTGCTGCTCAAGGTGTTAAAGCGAGTGGACCCTTTGAACTCTCGGGCACGCTTAATCTGCACAGCAAAATTAACTTAAACACGGTTAACTTAAATACAGCTAATTTAAGCACGTCTAACTTAAGCAAAAAAACCTCAAAAAAAGAAGATAAAGCGCTTAACAGCCCTGCTGAACTTGAAGTTGAATTTCAACATAACAACAGTTTGCAGCTGCAATATAGTCAGCCTCACCTGATTGATTACTTAAACAACAACGCGCTATCGCCTTTACTCATCACGCTACTAAAAGACAACCCCGTTGAGCAATTAGCCTTTCAGCCAAAGGGCAGATTAGCTTTTAACCTAAACGACCAAGAGTTGTCGTTATCTGGCATAGCAATCAAGGCAGAAAGTGCTCAGCAAGTGCATCAACTGAACTTAGATAATATGGCCTTCAACCTAAAGCATTATCTCAACGTTGACCCAAGTCGCAACAATAATCCAGTAACAGAAGACCCAGTAAAAGAAAGTCCATTAATGGCTCAACTAAATTTTAAACTTGATAGCCCACTGTTACTCTCAAGCATTAATAATTTCACTTATGCACCGGTTATAGTCAAGCTGCAAGGTTCTCTTAGCCAAAGCCACGCGCAAACAATCATAAACCTTGATGAAAACTCATCGTTTACTAGCAACAAGATCGCCATGTCGACAAAGCAAAAAACAACGAATAAAAAGCTATTCTCGATTAAACAGTTAACCACGAAAGTACAAGGCAGTGTAGAAATACACCACCCGATTCAACAACAAACCGCTTTGCAAAGTCAAAACCCTGTAAAAGTTAACAATAAGGCGAAAATACCAGGTAAGCGTGCCATTAACTTAAATGTAAAAGTGCAAAGTCAGGCTGAAAAATTGCGTGTGGGTAAAATGATTACAGTCAAAAAATTAGCGCTAAGCAGCACTATTGCCGGTAATTTAAATAACATTGAAATAAATGCTACAGCCACTGCCGATAATGTAGCGCTAGGAAATTTAACAATATCGGGCGCAGTAGATAAACCTAACATCGCATTAACGGCTGAAGAGCTTCAGTTAACTGACCTGCTTGCTCTAAATATTGAATTACCAACAAAAATAGCCTTAGTTGAAGGCACATTGAGCTACAGCGTAAAAGGTCAGGTAAATGATTTAACAGATTTTGAAAAAACACCACTAGCCATATCAATAGCAATGAAATCAGTCAGCGGTGAAGTAGATGGCATTTGGCTACAAGAGCTTAATTGGCAGCAAAATTTTCAATTTTTAGCGGGCAAGTTAACCACGCCACATGATGTCTCTAATGATCGAAAAGAAAACCTCACGATTGCATTGATAGATATCCCAACACCAATATCAAAACTCTCCGTTAACACCGCTTTTAGTTATGAAAAAGACTTTACAATATCAGCGTCAAAAATCAAAGGTAATATCTTAGGCGGTAGCTTTGCCATTCCAAAAATTCAATGGCCGCTTGAGCATGGTCATTCAGTTGACGTTCAGCTAACTAGTATAGACTTAGAGCAAGTGTTGGCGCTAGACAAAAAGCAAGGTATTGTAGTAACCGGCAACATCTCAGGCCAGTTGCCTATTAGTTATGATGGCGAAAAATATACTATCGGAAAAGGCGAACTGCATAATGTGACTAATGGCCTTATTCAAGTGATGAATAATCCGGCGGTAGCTGAGCTAAAAGCGAATAACAGCCAGTTAAAGTTAGCGTTTGATGCCCTGCAGAACTTACACTATCATCAGTTGTCTTCTGATATTTCAATGGCAGATGACGGCTATATGTTATTAAAAACCGTGATCAAAGGCCGAAATCCAGACATCGACAACGATGTGAATCTGAACTTGAACTTAAGCTATGACTTATTAGGCTTGCTTGAATCAATGTCAATTACCGAAAAATTTGAAGAACGTATTATCAAAGGGTTACAAAAAAATAAGGAGTAAATATGAATAAAATACTAACCACAGTGTTAGCTATTTTTATAATCAGTGGCTGTACACATAAAATAGAAGTTAGCGCTAAAGAACCGATCACGATTAATTTAAATTTAAAAATTGATCATGAAATCAGGGTAAAAGTCGATAAACAACTTGATGACATTTTTAGTGCCGATAGCGACGTATTTTAAGGAGTAATTATGAATAACTTATCTAATAGATTAACTCATAAATTAACAAGTAAAAAATCTAATAACATGACCAACAACATAGTTAAAAAATTAACTTGTGCGCTGCTAGCTGTAACCATGACATTTTCCGCATGGGCTATTTCACTAGACGACGCCAAGCAACAAGGCTTGATTGGCGAAATGCAAAACGGTTACTTAGGCCTAGTGGTAGAGGACGTTGAAGCGCAAAGCTTAGTGGCAAATGTTAACGAAAAACGTAAAAGTATTTACCTTAACCTAGCGCGTAAAAATAACATCACCATGGCGCAAGTCACCGCACTAGCCGCTGAAAAAGCCTTAAATAAAACTCAGACCGGCCATTTTATTCAAAATGCTGCTGGGCAGTGGGTAAAAAAATAACCTGATAACAAAATTGCTTACAAAGTCAAAAAAAATAGCAATGTAAAGAGGGGTAAAATAAGCCCCTCTTCTTTAACCTCAGTTCAACTAAATTAAACTCAATTCACCTCTGCAACTTTAGCCTAATCTAGCTAGCAACCGCCTGTAACATCAAAAATCGCCCTACTTTTATTTTCAATTATCATTTACGCATTAGCTCTCGCTAGTTCTCAGTAGAATTAATTACTTACAACTAAAACACATCAAGACTCTCAGTTGATTTTAATCAAAATAAAATAGGTAATATGTAGCCTTTTATAAAAATAATTGTCAAAATACGTATTAGAAACTTAACTGAGAAATTAATTTATGACTTTCTTTAATCATCTTCGTTATACAAAAGTTATACAAAACAGAATTTATTAAAATTATTTAGACCTAAACAAGGAATTAGCAATGAAAGCATTTAAAATTTCTCTACTCGCAGCCCTTATTAGCTCACCACTAGCTGCTGAAACTATTGATAAAACATGGGAACTTGGCGTCTTTGGCGATTACATAAAATCGAGTACTAACAAAGAAGCAAGAATGGATTGGGACCAAATTGAGGCCGGTAAATCCATCGGTATCGATTTACAAAAAATTATTAATGACTACTGGAATGTGCGCGTTGAAATTGCAAGAACTCGCTATGACGTAAACAACGGTACTGATAAGGATTACGGCACTCGTGGAGGCGTTGACGCTATTTACAAACTAGAAGATAGCGACTTATATATGTTTGCTGGCGTAAAACGCTTTAGTAATGTGAGAAGCTACAATGCAGTAAATATTGGTGCCGGTTATAACTTTGAGGTTAACGACCGTTTATCTTTTTACAGTGAAGCCGCTATTTATAAAGATGTTGATTATGGTTATATCGATCAGGGTGTAAAATTAGGCCTTAAATATGCCTTTGGCGATGTTAAGCAAGCACCCGTAAGCATCAAACCTACAGTAGCAGCAGTGCCTGCTGTTGTAGCAAAAGCTTTAGACAGTGACAACGATGGTGTTAGTGATAACATTGATCGCTGTACTGACACCCCTGTGACCGTGAAAGTAGATTCTATGGGCTGTACTTTATATTCTGAACAGGCGGTTGAAATTAAGCTTAATATTGCCTTTGCTAATAACAGCTCTATTGTTGAGCCTGCATTAGTCGATGATATTCAACGATTAGCTGATTTTATGAAAGAATATACTAATACTTCAGTTGAAATTGAAGGACACACTTCTATTACAGGTACTGCCGACTATAACTTAATGATGTCGAAAAAACGTGCAGAATCAGTAAAAAGCATCCTGGTAAACAAGTTCAATATTGACGCTAGTCGATTAACGACTAAAGGCTATGGTCAAACTCAATTATTATCAACAGATAATACCATTGCTGCCCATAAGTTAAATCGTCGTGTTGTTGCAAAAATCGCCACAAGCGTAAAAGAAGTAGTCACTAAAGACTAGTTATTCGCTTATGACTGAGAACAAAATTATTTTAATCACTTTGTTCTCAAATTAGCCACGACATGTAGGCCTATAGCCAAGCCACTTCAATAAGTATAATCTTGCTACTTGTGATGGTTTGGCTGTATATTTATTAAGATCAAAAGCATATATTGAAGGAAATGCATAAGTCTACCCTAGACTTTATTAACAAAAACATTCAAACTAACGCTAACTCATCATCTTACCCCGTACGTAAAAAAGAAGAAGAAGAAAAAATAATATCGGCTCCTGCTGCAACACCCATCAAGCTCAAAACTGCTGATAAACACAAAGATTAATGCGTATTTTTAGTTTTTACTGGGCCAAGTCTTGTTTATATTTAAACTCTCAAAAACTCTCAAAAACTGTAAATTGGTTAGCTATCAGCAAGTTTTCAACATCAACTACAGCTCTTTCAATTTAGCTCATCAATACTCTAAAAAAATCTGAGTAATATTGCCAATATTTTCACTATCGTTATTCCCTCATTAGTACATTAACTTCGTTTTATAGCTGATGTCTTTTTAATCGATCCATAAGAAATTTTAAAACGCTATTTTGACTAATGACTAAGATTAAAAACCAATATAAATTAAAAGCCTGAAATTTATTACTTTTAATCTAGGTCTAGACTGACATAACATTTTTAATAAGTTCATAATCAAGCATGATTAATAACAAAAATATTAATAACAATATTTTAGGTACTCTCAAATGAAATACAGTTTAATAGCCCTTAGTATGCACTTTATTTTTCACGCTCATATAGCCATTGCTGAAGAAGCTAAGGAAACTGATGTTGAAGTTATTGAAGTTGCAGGTCAACGCATTATTAATCATGGTTTTTCGCCCAAAAACACCAAAATAAATGGGCCATTTGGCGATGACTTAGGCTTAGCTGATATTGCGCGTTCTATGACGCCTATTACTAGCGCCATGATGGAACAATTAAACATAACTGACTTGCAAGATATTTTAGCCGTAACGCCTAACAGCTACTCAGCCAGTGGTTTTGGTGCGCCAAGCTTACCTACTTTACGTGGTCAATTAGGCGAGCTTTTTCAAGACGGTATGCGTCGCCAAGCCGGAAATAACGGCTTTGGTGTACCACTTTCTTTTAATTCTGTCGAGCAGCTTGATGTAATAAAAGGTGCGCCACCGGTGTTATTTGGTAGTAGCCAACGTAACGGTGGTTTTGTTAATTTACAATCTAAACGCGCATCAACTGAAAAAAGTGCTGCAAAAGTAAAGTTGACTGCTGGGCGATGGGATCAATACAGTGCACAACTTGATATAGGTGCGCCAATTGTTGAGGGTGAGAGTGGTTTTAGAGTCAGCGCCGAGCACATTGATAATGGCAGCTTTTATGATTACTCAAGCTTTAAAAGTGACAGCTTTTACGCCGCCTTTCGTTTATTGCCTGATAACCAAAGCACGTGGGATATTAACCTTGAATTATACCAAGTTGAATTTACCGACAATGCTGGCATTAATAGGCCAACACAAGCGCTAATCGACAGCGGCTTATATATTACCGGCCAAGGCGTACAACCTAATGGTAGCCTTATACCCGGCGCTGGAGCAGTAATTTCACCAACCGGACAAGTACAAATTAGCCGTAGTACGGTATTAACCGATCCTGATAATGAAAACGAAGCTAACACTTTTTTATTACACAGCATCTACACCCGCGAACTAAGCAGCCAAACACAATTAAAAAATAGCACTTATTATCAACATTTAACCCGTGATGAAATTGCTCAAAATAGCTTTGTGGAAATTATAGATGCTGCCGATACCGCGCAAAACCGACTTGAGCTAAGTCATGATTGGAACAATCAGCAACAAACCATTCTCGCTTTTGATGTCCGTTATAATAAAGTGCGCGGTTATAGCCAATTTACCACCGAAGCTGATGACCCTATTGATTTAACTGGCCCTGTTGAGGGCCGCCGCATTCCCCTAACAGTAGAACAACAAGCTAGACTTGTGGAGTTGCGCCCCGGTGTATTTGTTTCACCCGGTGGTCAGTATGATGTCAATAATGACAACCTTGGTGACTATTCGTTATCAGATACTACCGACTCTACCAGCTGGCAAACGGGCTTTGCCATTCAACAAGACAGTCAATGGAGCGATCGTCTAAGAACAAACTTTGGTTATCGTATTGATTTTTATGATGTACAAGCACGAGATCCTATTGCACCTGCGGGACAAAAAGCGGCACAAGATAGTATTAATAAAACCTTACATTCAGGCCAAGCCAGCGTTAATTACAAGCTAAATGCTGACTTAACTGTTTATGCTGCAACGAGTTATAACGAAGCAACTTCAAATAGCATGGCCGGTGGTAATTCATTAGGCGCTGATAACTTAATTAATACACAGAACTTTGCCACTGAAAATACGCTCAATGAAGTGGGCATTAAATATATACCCGACAACAGCGCTTGGTATATTGACGGAGCATTGTTTAATCAGCGTCGTAGCTTACGTAATCGCGACGGCAGTAACACAGGCATAAAAACTAAAGGTGTTGAACTGCAAGTGTTTTATGATGCCGCGCCCTATTGGTTTAACATAGGTTACAGTTATCTTGATGCTCGTTATGATAATTCTGCCAGTAGTCAAAGTTCGTCGCAAATTGCTGATGCCTTTGATAATTCTCGTCCCGATATTATTCAAGGTACTAGCGTAGGAGCACCAAACTTCACGGCTTTTCCTCGTTCTAATAGACGTGTACAAGGCATACCAGAGCAATCATTAAGTATTAATGGTGGCCTTTATATTACAGAGTCTTGGCAAGCAGGCTTTGCGGCATTATATACCTCAAGTTACCCACTAGATTTTTTAGCAACAGTCAACATACGCGATCAATACACCTTAGGTCTTAACACCAGTTACCGAATTGGCGAGCACACTAAATTGCGTTTCGATATCGATAATGTCACGAATCAAAAGAATTGGCGGCCAGTATTTGAAGGCGGATATTTTGGTTCAACCTTGGTTTTTCCTGAATTACCTATCAATGCCAAATTCACAATACAGCACAGTTTTTAAGGACAGTTTTTATGTTTAAGAAGTTATTATTATTCGTTATCGCCATCACACTGGTGGCATTGTTTTTTTATTTTGATCTCAATAGGTTACTTACTTTAGAGGGATTAAAAGCCTCAATGGCGCAATTTGGCCAGTGGCGCGAACAATCGCCATTATTGGTTATTGGGGGCTTTTTTACCCTTTACGTTTTAGTCGCTGCGCTGTCATTACCTGGCGCTGCCATTTTAACCTTGGCTTCAGGCGCTTTGTTTGGCTTAGCCCAAGGCTTGGTTATTGCCTCATTTGCCTCTAGCCTTGGTGCATTATTAGCCTTCTTGGTCTCACGTTATCTACTGCGCGATACCATTAAGGCTAAATTTCCTGAACGCTTAAAAGCCATTGATGCTGGTGTAAAAAAAGAAGGGGCATTTTATCTGTTCACCTTACGTTTAGTACCTGTTTTTCCTTTCTTTTTAGTTAATTTATTAATGGCGGTTACCGGTATTAAAGCCTGGACGTTTTATTGGGTCAGCCAAATAGGCATGTTTTTAGGCACCATGGTTTATGTTAACGCAGGTACGCAATTAGCTGAAATAGAGAGCTTGTCAGGTATATTATCACCTAAGCTTATTTTATCTTTTGTATTACTCGGTCTTTTACCCCTTATTGCTAAAACTATCATTAACAAAATAAAACAACGTCAAGTCTATAAAAAATGGCAAAAACCAAAAAGTTTTGATCGTAACTTAATTGTTATCGGTGCCGGCGCTGGTGGTTTAGTCACCAGTTATATTGCGGCGGCAGTAAAAGCAAAAGTAACGTTAATTGAAGCCGGCGAAATGGGCGGCGACTGTTTAAATTATGGTTGTGTTCCTAGTAAGGCAATCATTAAAAGTGCAAAAATAGTCGATCAAATTAAACATGGTGAACACTATGGTTTAGAGAACGCGACCCCAGAGTTTTCTTTTAAGAAAGTCATGGCACGTGTTCATCAAGTGATTGCCGATATTGCGCCACACGACAGTGTTGAACGTTACACGGACTTAGGTGTTGAAGTCACTAAAGGTTACGCTAAGCTAACCAACCCGTGGACTGTAGAAATTAAACTTAACGATGGTAGCACGCAAACACTAACGGCCCGCAGTATTGTTATTGCCACTGGTGCGCGTCCATTTGTACCACAGCTACCGGGTATTGAAACCAGTGGTTATGTTACTAGTGACACCTTGTGGACAGAATTTGCCAAACTTGATAGCGCACCGAAAAAATTAGTGGTATTAGGCGGCGGTCCTATTGGTAGTGAACTTGCACAAAGTTTCGCTCGTTTAGGCTCACAAGTGATACAAATTGAAATGGCTGAGCGCATCATGATCAGGGAAGACCTTGAAGTCTCTGAATTTGCTAGTCAGTCATTACAAAAAAGTGGCGTGAATATTTTAACTTCTCACCAAGCTTTACGTTGTGAACAACGTGACGGTAAAAAATTCATCATTGTGAAAAACCTTAAGCACGAACAAGGTACAGATCAAGAAGAAGAAATAGCTATTGAATACGACCAGTTATTATGTGCTGTTGGCCGTTCTGCTCGCTTAGAAGGCTACGGTCTTGAAGAGTTAGGTATAGAAACTAACCGTACCATTCAAACCAATGAATATTTAGAAACTTTATACCCTAATATCTTTGCCGCTGGTGACATTGTTGGTCCTTATCAGTTTACCCATGTTGCCGCTCATCAAGGTTGGTATGCCGCAGTTAATGCATTATTTGGCACCTTTAAGAAATTTAAAGTCGATTACCGCGTTATTCCATGGGCAACATTTATTGACCCTGAGGTTGCACGTGTCGGTATTAATGAACAAGAAGCTATTGAACAAGGTATCGATTATGAAATTACCCGATATGACTTTGAAGAGTTAGACCGAGCAATTACTGACAGTGCGGCCAATGGTTTTATTAAAGTGATCACACCAAAAGGTAAAGATACAATACTGGGTGTCACTATTGTCTCTGAACATGCTGGTGATTTAATCGCTGAGTTCGTATTGGCAATGAAGCATGGCTTAGGCTTAAACAAAATTTTAGGCACGATTCACAGCTACCCAACGTGGGCTGAAGGCAATAAATACGCAGCAGGTGAGTGGAAACGTAACCATGCACCAGAAACCGTTTTAAGCTGGTTAGAGAAATTCCACACCTGGAGAAGAGGTTAATACCCATGATTAACTTAAACAAAGCCCTTTTAAGGGCTAAATCTTTGCCGTTAGCTGTATTGTTACTGTTAAGCGCAGTTTTTAGCGCCGTTAGTACGGCGCAAGAGACCTTGCATCAACCATGGCAGGCTTTATTAACTCAGCACGTTTCGCCAATTAATGATGGTCATTCAAGCCAAGTAAATTATGCCGGCATGAAAACTGATCATGTAAAGCTAACGGCTTATTTAACTGCCCTTGGTAAGATTGATAAACAAACGTTTGAGCAATGGCCTGCCCCTAAGCAATTGTCATTTTTGATCAATGCTTACAATGCTTGGACAGTTGAACTGATTCTAACGGCTTACCCTGATATAAAGTCGATAAAAGATCTTGGTAGCTTTTTTAGTTCACCGTGGAGTAAGAAGTTTATTCCTCTGCTTGGTGAAACGCGTAGCTTAGACAATATTGAGCATGAATTAATTCGTGGCGATAATAAATATGGCGATCCGCGTATTCACTTTGCGGTAAATTGTGCCAGCATTGGCTGCCCTGCTTTGCGTGAAGAAGCTTATAGCGCTGACAAACTAGAGCAACAATTAAGTGAGCAAACGATACGTTTTTTAACCGATAAGAGCCGTAATCGTTTTACTGAAGATGCAATGGAGCTTTCCGCTATTTTCAAATGGTATGGCGATGACTTCACACAAGGCTTTCGTGGCAGTCATTCTCTATCTGCTTTCGTATTGCTCTACCGTGAAGCATTGAACTTAACACCAGCGCAACAAGCAGGTTTAAAGTCGGAAGACATGGCAACGAATTTCTTAAATTATGATTGGGCACTCAATGCCGCTAGGTAAATCGAAGTGTTTTTTGAATGGTGAAAGGGGTCGTTTCTCGACTCTTTTTGCCACTCATTTTCCGCATCAAACCGTCATGTCGTTATCGTATCAACAAGCCAATAACTTTATGACACCCGTATCAAAAACCTCAAGGGTTAAGGCAGTTATGCCCACTGTTTGGTTACCTAGGTTAAGGTTTTTAGCTGGGTTCACCCTGCTGTTTACCATGCTATTTACTACAAGCTCATTAAGTTATGCCAACACTGCCTTTGCAGCGCCCCCTGAAACAAGCTCAGTCGCTAAAGTGAACAGCGTATTAATATCAAACAACTCACCGATACAAACAAAGTGGAGTACGGGAGAAACATTAGGAAAAAACCCCTCAGTTTATTTTCATGCTTGGGGCGGTGACCCGCAAATTAATAGCTATATTCAATGGCTTGCTAAGCGAGTAAAGCAAGAATATAACATTGACTTACAGCATGTAAAACTAACCGACACCAGCGAAGCTGTTAGTCGTGTTTTAGCAGAAAAGTCAGCAAATAATCATCAGCAAGGACAAGTTGATTTAGTTTGGATCAATGGTGAAAATTTTGCATCAATGGCAAAGTATCAGCTCTTAGCGCAAGGTTGGGTTTCACAATTACCTAACTTTTGGCTAACGAACCCCAGAGAGAATGAGGCAATGACCCGTGATTTTGGCTTGCCAACGCAAGGCATGGAAGCACCTTGGGGACAAGCTTCGCTAACCTTTTATTACACACCTTTAACTAATATCAATAAGCCAATAAATACATATCAAGATAGTATTCGCCATGCACCAAAAAATATTAGCCAATTATTAACTTGGGCTGAGCAAAACCCTGGTCGCTTTACTTACCCAAAACCGCCTGATTTTTTATCATTAAGCTTTTTAAAGTATGCCTTAATCACACTTAATCAGCATCAGCCAGCGCAAGTAAAGTCAGGTCTATATCAAGCAGTAACAACGCAAAGCCAAGCAACATTGCTACCCGTTTTATGGTCATTTTTAGATAAACTGCATCCGTATTTGTGGCATCAAGGGCGATATTTTGTTGCCAGTGGCACAGCATTACAAAGACTTGTTGGTGACGGCGAGATAAACTTAGGCTTTACCTTCTCTGCTGCGCAAGTACCGGCAGCGGTTGAACGCTATAACTTACCCAAAAATACCCGTAGCTTCGTCATGCAAGATGGTAGTTTAAGTAATATTCATTTTATCGCTATTCCTTATAATGCCGCAAATAGTGATGCCGCAAAAGTAGTAGCCAATTTTATGCTCAGTGTTGAGGCGCAGGCTAAAAAACAACAAGCTAAAATATGGGGCGACAGCACGGTTCTCGATGTGTCGCAACTAAGTCAGCAAGAACAATTATTGTTTAGTATTGAGCAACAGCACCCAAGCGCCTTACCTGTTAGCAGTAAAATCACAGCATTAAGTGAGCCCCATCCCAGTTGGTCAATATTATTAACCCGTGAATGGTTAAAACGTTATGGAGCGCAATAACAAATGAGCCATAAGCTGACGAGTAATTCCTTAAACAACCGTCCTCTAAAAGATGAGACCAAGCTGCTCGACACACTTTTTAGTACCGTGGTAAAGTTCAGCCCTAAATTATTAATAGCGATATTAATTTTACCTGTGCTGGGTGGTTTATTAGGTGTGCTTTTACCGGCCTTTGGTTGGTTACCGGCTTTAGACAGAACTCAGTTTGGCTTACAAGGCTTTCAGCAACTAGTACAAACACCCGGCATAGCTCAAATGATCGGCTTGAGTTTTTTCAGCAGTATTGTCAGTGGTTTATTAGCTTTTATTATGACACTTTTACTGTTAGCCAATTATTTTGATAGCCCGTGGTTAGCCCGTATTCAACGTTTGTTAGGGCCTATTTTAGTGATACCCCATGCCGCGGCCGCAATAGCTATTGCCTTTTTGATCACACCTTCAGGCATGATTGCTCGCCTACTGTCACCTTGGTTAACCGGTTGGCAAAGTCCGACAGATTGGTTACTGCCCCATGACCCTTACGGTATTAGTATTATTATGGGTTTAACACTAAAAGAGCTGCCTTTTTTATTATTAATGACTTTGGGCGCTATTGCTCAACCCGAGCTTAATATCAAGTTACGGGCGCAATATCGTGTTGCGCTTAGCTTAGGCTATTATCCGATAACGGGGTTTTTCAAGGCCGTGCTACCTAACATTTATCCGTTAATGCGTTTACCCATGTTAGCCATACTCGCATACGCCAGTGCCAGTGTAGAAATGCCTTTAATATTGGGGCCAAATACACCACCGACATTAGCGGTTGCCATTATGAACTGGTTTCATGATGTCGATTTAAGCTTGCGAATAAAAGCGTCCGCTGGGGCAATATTACAATTATTCATTACGCTTTCGGTGCTATTCACTTGGTGGCTATTAGAAAAGCTAACTCAAACTATAAGCAGTAAAAGCTTAAGTAACGGTCAGCGCACATATGGTGATGTTTTCTGGTCTAAAATCATCAATATTTTTACCCTGTTGTTAATCGGCTTTATTGCCTTGGCGTTGATTGGCATGGTGTTTTGGTCATTTGCCGGCTTCTGGCAGTTTCCGTTAGCACTGCCTGAACAATGGGTAATAATGCATTGGCAATCGGCTTTGCTACAAGTACAAACACCGATAATAAACTCACTCTCCATTGGCTTGGTCGCGACTAGCATTGCCCTCATTTTAACTTTGCTGACCTTAGAGTTTGAAAAACAAAACGGGGCTCAGCTCTCACGCTTTAGTAGTGTCATTATTTATTTGCCGTTAATGATCCCCAGCATTGCTTTTTTATTTGGCTTAGTCTGGCTACAAGAAGCGGTTCATAGTAAAGCAACCTTTATCAATGTTGCCTTGGCACATTTACTGTTTGTTTTACCTTATGTATTTTTATCTTTAGCCACCAGTTATCGCCTGCTTGACTCGCGTTATGCACAAGTGGCGGCAAGCTTAGGTGCATCGCCGATTAAAATATTTTTACAGCTGAGTTTGCCACAATTATTAATGCCTATAATGATGGCCAGTGCATTAGGACTTGCCATTAGTTTTAGCCAATATTTACCAACATTATTAGTCGGTGGTGGACGGCTTAATACCGTGACCACCGAAGCGGTAAGCTTAGCCAACGGCGCGAGTCGCCGCACAAGTGCGGTTTATGCGCTAATACAGATGCTTTTACCCGCCATCGCTTTTTCGCTAATTTGGCTAATATCGATGCGAAAAAACAGACAAAAGGCTCAAGTAAAGCACAATAACAAAACAGTAAGTTATATCACTAAGGTTAACCGATGAGCAGTTCTTTTGAGAACAACAGTTTACAGATAAAAAACTTAACCATAATGCGCCAGCAAACACCTTTACTAGCACTTAACGAAACGATAAAAGGTGGTGACGTACTGACCATAATGGGACCTTCAGGCAGTGGAAAATCAACGTTATTAAATTGGCTAACCGGTATGTTGCCCAAAGAATTTCAAGCTGATGGTCAGCTTTATCTCAACGGTGAAAATATTACCAAAGTCGCCAGTTATCAGCGTAATATCGGATTATTGTTTCAAGACGCTTTGTTATTTTCGCATTTATCTGTTGCCGGTAATATTGCTTTTGCGATGCCTAAAGGCGATAACAAAACACGCGCAATAAAAATTAGTCAGGCACTGTCTGATGTGGGTTTAGCTGGTTTAGAAAATCGCCAACCTGAGAGTTTATCTGGCGGACAGCAAGCACGTGTGGCCTTGTTACGGGTATTATTGAGTCAACCTAAAGCCATATTATTGGATGAGCCATTTAGTAAATTAGATAGTCAGTTACGCCAAGAGACTCGACAGTTAGTCTTTGAACAAATTAGACAACACCAATTACCTGTTATTATGGTGACACATGATGAGTCAGACGCCATAGCGGCTAATGGCAAAGTGTTGCACTTGAAAACACCACAACAAGACATTTAAGAAACAGACTTATGCTAGATAAATATATTACGCCTTTGATAAAGCCTTTGTTACAGCCTGTGGTTAGTTTGTTAGATAAACGCCAAGTAACCGCAGATCAACTCACCCTAGTCGGTTTTATAATAGGTTTGTTAGCCGTGCCTTTTTTAGCCTTAAACTTATGGAATTTAGCTTTAGCCGCCATTGTACTAAACCGGCTATTTGATGGTTTAGATGGTGCACTAGCACGGCACCAAAACAACAGCACCAGCGCAGGTGGCTTTTTAGATATTTGCCTCGACTTTTTATTTTATGCCGCGATACCCTTAGGTTTTGCATTGGCTAACCCCGAGCAAAATGCTTTAGCCGCCGCAGTATTGTTAGCGGTATTTATGGGTACTGGATCGAGCTTTTTAGCTTTTGCTATTCCAGCCGAAAAACTCAACTTGGACAAACCACAATTTGCTTACAAAAGTTTTTATTATTTAAATGGCTTAACCGAAGGCACCGAGACCATTCTTATTTTTGTCACATTTTGTTTATGGCCACAATATTTTGCTGAACTTGCCTATGGCTTTGCTTCATTAGCGGCAATAACAATTGTTACACGGGTTTATGGCGGCTATCATACATTAAAAGAACACAGCTTAAAAAAGCCAACTAAGACGGCGAAAAATAATGATAAAGATAAGTTAACCGAGGGGCAATAAATGTCAGATACCAGTTTACGATTAAGTATTTTCTTTGCCATTTTTATCACTATGTTAGTGCTAGAAAGCTGCTTTCCTGCACGTAAAAGCAAACTGACTAAAGGTGATCGTTGGTTAGGTAACTTTTCTTTGTTAATTTTATCGTCAGTCGTTGCTAGGCTATTAGTACCTATTGGTGTTACCGGTATTGCTTTGTATAGTTCAGCACAAGGTATTGGCCTATTCAATGTCATTAACTTGCCAAATTGGCTGAGTATCGCTTTGAGTTTATTATTATTAGATTTAATGATTTATTGGCAACATCGACTTTTTCATCTTGTGCCTATACTGTGGCGTGTTCATAAAGTTCATCATGCCGACAGTCATACCGATGCCAGTACGGGCTTGCGCTTTCATCCCATTGAAATAGTGTTAAGTATATTACTTAAAGGCTTAGCGGTTATTGTACTTGGCGTACCTGCACTTGCGGTGATTATTTTTGAAGTAGCGCTCAATGGCTTTTCGCTATTCAATCATGCCAATATTCGATTACCCCCTTGGTTAGAGCGACCATTACGAACCATACTTATTACGCAAGAATTACACCGTATTCATCACAGCCAAGTAGTAGAAGAAACTAATAGCAATTATGGGTTTAGTGTTAGTTGGTGGGATAGAATATTTGCTAGTTATAAGTCACAGGCACAAAGAAGTGATGAGGATTTAGCGATAGGTCTTAAAAGTTTTCCCGCCAATAAAAAAAATGCCAGTTTATTTACCTTATTAAAAATGCCTTTTAATAAGGTAAATAAACCTAAATAAACTCAACAAGGTAATCGGCTCAACTAAATTTAGACAAGCTAGTTAAGCGACTTTTTTCAATTTCATTATTTCGCTTTCATCATCGTTTGGGCTTTTGTAACCAAAATGATGAAAGCGGCAACTGCTATAAAACATTACTATCTAATTCAATATCTAATGCAATATGTAACTCAATATGTATTGCTGTGCTTCAACGCGTGTTTGGTAATTTTTCCATTGCATTCATTCTTGTTTCAAGCGAACAAAAAAACTGATGTTGCTGGAAATTAACTACGGTTATCTAAACCGTCACGCTATACAATAAGCGCTTTATAATAAGTGCCTTAAATAAAAATAGGGCAACACAATGTTGCCCTATTAGTACGATTAAACGATCAGTTTAGATTTATAAACGTTCAAATATAACGGCAATACCTTGTCCGCCACCAATGCACATAGTAACAAGTGCATACTTGCCACCTACACGATGTAGCTCGTGAATAGCTTTAGTGGCAATGACTGCTCCTGAAGCACCAATAGGGTGACCTAAAGCAATTGCGCCACCATTGGGATTAGTTTTTAGTGGGTCTAAATCAAGTCCTTTAGCAACGGTTAACGCTTGTGCTGCAAAGGCTTCGTTGGATTCAATAACATCCATATCAGTAATAGACAAGCCGGCTTTAGCCAATGCCGCTTTAGAGGCTGGAATAGGACCTTCGCCCATAACATCGTTAGGAACACCCGCAACCGCATAAGAAACCATACGTGCAATTGGCGATAAATTATTATGGCTTGCATAGTTTTCACTCGCTAGCGTTAAGAAAGATGCAGCATCGTTTATACCGGAGGCGTTACCTGCGGTTACGCTACCGTCTTTTTTAAATGCTGGACGCATTCCGGCTAATAACTCTGCCGTTGTGCCTGCTTTTATATGTTCATCCGTTTCAAAGAAAGTGCTGCCGCGGCGACTCTTAAGCTCTATTGGCACAATCTGGCTTTTAAAATAACCCGCCTCTACGGCTTTAGCGGCACGAGTGTGTGACTCTGCAGCGTAAGCATCTTGTGCTTCACGGCTTAAATGCCATTTAGTCGCTAGGTTTTCAGCAGTAATACCCATGTGACCAACGCCAAATGGGTCAGTTAATGTCGACACCATCATATCAATCATGGCACTGTCGCCCATACGAGCACCGGCACGCATAGCCGGTGACAAATATCCCCCACGTGACATATTTTCAACACCACCGCCAATCGCTAGCTGATGATCACCTAACATAATACCTTGGGCCGAACTCACCACTGCTTGCAAGCCAGAACTGCATAAGCGATTAAGCGCCATTGCAGTAGAGTTTAAAGACATGCCCGCTTGAATAGAGGCTACTCGCGCAACATAGGGAAAGCGGGATTCAGTTGGTATAGTATTACCCACTATCACTGATTCATATTGCTCCGCGTCTACTCCTGATTTTTTGATACTTTCGGCTAATACTTGTCCTGCCAACTCAGCCGGCTCTATGTCTTTTAAACCACCCGCAAAAGTACCAACAGCAGAACGCACGGCACTTAACACTACAACACTATTTACATTCATAATAATTTTTCCTCGCTAATTTAACGGATTCATATGTATGTTGATTTCAGCACTCAATGTAAAACTCGAATAATTTTTTGCAAATAACAAAATATAAGTAAATAAAGAAAGTCTAAAGAGTTAGAAAAAAGTGCTATACATGCAAAATAAAAAGTAGATAATTGTTCATCTACTTTAATAATATAAAAGTTATAACATGATATTTTCTATATCTTTTCCACTTCAAAATGCAGTTTTAGCGTTAAGCTAGCAAGTCAGATCAAGTTACGATATAAAGATAACGGCTGCACCCTTGTCAACATACTGAAATCTGCATCTTAAAGTTAAGCAGGTATATAATTAGTACATGTGCTGACCACCATTAATGGATAAGGTCGAGCCAGTAACAAAACCTGCTTCATCGGCCACTAAAAATAATACAGAACGTGCGATATCTTCTGGTTGACCTAATCGCCCTACCGGTATTGTTCTAACAATTTTGTCTAAAACATCAGCAGGAACTGCTCGCACCATATCCGTTTCAACATAACCTGGGGCAATCGCATTGACGGTAATGCCTTTTGCAGCGCCTTCTTGTGCCAATGCTTTGGTAAAACCATGGATACCAGATTTAGCGGCTGCATAGTTCACTTGACCATATTGACCTGCCTGGCCATTAACCGATCCTATATTAACAATGCGCCCGAATGAGCGCGCTCTCATACCCTCAATAACAGCGCGAGAAGTATTAAAACAAGAAGATAAATTGGTTTGAATAACTTTATTCCATTGCTCAAAATCCATTCGGTGCATGGTACCATCCCTAGTAATACCGGCATTATTTACAAGAATATCGATTGACCCGATTTCAGATTCTATATCATGAATACTTTTACTTACACTTTCAAAATCGCTGACGTCAAATTTAAACGACTTAATACCTGTTCGCTCGGTGAACTCTTGAGCTGCTTGATCATTGCCAGCATAATTCGCGATAACAGTGTAACCATGCTCTTTTAGCATTATGCTAATAGACTCGCCTATCCCACGTGTTCCACCTGTTACTAATGCAATGCGTCCCATATTTGTACTCCTTGTTGTATTTTATAATGATTCTATAGAGATTTATAATCCGTTTATTAACACTACTTCCACTTTCAACGTGAGCAATATACCAACACCTATCGTACAACTAGCATACTAACGTTTGAAAAAAATCGATGTTAATTTTTTAATGCTATATATTTTACCGCTTTCACTTTCTATTATGTTACTAGCTTGTTAAATAACTCTAGTCAGTGTTTGTGTTTAAAACAAATTTTTAGTGGTTCTTTATTGTTCTAAAACAACTTTCTACTGGTTATTAATTACGCTAAAAAAATGGGTGTTATTTACTATAATGTCTACACATTAACGTTTTGTGAATGTTGCTGTATAAAAACACCATTAGTTTAATTATCACTCAAAAATGAAATAGTTTTGTTAACATTATGAGCGTATCATTATATTCTGTTGTTATTTGACGCAATAAATAAAGGGAAGTAAAACATGACTCAAAAGAAAACAGCTTTGGTAACGGGTTCTGTCAGTGGTATTGGCTTAGGAATAGCAAAAAATTTAGCTAAGCAAGGTTATAAAGTCCTTATTAGCGATATTAATTTAGTTGTGGCACAAGAAGTTGCTCAAGCTATTAACCAGTCAGGAGGAGATGCCTTAGCGTTTAAGCTTGATGTGACGGTTCAAACTGATATTGATAATGTTATTGCTCATGCAAATGAATTTAATAACCGTATCGATGTTTTAGTCAATAATGCAGGTATTCAATATGTTGCTAAATTAGAAGATTTCCCAGCTGATAAATGGCAATTAATTACTAATGTATTATTAGTCGGACCCGCAATGATGACCAAAGCAATATTACCTTTGATGAGAGCTAATAATTTTGGTCGCATTATTAATATTGGCTCTTTACATGGTTTAGTAGCATCGCCATACAAAAGTGCCTATGTTGCTGCCAAGCACGGCATTATTGGTTTTTCTAAAGTGATTGCGTTAGAAACTGGCGAGCAAGATATTACGATTAATACCATTTGCCCTGCCTATGTAAAAACGCCACTCGTTGAGAAACAAATTGCTGATACAGCAAAAGAACATGGCATTAGTGAAGAAGAAGTTGTTAACAATATTATGTTGGCCCCCATGCCAAAAAAAGCTTTTATTGATATAGAAGAAATATGTGCTTCAGTGACTTATTTAGCCAGTGATCTAGCTAAAAATATGACTGGACAAACTATGGTATTAGATGGTGGTTGGGTAGCAAGATAGTCGGGTTACCTATATCCATTACTCATATCCGTTACCATAAAAAATACAGATTTTTGGTATTAATTAACCTGATTTGAGTCAAGCATAGTAATTTTAAGCCCATCGAAGCTGTATTTGCACCCTATCATTTTATGCTTGGGCTGACTTGTAACAGAATAACTCTTTTTACATTACAGCACCTTGAATTAGACTAGCTCAAGCGCTCAAAAATACAACTTAATGGCTACGGACGTACAAGTGATGAGAAAGTAGGTTTGATCAAACCTACTTTTGAGTTAATCAGTAAACTATTTTTATGATAACAGTTAGTTATATTTTTTAATAAATTTTGTGATACTAGGCGCGATTCTATTGCGAAAACCTGAGCCACTGAAGGTGCCAAAATGACCTACACCATCAAAAATTTCATGCAGTTTATCTTTCGCTGAAATATTGGCACATAAAGATTGTGCTGCTTCAGTTTGACCTAAAGAACAAATATCATCGTCTCGCCCTTCAATGGTATGCAAAGGAGTATGAGTTATTGCCGATAAATCAACTAGTTCACCTCGGTAAGTCATTTTACCATTGGCTAGGTCTTGATTAATAAAAACTCGGTCAATCGTTTCTAAATAGAACTCACCATTAAGATCTAATACCGCTAGGTATTCATCATAAAAATCACGGTGACTTGCTCTCTTTTCTTCTTTGCCATGAAAAACATGGCTAAGATAATCAGTATGTTTATTTATATGGCTTTCTATGTTCATCAACAGAAAAGAAGCTAATTGGATAAAGCCAGGATATACTTTTCTTCCAGCACCTGGAAAGCGATTAGGCACGGTCATAATCACGTTATTTTCAAACCAACTTAAATCTTTACTATTAGCATATCTATTAAGCTCGTTAGGATTAATACTAGTATCAATAGGACCCGCCATCAATGTAAGTGATTTAGGGCTGCAAGGATCTTTCGCTTTAGCCATTACCGCTGTTGCTATTAACGCCTGAACCGTAGGTTGACAAACGGCTAATACGTGAGTGTTTTCACCGATCTCATGCATAAAATCAATTAAGTAACTTACGTAATCATCAAAACCAAAACTTCCTTCAGATAAAGGCACATGTTTAGCATCTAGCCAATCAGTAATGTAAACATCATGGTCTGCAACTAAACGCTCTATTGTAGCTTTTAATAAAGTGCCATGATGACCTGAAAGCGGCGCCACTAAAAATAGTTTGGGTTGCTTAACATTGGTATCTTGTGCGAAATGAATTAAATTACAAAAAGGTTTTTTTAGAATGACTTGTTCGGTAACACCAATAGATTTGCCATCAATTAAAGTTGTTTTAACATCATAAGCTTGTTTGTCATAAATTTTAGTGTAGTGATAGGCACTATCAAGTCCCGCACTAATGCTTTTTCCTAACAAGGTCTTTGCATAAGGGTTAAACGGGTGAGTTATGAATTGCTGACTCAAGGCGATAAAACCATTCATCATTTCGGCTGAGCGAGTATATAAATCGTAAGTTTGATACATCATATGTTGTTTATCCTGCGGTGCAGCATTTATATATAAAATGAGTGTACATAGCAAATCTGTATTGGTCAATAATATTTTGCTGCACCGCGTCAAAAATAAATATATCTTAAGTGTTCACTCATTATAAACACGCATTATGTAGCTTAAATTTACGTTTGAAGACACGGTTAACATAAATAATAAGCAAATATGTTTGTATCTTATTAATATTGTTTGTAACTTGTTTGTTGATAATTTGTTAAAAATACTTTTACTTTGTGTTTTTTAACCGCAGATAAATTGTAATCATATAATTTAAAGGGATATATTATGGAATCAAGTCAACAGAAGGAAGTAATTGATTTTTTAGGGCAATACACAGAGGTATTTAATAGTCTGGTCAAACAAGTTTTACATGATCCTGATAAAAAAAGTTTAAATTCAATGATGGATTCAGAAAAATTATCTCAACTTTTATCTAAAGGGGTAAAAGTTGATACTGCCATGTTATTTAATAAACAAATGTCTTTTATGAATCAGCAAGCTGAGCTTTGGCAGAGTGCGACTAAAGCATTAATGGGTACAAAAGTTGAGCCTGTGGTGTCAGAGCAGCATAATGATCGAAGGTTTAAAGACAGCGAATGGTCTGAAAACCCTGTTTATAACTATTTAAAACAGTCTTATCTATTAAATTCTAACATGATGCAAGAAATGGTTAACAGTTTACATTTCGAGGATGCCAAAGCCGAAGAGCAAGTTAAATTTTATACTCGACAATATATCAATTCTGTTTCTCCAACCAATAATGCATTAACCAATCCAGAAGTTTGTCGAGACATTTTAGAGTCTAAAGGCGAAAACCTAATCAAGGGGTTACAAAACTTTATCCAAGACTTACAACAAAGTCCTGCCGATGCACTTAAGATCACCCAAACAGACCCTGATGCGTTTACTTTAGGTGAAAACTTAGCCTATACCCCTGGTGATGTCATTTACCAAAATGACTTAATTCAATTGATTCAGTACAAAGCCAGCACTAAAAAAGTTAATGAAGTCCCACTATTGTTTATTCCACCTTGTGTTAATAAGTATTATGTCTTAGACATGGACGAGAAAAAATCACTGATAAAATGGGCAGTAAGTCAGGGGCATACGGTATTTATCATTTCATGGGTAAATCCAGACGCAAAACTTTCTCATAAAGGCTTTAATGACTATATGAAAGAAGGGCCAATTGCCGCACTCGATGTGATTGAAGAAGTCACAAAATCAAGCAAAATCAATGTGGTTGGTTATTGCATTGGCGGCACATTATTAGCAACAACCCAGTCATACTTATTGGCAAAAGGTGATACTCGAATAAACTCGTTAACCTTTTTAACCACATTATTAGATTTTGAAGAACCGGGTGAAATAGGTGTTTATCTGTCTGAGGAAGTATTACCTTTCTTGAAAAAAAATATTAAAGAGAAAGGCATCTTAGATGGCCGCGTGCTTGGTTTAGCGTTTAGCATGTTACGTGAAAACAGCCTATTTTGGTCATATTTTGTCAATAACTACCTAAAGGGCAAAGACCCTGCGCCGTTCGATCTTTTATACTGGAACAGCGACTCTTCAAATTTACCAGCAGAAACCTTTGATTTTTATATCAAGCATACCTATCAAGAAAATAACTTGATAAAAGATGGTGCCGTTGAAATTGAGGGTGTTGCTATTGAACTCAGTAAAATTAAAACACCCAGTTATTTCTTAGCCACCATTGCCGATCACATTGTTTTGTGGCAAGCATCATACAAAGGAGCTAAAGTGCTTTCTGGACCTACAAGGTTTGTTTTAGCTGGCTCTGGTCACTTAGCCGGTGTGGTTAACTCTGTCGATCATGGCAAATATCCACATTGGGTTAATGACGAACTTTCTGACTCTGCAGAGCATTGGTTTGAAGGTTCGACCAAAAAAGAAGGGTCTTGGTGGACAGATTGGGAAAATTGGGTTGCTCCTCAATCAGGTCAGCAAGTAACCGCACGTAAACAAGGCTCTAAAAAACATGTAAGTATAGAAGCGGCACCAGGCAGTTACGTTAAAAAGCGTAATTAGTCTCGTGATAACCCCCCTCTTTTCTGCGTTATCTTGCTAACCTGATAGCTAAGCTGAAAGTTAAACTAAAAAGCGACCAGAAAGGTCGCTTTTTTTCTAGAGAGTATATCTGTTATACTGAACACCAATATTACTTGCAGTAAATTTTTAGTAACTTATCGTAAGTGAAAATTAATAACCGACTGAGATTATTACCCTTGATCACAATTAAAAGATATCCAAACCGTCGTCTGTATGACACTACAAAGAGTCATTATGTAAATTTGGATTATATTAGAGAATTAGTTATATCGAATCAAGAGTTTAAAATAGTTGACTCGAAAACAAGTGAAGATAAAACTCGTAGTATTTTAGTTCAAATTATAAGTGAAGAAGAAACAAGTGAGCGACAATCGCTGTTAACCAATACCTTATTGAAGCGCTTAATATGTTTTTATGGCAATGATAATCAAGATTATTTACAACAATTTCTTGAACAAAGTCTTGCTGCTTTTATTGAACATCAGGATGATATTTTAAAACTGAGCAATGACATTAATAAAAACTCTCCTTTTGGTTTATTTAGCAGTATTGTCGAACAAAATATGAATATTTGGACTAAATTCCAGAAGCCAACAGATAAACAGTAACAAAATGTTGCACTGCAACAAAATAATAATTGACTAAAAACTTAAAGATTGGTTAAATTCTCACCAAATGATGCTGCTTATCAGCAAAAATTAAGGAGAAGTTTATGTTTAATCAATTTACAGATTTATTTCAAACCTCATCAGACCCAATTGATAAGTTGGTCAAATTAAATATATCAACAGCAAATGCTATTGCACATCAACAAGGATTGCTCATTACCAGTTTGTTTAATGACAGTATGTCATTTAGTCAAAAGATAATGACAACACCAGACATAAACATTTTTGTTGCCGAACAAGCAAAATTTAGTGCCTATGTGCAAAATGAATTAACTGATGCCATAAAACAAACCTCTGAAACACTCACCCATGCGCAAAAAGATGCAGAAGAAATTCTTAATGATTCTTTTGCCGTATTTTCCACTAAAGTGAATGAAACTTTAGTGGAAAATGTCGCCGTTGCTCCAGAAGTGCTCAATAAAAATAAAACTCAGCCAGCGAAACAGACTGCAGTACAAACATCAGCACTAACAACAACTAAAGCCGCACCAAAAAAAGCTAAAGTAAAAACCACACCAAAAGCTGAAGTTAAAGCTACGCCAAAAGCTGAAGTTAAAGCTATACCAAAAGCTGAAGTTAACATTATATCTAAAAAATAACTAAAACTTGTATTAACGCTATAGATTTAAACTGAATCAAAGATTTACTTTTAAATTATAACTATTATTTTACAATGACTTGAACTGGCATTAAAACTTTATGCTGCACAGCAGCAAAAAAACATTGACGACTCTGTTGTGAGCACTTATACTCAATTTGAATTAAATTGCTGCACCGCAGTATAATATAAAACTAAATAGGAACTATCATTATGTTTACACAATTAACTGAACAATTTACTACTGCAATGAAATCATTAAACAATACAGACCAGTTCACTGCAGCAATGAAGCCATTTAATACCCTTGTAGAACTTAATACTAAAACGGTTGAGCAATTAATCAATCAGCAATCAGCATTAATGACTACGATCCTGAACGACAGTGCAGCTCAAACTAAAGCATTGTCAGCTCAGAAAGATTTAGCCGCAGCGATTGAGTCACAAAAAGCTTACACTGAAGCGCTTCAAGCGAAAGTTACTGCTTCAGCTAAAGAGACTTATGATGTTGTCACTAAAACTTCTGAAGAAGTGACCAACTTAATTAAAGATTCTATGGCAAACGCGACTAGCGTGGCTAAAGATTCTATGGCAAAAGCGACCAGCACTGCTAAAGAAACTATGGCAAAAGCGACTACCGCTGCTAAATAATTTATGACTAATAAATAAGCTAATTTGTGCTTGTTGATGAAAAACCAGTATCTTGATACTGGTTTTTTTCGTCACTGAAAAGTCTATAATTAATCAGTATGATGGTTAAAAATATAAACCGAAAAATTAGCCTTTCAGCCAATCGTACAGCTACTAAATAACAATTTCTATTATCTTATCTTTAAATAAGCCAACCACTCTTTATGCTGCGCAAAGGTAGCGCAACAGTTGTCGTACTCACTAATATTGACACTGTACTAAATCACTAAACCTTCAAGCACTAAACCTATACCAACCTTTGGCAGAAAAAAAGGTGGTACATATATGCTCATTATTAACCGTTGCTTTGGCCTTGTTTTCTATAGCGCTACATGCCCCAAAACGCCACAGAAGTAAACAAGTAATGTCTATTTTCCTGTCCAACACTACCTTTTTAGTATCGATAAAAATGTAATTGAGTTCTCAGGCATCTGAAGACTAATCAGAATCCTTATTGGCTCAAGTCTTAGCATTTTTTGACTAATTTTGACATTGAAAAATGGTATAATTAGTCTGATTTTTCAACATAATGAAAGTTGTAATGCGAATCAAAAGAATCCAAGACATAACATGTCGTCATAATACTTGTTTAACTAGAGAACAGTACGAGACTGTATTGATATTACTGGATTCCCATACTTCGCTCAGCAACAGCTGGTTAGCCGAATATCTATAGTAATCAAGCTTATTTTATGGTTATTTATCGGTTTTTTCATCAAGGTTTTTCATCAAATCTTTATGAACAAAACGAGTACCAACAAAGACCAGAAAAATAACAATAGGTACTGAAAAACCACTGACCAAATCGTGATTATATGCAACGCCTAAAGAAGGTAAAGAACTTAGCATGGTTTCAAATAACTGCATACCATAGTAACTAATAGCGGCAACAGATAAGCCTTCAACTGTTTGTTGCAAGCGCATTTGTATACGAGCACGACGATTCATTGATTTGAGTAATTTTTGATTTTGCTCTTGCAGTACCATATCGACTCGTGTACGTAGTAAATCACTAGCACGGGTCACTCGCCTAGAAATATCTTCTAAATGATTGGCCGCTGTTTGACAGGTTTTAACCGCTGGAGTAATTCTACGCATTAAAAATTCTTGTAGAGTCATATAACCTGAAACTTCGTCTTCTTTTAATTCTTCTATTCGTTGTAAAAACACGTCGTAATAGGCATTAGTTGCCGAAAACCGGTAGGTACTTTGGCTACGAAAATCCTCAACTTTAGCTGCTATTTTTGATACTTGGGTCAGTAATTCACGGTCATTTTTCTCTGTGCCGAAGGCGATACAAGTAGTTACTTCTTGAAGCTGTAAATCCAGTTGATTGAGTTCGCTATTAATAGCTTGTGCTAATGGTAGCCCCAAGGTTGCCATTAATCTGTAGGTGTCAAGTTGTAACAGTTGTTGTACCAATCGTCCTAACTGTTCAGATGATAGGTCTTGCTGATAAATCAAAAAACGAGCAAAACCATCCTCATGTAATTTAAACGAGCTCCATACCTTAGCCTTTGAATTTACTGGCGCACTGGCAATTAACAGCATATTATCAAAAAATATCTCTACTTTATGTTCATTTGAAACCTTAATATCTTCAGGTTCAATCACTAGATGTACAGCAGAAATTACTTCGCCTGGCATATGTTCAAACCAACCACTTGGCACATAATCGATAGCATTTTTGATAAAAGGCTGGTCAGTTAATGGCGCTTGATGAATAAAAGTATAGGTAGAGTACTCTAAATGTCTTTCCCAGCGTAAGTTGAACAAACCAAAGTCTTGATAAAAACAAGGCATAGGTTCTGCGGGACAACTGATTTGAAAGCGATTACATAGCAGAGAAATAAATGCATACTCTTGCTGTTTTAGTTCACCTTGATGCTGAATAACAATATGCGTAAGTTGCGAAGGGTTTGAGATTGATTGAAAAGGACGACTGTGCAATTCATTATAGAGCCTTTCTCTTAACGGGTGAATCACCATTTCACTTAATAAGGATATAGCGGTTCCTGTGTTGCTTGATGTTTTATTACCTATTGATTTTTTTAACAAAATAATACACCTATCGCTTATATTTTTGTAGCTTTTATCTAGCCCTTATTTAAGAGTAAAGGGTATGTTGGTCGGATTTTTAATTTACTTTGTAGTCAAAGCTATGACATTGATGTGAATATATGCATGTTTGAATGGTTGGTTTTTTCAATGAAATTTCTATTATAAAAGTACACTACAATCAAAATAAATTTTCCAATTATAGTGTACTTGTATCGCTAACGTTAGCTTCACATTAGCTCCACATTAGATATGCAACTTAGATCAATAGTAACTGTTTAGGTTTACTAGAAATAAGTGTTTATTATTTAGGTAACTTAAATGTCCAAACACTACCACCTTGGTTTAAGTGTTTAACACGTTTAGCTACATCACCGCCCCATAGAGGAACAGCGCCACCCCAGCCAGATAGTACTGAAATATATTGCTCACCATCCATTTCCCAAGTAATAGGAGAACCAACGATACCAGAGCCAGTGTTGAACTTATATTCAACATCACCGGTTTTAGCATTCAAGCCTAACAAGTAGCCTTCAGGGTTACCGGTAAATACTAAGTTACCTGCAGTCGCTAACACACCAGCCCATAACGGTGAATAGTTTTTGAAACGCCAAACTTCTTTACCCGTTTTAGGATCCATCGCTCTTAAAACACCAATGTAATCTTCATTGATTGCTTTAATAGTAAAGCCAGCACCTAAATAAGCTGAGCCTTTTTTATAGGCTGTTGGTTCATTCCAAATATCCATAGACCATTCATTTGATGGTACATAGAATAATTCAGTGTCTTTACTGTAAGCAACTGGCATCCAGTTTTTAGCGCCTAAGAAAGCAGGTGTAGCAACAACAGAGCTACCTTTTTTACCATCTTTAGAATCAGCCGGATTACTGGGTCTGTTGCTATCAATGTAAAGAGGACGACCGTTTTTATCTAGACCTGAAGCCCAAGAAATTTTATCTACAAATGGGAAGCCTCTAATGAAATCACCATTTTCACGGTTAAGTACATACATGAAACCATTACGGTCAGCAGTAGCTGCCGCTTTTATCGTTTTTCCATTTTGCTTGTAGTCAAAAGAAACTAACTCGTTTACACCATCAAAATCCCAACCATCATGCGGAGTCGTTTGGAAATGCCAAACAATTTTGCCGGTATCAGGATCAATCGCTAAACGAGATGATGAAAAAAGGTTATCACCTGGGCGTAAATGTGAGTTCCAAGGTGCAGGGTTACCCGTACCAAAAAACAGTAAATCTGTATCAACATCGTAAGTACCACCTAGCCATGGCGCAGCACCACCTGATTTCCATAAGTCACCTGGCCACGTTTTTCCGGCTTGACCGCCAGAAATACCATTTTCCATTTTCTTACCATCTTTCCAAATATAACCCATATGGCCTTCAACAGTAGGACGTTCCCATACAAGTTTACCGTTTTTAGCATCATACGCTCTTACTTTACCGACAACACCAAACTCACCACCAGCAACACCGGTAATAACATTGCCTTTAACGACAATTGGCGCAGCTGTGATTGAATAGCCAGCTTTATAATCTTCTACTGTCTTTTTCCAAACAACATTACCGGAATTTTTATCCAACGCAACTAGCTTCGCGTCTAGCGTGCCAAAAATAACTAAGTCGCCGTATAAAGCAACACCACGGTTTATTACGTCACAACATGGCATTATGCCATCAGGTAACCTTGCATCATATTGCCAAAGTTCATCACCTGTTCTGGCATCAATAGCATAAACACGAGAATAAGAGCCAGTAATATACATCACGCCATCTTTAATCATGGGTTGTGATTCTTGCCCACGTTGTTTTTCACCGCCAAGCGAAAAAGCCCAAACAGGTCGCATTTCTTTAACAGTTTCAGTATTGATTTTTTTCAATGGACTGTAACGTTGTCCTTTAAGGCCTAGGCCGTAAGAAACAACGTCATCTGTTGTCATTTGGTCATTTAGAATGTCTTTATCAGTCACATTAGCATTTGCCATGCCTGTTAACGCTAATGAGACTATCATCGATAATGACAATGCTTTGGTTTTATTTTTAGTCATTTTAATCATTGTTTTTCCCTCATGAAATTTAATATACAATTTGCTTATGATGCTATTTATACGTTGATATAACTTGCTAAATATATTTGAATTATGCAGGTTGGATTAATCATAAAATGTTACTTTAGTATTAACTACTGAACCGCAGTATGAATTTGCCTCATCACTTAGGATGACTACTTATTCAGCAGCTTTATACAAATTGGGTATTTTGTAGATAACATGATATTTAGCGAATATTTTCTCTATTTCACCTGTATTTATCATGCTTTCAACGATATCAGCTACCATATAACCTAACTGTCTATAATCATTTTTAACCGCCATACCGATATCCCATTCTTGCTGTCCCATCATAGGAAAAGCATTTTTAGCAAGTGGATAGTTTGTTTTAGAAAGCTCACCTTGATAGTGACTAATCTGGCTGGTAAGTCCCATTACGGCATCAACTTTACTTTCGGTCATGGCACTAATGGCTTCGCTAATCGTTGGGAATTGTTTAGCTCGATCTCTCATCCGACCTTGAAAGGCAGAAGTGAGATAAAACTGAGGAATTGAATCGACTTCAACACCAACATCATGATATTGAAATACAGCAATGGTTTCGACTGATTCAATTTTTTTACTATTAAAGATAACTTTCCACGATTCAGTATGAAAAGGTGCAAACATATGAACATGCTGATGAACTAGCTCGCCAATATCATCACGTAATAAAGAGTAATCTCTATCATATGGTACTCTTAACATCAAATCAGCGACTGTGCGTTTAAGAAAGTGCCCTTTCCAGAGATTGTTGCGCAGATCGTCATCAACAGTCTCATCGGCAGTCATCCAACGGAGCTTAAGTTTAACACCGAGTTCTTTTGCGATGGCGTGTGCTAAATCGACATCTATGCCCTTTTCTTCACCTTTATCCACATAAGAAAAAGGCCTAAAGTCACTATAGACTGCAATAATAATTTCATTTTTTTCAATGATATCATCATAAGAACGCGAAAAAGCTGTTGCACAAAGAAACCAGCAACAGCTTAAGACGAGAAAAAGTAAACGTGAGTTACTCTTCATCATTTCTCACAGACTCTAACCAAGTTCGAACAGCCCAAAGTGCTTCTTGAGATAAATGTTCAGTCATTTTTGGCATATAGACAGCGCCGTTGCGTACCGCACCATTTTGTACACGATAGCCATACCATTCATCACCATCATAATCAGTTGCTAGGATACGAAGGTCAGGTGCTATACCTCCAGAAATGCCACCTAAGCCATGACAACGAGCACAATTTTGATTATAGGCAGATGCACCAATGCTAAGTACACTTTTACGCACATCACCTGTTACCTCACGATAAGGGTTTCTTTCTAGCCACTCTTCCCCTAATTGAGGTAATTCAGATGTGTCTATTGATTGCGGCGTTACCGGTCCGTGACCTGATACTCCATACGAAAAAAGGGATACACAGGCTATCAAGCATGTACGCTTAAAGTTTAACTTAATCATTTTTAAAACCTCTTAGTTCAATTTTTAAATTGTATAAAGCTAGTCTAGCGAATCGTTTGTTATTTCCGAACTGTACTTTAGATATGTTCCCCTCATCCTTTAGTATGATTTTAATCGACCTCAACTATAAAAATGCACATAAGCACTTAAAAAACAGTAGGTTAATGACTTATTCGCTATAAGCGTTGCATCTATAAATCGATTCATTACTACTATATGATGATAAATAATAAGACGTTATGACTTCTATAGCTGAGATTAAATTACCATGTTAAAAAAAAATCCACCTAAAAAATCAACACTAATAGGCATTATCTCTTTTGCTTTTTTAATTAGCTTTAGCGCTTTTTCAACGCCTTTATCTATTAACATTACTTATCTAAAGCTACAAAAACAGCACGCACCAGCTTTATCAAATGTTATAAAAATGGCACCCGACAGTGGTTATCAAGGGGTAAGGTTGGCAATAGAAGATTCAAATACTACGGGAAAGTTTTTACAGCAGCATTTTTCCCTGACATCTTTTGAGTTTACAAAACAGCAAAACTTACTTAAACGTTTAAAAGAAGAATTCAGTCTTGGAAAAGCTATTTTCATACTTGATACGCCATTACCTGTGTTGAATGAAATCAACGTGTGGGCACAAAATAAAAAAATTTTGTTGTTTAACATAAGTGAATTTTCAAATAAATTACGTAATGGCCAATGTTTAAATAAAATTTTACATACTGCCCCAAGTAATGCCATGAAGTCTGATGCCCTTGCCCAATGGTTGCTTTATCGACGATTGACTCAAGTATTGCTAATTCGTGGCGAAAAACCAGCTGATATTGCTTTAGCGAACTCATTTAAACGCTCTGCTAAGCGCTACGGTCTGAAAGTAATTTCAGAGAAAATATGGAGTTTTAATACCGATCTCAGACGAAGCGCCCAACAAGAAATACCGCTTTTCACCCAAACATCAGAAGAATATGATGTTGTCTATGTTGCCGACCAAACTAAAGATTTTGCCGAGTACATTCCTTTTAATACTTACCTACCCAGACCCGTTGTTGGCTCTGCAGGTCTTGAAGCATTGTCTTGGCATAAAGTTATAGAGCAATGGGGAGCTGCGCAATTACAAACGCGCTTTAAAAAATTAACGAGCCGGTATATGAATGAAATTGACTTTACTGGCTACCTTGCAGTTCGATCCGTTGCCCAAGCTGTTCATAAAATCAACTCCGCATCAGTTACAGAGCTAGCTGCTTACATTAAATCTGCTGACTTTAAATTGGCGGCTTATAAAGGACGCAAGCTAAGTTTTCGCACTTGGAATGGACAGCTAAGAATGCCAATGGCATTAATTCAGCCTCATGCTTTGGTGTCTCAATCTCCTCAAGCGGGAATTTTACACCCTAGAACTGAATTAGATACGTTAGGTTTTGATCAACAGGAATCTCACTGCAATGCCAATTAACGATTCAAATATGCACAGTCCAATACTCATATTAAAAGCATCTATTTTAAAAATCTCACTTTTAAAAGGTATATTATGAAAATTAAATTTTTACTTGGTTTATTGTTTATTAGCCAAATTTTATGTGTAACAGCGGCTGAATTTGCTTATGTTACCAACGAAAAAGACGATAACATTTCAGTGATAGACCTTCAAAAACAACAAGTGATTAAAGAAATATCGGTAGGCCAAAGGCCAAGAGGTATTATTTTTAACCATGACCAATCACTTGCTTACATCTGTGCCAGTGATTCTGACCGTATTCAAATACTCGACTTAAATACAGAAGTGATTGTTGGCGAATTACCTTCAGGTGAAGACCCTGAAACAATCGCGCTTCACCCTAATGGTAAAACTATTTATACCTCAAATGAAGACGATGCTATTTTAACGGTAATAGATATTGCTTCTAGCGTAGTGATTGCTCAAATTGAGGTTGGCGTTGAACCAGAAGGTTTGGCGGTAAGTCCTGATGGCAACCTGGTTGTTGTTACCTCAGAAACAACTAACATGGTGCACTGGATAGACACTAAAACCAATAAAATCATTGCTAATACCTTAGTGGGGGCAAGGCCTAGATCAGCACAGTTCACTCGAGATAATCAGCATTTATGGGTAAGCTCTGAAATAGGTGGCGCTGTCGTTGTTATTGATGTGGCTAGTAAAAAAATCGTCAAAGAATTTAATTTCAATATTCGCGGCATTCACCGAGATAGAGTACAACCTGTCGGCATAGAATTAAGTCGTGATGGCCATTATGCGTTTGTTGCTTTAGGGCCAGCAAACCATATCGCTGTTATTAATAGAGAAAGCATGGAGATTGAGAAATATTTATTAGTGGGCCGCCGAGTTTGGCAATTAGCGCTCAATCAAGATCAAAGCCAACTGCTTACTACCAACGGTATTAGTGGTGATGTATCTATTATTGATGTCAATAAAATGAAAGTCATAAAATCAATAAAAGTAGGTCGTTACCCTTGGGGTGTGGCTATCAAACACATTAACGATAAGTGAGGAAATAATAGTATGGGCATAGTGACCAACAATTTATCTTTCGCTTATGGCAAAAAAAAAGCACTGAACAATGTAAATCTAACATTAAATAACGGATTTAACGTGTTATTGGGTCCCAATGGCGCAGGTAAAAGTACCTTGTTTTCATTATTAACAGGGCTTACTCAAACCGTGCATGGCACAATTAAGATTAACGAAAATAATTTAAGTGATCATAAATCAAAGCTAATGTCTGAAATGGGCGTTGTTTTTCAACAAAGCACCTTAGACCTAGATTTATCAGTAAAACAAAACCTCCTCTATTACGCTTCTTTGCATGGTATAGCACCGAAAAAAGCACTGATAAATATTGAACTCATTTTATCTCAATTAAGTTTAACTGAGCGTTTACACGATAAAGTAAGAACCTTAAATGGTGGACATAGACGACGGGTAGAAATTGCACGTGCACTCATTCATCAACCTAAAGTGTTATTACTTGACGAAGCCACCGTTGGCTTAGATGTTGATAGCCGTTTATTAATTATTTCTTACGTTCGCAATTTATGCGCCCAACGGGAAATTTGTGTGTTGTGGACAACACACTTAATGGATGAAGTAGAGCCGAGCGATCAACTTATTGTTATCAACAAAGGTGAAATTCAAGCGCAAGCTCAAAGTAGTCAATTGTGTGAACAATATAATGTCGATGATATTTACCAATTGTATTTTACTTTAACCAAAAATACGGAGGCAGTATGACCTTAAACCACTATTTTTATTGCTGCTTAGGTATTGTTAAACGTGAAATATCACGTTTTTTTCAACAACGTTCGCGCTTATTTAGCGCCTTGGTTCGCCCCCTGTTATGGCTAATTGTTTTTGCCGCTGGTTTTAGGGCTGCATTGGGCGTTTCTATTATGGAACCCTATGGCACCTATATTACCTACCAAGAATATATCATTCCCGGCTTATGCTGCATGATAGTACTATTCAATGGCATGCAAAGCTCACTGTCAATGGTGTATGATCGCGAGATGGGCAGTATGAAAGTATTGTTAATGAGTCCGTTACCTATGCCTTTTTTATTGTGCTGTAAACTGATTTCCATTGCCCTTTTATCCTTAATGCAAGTGTATGTTTTTTTACTTTGTGCACAACTGGTTGATGTTGATATATCGCTTTTAGGTTACTTAACGGCAGCACCCGCTGTTTTTATGATTGCTTTTTTTCTTGGCGCTTTAGGCTTACTTTTATCGAGTTTAATCAAACAGTTAGAAAACTTTGCCGGGGTGATGAACTTTGTTATTTTCCCCATGTTCTTTCTTTCTAGTGCGTTATATCCCTTGTGGAAAATGCAAGAAGCCAGCATTTGGATATACTGGCTATGTCAGTACAATCCTTTTACTTATTGTGTTGAATTATTGCGCTTCGCACTGTTTGGGCAACTTAATTTGACCGCTTTTGCCGTAGTACTAGGCGCCACGTTAATAACAGCCGTATTAGCACTGATCAGCTTTAGTCCTAAATTTAGTCAAAAAAGATAAGCTGAAAATAACAGGTATAAGTAAATGTTATCACTCTACCCGGCCATTGAGCCTTTTAATCATTATCATCTAACCGTCACTAATGATGTGCTAACTGACGCAATAACAGCTGAAGACTCAACGCAAGCTCATCACCTTTATATAGAGCAATGCGGAAATCCTTTAGGAATTCCGGTGGTGTTTTTGCATGGTGGGCCAGGCTCTGGATGTCGACCATCACATCGCTGTTTTTTTGATCCTCAGCTTTATCATATTATTTTATTTGATCAACGAGGCTGTGGACGGTCTCGACCTTATGGGTCATTAACACAAAATACCACTGCGAATCTTATTCAAGATATGGAGGCCATACGACAGCATATTGGTATTACAAAATGGTTAGTTTTTGGTGGCTCTTGGGGAGCCACACTCGCTTTATATTATGCCCATCACTTTGCTGAGCAAGTATCCGGCTTAATATTACGCGGAGTGTTTCTTGCTCGTAAAGAAGATATTGATTGGGTTTACAGCGAAAATGGCGCAGCGAAAATTTATCCTGAGGCGTGGCATAACTTAGTTAACCATTTACCTTTATCACAACAAGCGCAACCGCTATCAGCAATTTATCAACAACTCACCAGTGATGACACTAAGGTATCAGACGCTATTTTTAATAAATTGCAACACTGGGAAGCTAGTCTTATCTATTGGCAAAAATCATTAAGCGTTGAAGAAAGTTCAATGGAAAAATCAATAAATGAAGACGATAAGTCCCCTGCCATTATTCAGCTGTATTATTCAATAAATGAATGTTTTATTGCCCAAAAGCCTTTGCTTGAACTTATCGATAATATTCGACACATCCCAACAAAAATTATTCATGGGCGCCATGATATGGTCTGCCCACTTCAACAAGCATGGCTATTAAAACAACACTGGCCTGAAGCTGAATTTTCAATCATTGAAATGGCGGGACATGTTGCCAATGAACCAAAAATTATTAACGCTTTAGTTAAGGCAACTAACCACTTTGCAAAACGTACATATGTAAAGCCTGTGCTTTAATTCATAATTGAATGGTTTTTTTGCCTAATCACCAATCACACCACCTAGCACCTAATAACTCACAACTTATTCATGCCTACGCCCCATCCTTTTCCATCTAAAGTAGGATGTTTTATTAAATGAAAATTAAATATAGTAAAAGGGTACTAAATAAAAAATAAATTAATATTATTAACCAGCGAGGAATAAATTATGTGGATTAAGCCTAACTTTGAAGAAATGCGTTTAGGATTTGAAGTAACTCTTTACATCAGTAATCGTTAATTAAAAAAATTAATAAGAATAAATTACCTCAGTGATAGCCAATGCTTAAATACTGAGGTAATTAGTTTATCACTAGGCAATTTTTTATTTCCCCCTTTGTCTTGATTTCGAGGCACATATGAAAATTTTAGTTCTAGGCTCAGCTGCAGGCGGTGGATTTCCACAATGGAATTGTCACTGCGCAAACTGTAAAGGCTTACGTGACGGTACAATGAAAGCAACCGCACGCACTCAATCGTCTATTGCCGTCAGCCCTAATGGCAAAGATTGGGTATTGATCAATGCATCTCCCGATATTCGTGAACAAATAAATAAATCTCCACAACTTTGGCCTGAGCAAGGTAGTCGTGGTACTAACATTCGTGCAGCCATTTTAACTGACAGCCAAATAGATCATACCACTGGGCTAGTAACCTTGCGTGAAGGCCTGCCACTTGATGTGTATTGCAGTGATGTTGTCTATGAAGATTTAACAACGGCTTACCCATTATTTAACTTGCTAGAACATTGGCATGGCGGTCTAAATTTCACCAAAATAGATACCGAACAACAACAAGCCTTTGATGTAAAGGGTGTTGACGGGTTAGCCTTCGTGCCTGTTATTATCGAATCAAATGCTCCGCCTTATTCACGCTATCGCGATAAAGTGGTGGATGGTAATAATATTGGTTTAAAAATTATTGATAAAAGTACCGGTAAATATTTATTTTATTTGCCGGGTATTGTTCAAAGCACGCCAGAAGTTGAACGCATATTATCCGAAGCAAGCTGCGTCCTCATTGACGGTACGTTATGGCTAGACGATGAAATGATTGCCCAAGGTGTGGGGACTAAATTAGGCTCTGAGATGGGGCATATGCCTGTCAATGGTGACTTTGGTACGGTTGCTCTATTGAATAAATTTACAATAGATCGAAAAATCCTTATCCACATTAATAATACTAACCCCATTTTAAATGAAGAATCTCCTGAGCATCAGTTTGTTTTAGACAATGATGTTGAAATTGCCACCGATGGCATGGAAATCACGATTTAACCTCACTTTAAAGGATCCACTTTTATGCAAGCTTGGACCAAAGAACAGTTTGAACATAAACTTAGAGACAAAGGTCAGCTATACCATATTCACCACCCTTTCCATATTGCTATGCATAAAGGAGAGTGTAGCGAAGAAGAAATTAGAGGTTGGGTTGCTAATCGATTTTATTATCAAGTAAATATACCGATTAAAGATGCCGCAATTATGGCAAATTGTCGTGACATAGAAACGAGACGCTTATGGATCCAGCGTATTCTAGATCACGATGGCAATGCCGGTGAAAAAACCTTAGGTGGTATCGAAGCTTGGTTACGTTTAGGCGAAGCGGTTGGCCTAGACAGACAAGATTTATTGGATGAAAAATTTGTACTTCCCGGTGTACGTTTTGCAGTAGACGCTTATGTAAATTTTGCACGCAAAGCTAGCTGGCAAGAAGCAGCCTGTTCATCATTAACTGAAATGTTTGCGCCTGAAATACATCAAAGCCGCCTTAATAGTTGGCCACAAAATTATCCCTGGATAAAACCTGAAGGGTTAGAATATTTTCAAATGCGTTTGTCGCAAGCCCGTCGTGATGTGAATCATGGTTTGCAAATAACCTTAGATCATTTTACTAGCCGCGAAGCACAAGAAGATGCCTTAAATATTTTACAATTTAAACTGGACATTTTATGGAGTATGTTAGATTCAATGACCTTGGCTTATCAACAAAATAGAGCGCCTTATCAAGTGATACTTGGTCAAGAAACCCTTAGTAACCCTATTTATCATAAAGGACTATTTAAGTGACTACACCTATAATACCCTCAAAAATAAGCCCGACAATGACCCCATCACTTAATGCGATGTTCCGCTTTCAGTGGGAAAAAGCGCAAGACTGCTTTGTGTTATTATTTCCGGAGGGCATGGTTAAACTCAATGGCGGTGCTGGCGAAATTATGCAGCTTATTGATAGCGAGAAAAACGTACAACAGATTACTGACGCATTGCACATTAAGTTCCCAGATGCCGGAGACTTAACCACAGATGTAAATGAGTTTATCACCACAGCAATTGAAAAAAAGTGGCTTTATTATGACTAATCAACCCATAACTGACATCTCAAAGCAAGATTCAACTACCATTTCCGCTGGCATAGTTGGCCCGCCACTTTGGCTACTTGCAGAGCTAACTTATGATTGTCCTCTGCACTGCCCATATTGCTCAAATCCAACGAATTTAAGTGAAACAAAAAATGAGTTAAGCACAGAGCAATGGTGTCAGGTATTTAGCGAAGCAAGAGACCTTGGCGCGGTACAGCTCGGTTTTTCTGGTGGTGAACCTTTACTACGAAAAGATTTAGAAGCACTGGTCAAACATTCTAGAGATTTAGGTTTTTATACCAATTTAATTACTTCGGGTATCGGTTTAACCGAAAAACGTATAGCTAAGCTCAAAGAAGCCGGCTTAGATCATATCCAAATAAGTTTTCAAGGGGCTGATCCTGAGTTAAATGATGCGATTGCAGGTCGCGGTAATGCCTACCAACAAAAATTTAATATGGCTAAATCGGTTAAAGCGCAAGGTTACCCTATGGTGCTTAACTTTGTTTTATCCAAACAAAACCTTGACCAAATTGCTGATATTATGCGCTTAAGTTGTGAGCTAGAGGCTGACTATGTCGAGTTAGCAACAGCCCAATATTATGGCTGGGCGTATGAAAACCGTGACCATTTATTACCGACGCGAGAACAGCTAATTGAAGCTGAACGTATTGTTAATGAATTTAGAGATGAGCAACAAGGCAAAGGGCCGCATTTTATTTTTGTCACGCCTGATTATTTTGAAACGCGTCCCAAAGCGTGTATGAATGGCTGGGGATCAACCTTTTTAACTGTTACACCTGATGGCTCAGCTTTACCTTGTCATAGCGCAAAAATGCTGCCACTCACTTTTCCTAATGTTAGAGACAAATCTATTGCCGATATATGGCTGCAAGACTTTTCTTTTGATTATTTTCGCGGCGATGATTGGATGCCACAACCCTGTAAAGGTTGTGATGAAAAAGAAAAAGACTTTGGTGGTTGTCGTTGTCAAGCCTTTATGATGACTGGCGACATGCATAAAACTGATCCCGTCTGTAGTAAATCTGAAGATCACCATTTAATTCAACAGGCGATAGCCAATGCAACTACCCCATCAAAACCAATAGTAAAGCGTGTTAACCAGAAGGCAATGAAACATGCTAAAGACACCAGGTTAAACATTGCACGTATGAAAGTATGATCTTGGCTTTAGCAATGAAAAAAATGACCAAATGATAGAAGCTATTTATCGCCATAAAAATGGTTTGAAACATATTAATATACTCAATAATGATGGCTTTAGCGCACTTTTTGTTGTTAATACGCCCATTTTTGATAATAGTGGTGTTGCTCATGCCGTTGAACATATGGTTTTTCGTCGCAGCACGGCTTTTCCCAAAGCAGAAACTTTATTTCAACTGACATCACTAACCGATGCTAAAATTAATGCATCAACATTTGCAAAAACCACTTATTTTCATTGCCAAAGCCAGTGCTCTCATACCTTTATGTTAGCGATTAATTACTTATTAAACGGTTTATTTAATCCTATTTTCGATGCTGAGGATTTACACTGTGAACTTCATGATGGTAATGACAGAGGTGTTATTTATCAGGAGTTGATCGGCGCAGAACAAGCAAATAAAGAAAGCCCTGAAAGCAGCGTCCAAAACAACAATCTAGATAATAATAAAAATGATTTTTGCCACGGCGGCACTAGCGCAACCATTGGAAAATTATCACTTAACGACTTAACGACTTTTCATCAACGCCTTTACCAAGCAACTAAAATTACCTTAGTTACCGCTAATGCTGATAGTGAAAAAATAGCAAATTTAATTGCTTTATTACCTAAGCAGGCTAATCAGTCAAAGCAACCTAAACCGACAAAAATAGCGTTAGATAAAAACAGAAAACAGTCAAAAAATAATGTCCAAGAAAATGCACAGGGCAATGAAAGTCACCCACATCATCAAAAAAAATATTCCCCAGCAATCAACACGCTTATTACACGCTATCATTTATGGTTGCAAGATCCCTACTACCAAGAAATTGATGACTACGGTGAAATTAAAAGCACTAACGCCCCGCTTAAAACCAACACAGAGTCGTTACCCACACTGCCTAGTAGCAACTTAATATTGCCATTGGTCATCTTATCTAATACGCTAATAAAAGACGTTAATAGCGATCAAGCGATTAATGTGGGCAAAAAATGTCTTAATATAAAACAATCAGCAAATAAAACATCACTACCTAACTTGTTCACCAAACTATACCAGCAAGCTAAAAAACAATTAACTATAAATGAGCTCATAAATGAGTCAAGCTTTCAGAGAAATCAAGTCTGTGTAAGTGATCAACGTAATGCGTTATGGCTAGCAGATATTGCCGCTACTGAACAAATACTCGCCACGATTACCAGCTATATTATTAGTGCATACCCACTTTTTTTAGCGCCTCGATGTCAAGGCCTTTGCTACGCAACGCAAGCATTAACAATTGAAAAATCAGCTTATTTCGTTATATATAGTGCTTTTGATGTTAACCCCAACACTCGATTAAAAGCAATACCGCTTTGTTTATTAACATTGAGCCAAGATAAACATTTTATACGTCTGAGTTTAGCCCTAGCTAAAATTAAATATTGCCAGGCGTACCACCTTGATAATAGCCAACTCATTAACATTACTTCTACTGCCATATCTGCCTATCTACAAGTGCTAGCCAACAGCTCCCATCCTAAAGTATGAGTTTTTTTATGCCAAGGGAGCATAGTTTAACTTGCCAATAAGACCCTATTATATCCATAGACAAACACTGTTTAATTAATGACGCGATAATAATACAGCCCCCCAAAACAGATCAAATTTTGGTGGGTCTAACATCTGAGGTGAATTATGATCTATGCAAATCCCGGAAGCGAAAATTCTGTAGTTACATTTAAATCAAGATATGAAAATTTTATCGGCGGTCAATGGGTTGCTCCGGTAAAAGGGAATTATTTTACCAACACGACTCCTGTGACAGGTGAAGTCATTTGTGAAATTCCACGTTCAAGTGCTGAAGATATTGAATTAGCACTTGATGCGGCTCATGCGGCAAAAGCGGCATGGGGGAAAACCTCAGTGCAAGAACGTTCAAACATCTTATTAAAAATTGCCGACCGTATTGAAGAAAACCTTGAATTAATCGCGGTAGCAGAAACATGGGATAATGGTAAACCAGTTCGTGAAACATTGAATGCTGACATCCCGTTAGCTGCTGATCATTACCGTTATTATGCGGGTTGTATCCGTGCTCAAGAAGGTACTCTTTCACAGATAGATGACGATACGGTTGCTTATCATTTCCATGAGCCTATCGGTGTTGTTGGTCAAATAATTCCCTGGAACTTTCCTATGCTAATGGCGGCATGGAAATTAGCTCCAGCACTTGCCGCAGGTAACTGTATTATTCTTAAACCTGCAGAGCAAACACCTGCAAGTATTCTGATATTTATGGAGTTGATTGCTGACTTGTTACCTGATGGTGTATTAAACATTGTTAATGGTTACGGTAAAGAAGCCGGTGAAGCACTAGCCACTAGTACCCGTATTGGTAAAATTGCTTTTACCGGTTCAACACCTGTTGGCCAGCATATATTAAAATGTGCGGCTGAAAATTTAATTCCTTCGACTGTCGAGCTTGGCGGTAAATCACCAAACATATTTTTTAGTGATATTACTCAATTTGAAGATGATTACCTTGATAAATGTGCTGAAGGTTTTGCTTTAGGTTTCTTTAACCAAGGTGAAGTATGTACCTGTCCTTCTCGTGCCCTAGTACAAGAAGATATTTTTGATGAGTTCATGGAAAAAGTACTTGAGAAAACCAAAAATATTGTTCGCGGTAATCCGCTTGATGTTAATACTATGGTTGGCGCACAAGCTTCTAAAGAACAATATGAAAAAATCCAAGGTTACCTACAAATTGGTAAAGATGAAGGTGCCGTTGTGCTTTCTGGTGGTGCTGCTGAAAATTTAGACGGCCCACTAGGTAGTGGTTACTACATCCAACCAACTATTTTAAAAGGTAATAACTCAATGAGAGTTTTCCAAGAAGAAATTTTTGGTCCGGTTATCTCTGTTACTACCTTTAAAGATGCTGAAGAAGCGTTAGCAATAGCTAATGATAGTGCCTTTGGTTTAGGTGCTGGTGTTTGGACACGTGATGCTAACCTTGCTCACCGTATGGGTCGTGGTATTGAGTCTGGTCGTGTATGGACTAACTGTTACCATTTATACCCTGCTCATGCTGCATTTGGTGGTTATAAGAAATCAGGTATTGGCCGCGAAACACATAAAATGATGCTTGATCATTACCAACAAACTAAAAACTTATTAGTGAGTTATAGCACAAGCCCATTAGGTTTCTTTTAAATAGTAACATAGCCCTTCACTTCCCCTAGAAGGGCTTTAACTCATAAGCTTTGGAGTCTAATTTGAACATAGTGACCTTATTAAGACTCCCTTTTTATTTTGTCTGCTTATTTTTTTGTATTTATTTAACACCTGCCTTTGCTTATCAAGAGTCAAACTCATTTGAAAACAGTGAAGTAACGGCTATCCCTGCAAACATAAAAGCTATTTTCCCTAGTGCTACACGTATTGGCACTGCTGACCCCGATTTAGCCATAATCCCTGTTTACCAACTTAGTCAACTACTAGGTTATGTTTTTGAATCTGACGATTTCACTAATTTCATCGGTTTTTCAGGTCAAACCATTAATCTATTAATGGGTATTGATATCAATGGCGTATTTGCCGGTTTTAAAGTACTAAATCATCATGAACCTATTTTTTTACATGGTCTTGGCGAAAAGCCTATGTTCGACTTTATCGACCAGTATGAAGGGCATTCTATCAAAGAGCGTTTTATTATTAATGCCCAAGACGAAAATACCCTAGGTATAACTAACTTTGATGGCATAACAAGAGCAACGATATCTGTTATGGTGATTAACGATACTATTATTGCCTCAGCCTTGAAAGTTGCTAGGGCTAAATTAGAAGGTTTCGCCGCCACTGCAACGGTAAAAATTAAAACAGATTTTTTTCAAAAACTCAGCTTTAAACAACTTATTGAACAAGGCCATATATCGCATTGGAAAATAAGTACCAAGCAAAGCTTAAAACTTGCTGAAGACGTCTCCAGTGAATTAGTAAGCGTTATTACTGAATTAGCCCAATCGTCTGACGCTAAAGGTAGAGACTTTATTGAGTTGTATTTTGCCTTTGTTAACATTCCTATTATCGGTAAAAACCTTTTAGGTGAAATGGAATATCAACGCTTACTTGAAAGCCTAAAGCCTGGTGAACATGCTTTAATGGTATTTAATCGTGGTACTTATTCTTATGTCAGTGAAAATTTTATTCCCCAAACAGTCCCTCCTCGCCTAAGTATTATTCAAGGCGAGTTTCCGGTAGATATTCGTGATATCGATTTTTATAGCTACTATGAACCTTCGTTCAATATGGAAATCCCGGATATTAATCAACAAAAAGTATTCAGAATCAAATCACAATCTGGCTTTGAAATAAGTAAACCCTTCGAGGTATCGCTCGCCGTCAATTATAACCAGTCATTCTTGTCTAAACAGCAATACCAATTCACCACTGATCTGGATTTACCGGAAAAATTATTTTACACGCCTGACGTTGTGATAGAAAAAAAACAACCTTTGTGGATAAGAATATGGCTCAGCCGTACAGTTGAAATAGCAGTAATCTCACTATACCTAATTATTTTATCTTTACTGTTTTTGAAACAAAAGCAACTCGCTAGCCATGTTAATGCTACCCATAGAATACGTTTTACTATGCTAATATTTACTATTTTTTACATCGGATACTACACCCAAGGACAACTTTCTGTTGTCAATATATATACCTTATTATTGTCAGTAAGTAATGGCTTTACACTTGAAGTATTTTTATTAGACCCGGTTATTTTCATCCTATGGCTATTTGTATTCATTAGTCTATTTATTTTCGGACGGGGACTCTTTTGCGGTTGGTTATGCCCTTTTGGTGCCCTTCAAGAAATGATGGGGTTATTAGCAAAAAAACTCAGTATAAGACAGATAAAAATATCACCTAAACATCATAAACAGGCACAAAAAATTAAGTACATTATTTTATTCATCTTAGTTGGCACATCATTTTATTCACTTTCTTTAGCAGAGAAGCTTGCCGAAATTGAGCCTTTTAAAACCAGTCTCACCTTAAATTTTGTTCGCTATTGGCCTTTTGTTCTCTACGCTGTTCTTTTATTATTATTAAGCTTAAAAATTCATAAGTTTTATTGTCGGTATCTTTGCCCCTTAGGAGCAGGATTAGCCATTATTGGTCGTTTTCCTTTACTGAAATGGTTAACAAGAAGAAAAGAATGTGGCAGCCCTTGTCAATTATGTCGTAACAAAAAATGTGATATTGACGCTATCAATCAAGATGGTTCAATTGATTACGGTGAATGTATACAGTGTTTAGAGTGCTTAGTTACTATTGAAAGTCCCAAATTATGTGTTGTTAATAAGTATGGTAATCGGCCTATTAAAATAAAAAAGGTATCCTAATTAACAACTTGATATAAATATGATCACATTTATATCACCAAATATTAGTTTAAACCGATAAAATAGACTTATATAGATTTAAGGCCTTTGTTAGCATATATTATTAAAAAGTATAGTTATTATAGTTATGTAGTTTACTCAAGTGTTCATTGATAACGTCACTTGCTATGTTCATTTCAAATAATAAAATGTACCTAATCAACCTGCATTGGCATATAAAAACGTTAACACTATTAGGCCGAGACATGACAAATATAAAAACAATAGTCGCTGTTAGTAAATCAATTGATCCCTTAAAAGCCAGTCAAGAAATACAACAACAATTAAATCATCCTGATATTGATTTTGTACTTTTCTACTGTTCAGCTGTCTATCAATTAGATGAATTAGCAGCCGCAATGACACTTTGCTTAAAAGGTATAGACATTGTTGGTTGTACCACTGCAGGTGAGTTCACTCGGGATGGTAGTGAACAAAAGTCAATTGTAGCTATAGGATTTTCTGGTAAATATTTTTCTATTAGTGCTATACAGATAGAATCCATGGAGGATTTTACGGTTGTTGATGCACAAAACACCATGTCTGAACTTGCTGCGCAGTGTTGCTTAAATGAACTTGCGCCAATCCAAGATAATAGTTTTCTAGTGACTTTACTCGATGGGTTATCAAGAAAAGAAGAGTTGTTCTTACAAACGTTAAATTCTGCTACTTATGGAATCCCACATTTCGGTGGCTCGGCGGGTGATGATGTTAATTTAGCCAACACCCACGTTTTTTACCAAAATAAATTTTATCAGCAAGCGGCTGTTGTCATTTTAATCAATACCAAGTGCGCCTTTGAAGTATTTAATTGCAATCATATTAAATGCCCTACCGAAAAATTAGTGGTAACAGAGGCTGATGTTGAAAATAGAACTGTGTATGAACTCAACGCTATGCCCGCGGCAGTAGAATACGCTAACTTACTCAATATCGATGTAAAGGATTTAACGCCAGAAGTGTTTTCACTCAACCCTTTAGCGGTAAAAGTAGGGGGGCAGTATTATATTCGCTCTATACAAAAGGTAAATGTAGAGGATTTAAGTTTAACTTTTTATTGCGCTATTGATGTTGGCATTGTGCTTGCTGCCGTTGAAATGGATAATATTTGTGATTCATTAAACAACAAACTAGAAAATATTACTCAACGCCTGGGTAAATCTGAGCTAGTACTTGCCTTCGATTGTTTTTTACGTCGTATTGAAATTGAACAAAAAGAATTAAATAAAGCAATAGAGTCCTTGTATGCCAAATATAACATAGCAGGCTTTAATAGTTATGGTGAACATATTAACGGTATCCACTTAAACCAAACTTTTGCAGCTGTTTTTATTGCAGAAAATGAGACCAAGGAGGATAACGTTAATGAATGATATCTGCAGTGAAATATCATTACTTGATCACATAGCACTTCTAAAAGAAGAGAATCGTAAATTAAAAAAAATTAATTATGCCTTAATGGAGCGGGTAGAAAATCATGGTAATCACTTTGCTCCTTACGATGCATTTGAAAACTCAGTCTATTTAGCTGAACAGGTAAGAGAAAAAACCCAAGAATTAAAAGTCGCCTTAGCAAATTTAAAAGGTAGTAACCGGGCCTTAATACATGCAAATGATAAAGCGAATCTATTTAAACAACGTTTTATTGATGCTATTGAAAGCATATCTGAAGCGTTTGTTTTACTCGATTCTGATGGCAGAATCATACTAAAAAACAGCACTTTTTCTTCTTTTTGGGAAAGCCTTGGTCTCTCTACTGGTGTAGGTGTGAACCTAAGAGATTTAAAAGATAGAGCAAAAAGACTTGGCATTATTCGCCATGTTCATCCTGGTGACGCCTACAATATTAACCCCGTTTATAAATTATCGAATGGTCGATGGTTTCAGTTAAATGAACGTCGCACGATGGAAGGTGGTTGGGTAATGCTTTACAGCGACATTACGGCTTTAAAAACTGCCGAGAATGACAGATACGAAAAAGGCATGGCCAACAAAACGTTATTACTGCAAAGTTTAGTTGATAACCTTTCTCAAGGTGTAGTGTTAATTAGCAGTCAGCAACAAATTGAAGTGTGGAATAAGCGCTTTGCACAAATAAGTCAACTGTCACCTATCTTACTCAAAGAGAAACCTTACTTCTCTAATATCAAAAATTTAACTGAACTTGATTTAAAGCCTAAAAAAGAACAAGCATACCATGTACAAATTTTATCGAATGGGACGGTTGTAGAAATACGAGATCATCATTTAAGTAACGGTAAAGTAGTTAAAACATTCACTGATATTACAGAAAGACATCGCTATGCAGAGTCATTACAAAAGAATGAACGTTGGTTACGTTTAATCACAGATAACGTGCCCGCTATGATTGCTTACGTGGGAGCAGATCTTAAATTTCAATTTACTAACCAAGTTTATAGGGATTGGTATGGTCATTCGGCATCAGAGCCGAATATATTAGAAGATATCCGCAGCCAAACTAACTTTGATTATAGTAAAATGCAGCCTTACGTAAATAAAGCACTTGCTGGGGAAAGTGTGAGTTTTGATTCAGAAGAAAAAAACCAAGCAGGCGAGCCTTGTTATTTATTAAAGTCTTATGTTCCCAATATTGATATTGAAGGTCAGGTACTTGGTTTTTTTGTGCTTATACGTGATATTACCAACCGAAGAAAAAATGCCTTAGCCCTACAAAAAGCACATGATTTATTAGAGATTCGCGTACAAGAGCGTACATCTGAATTACAGATAGAAATTGAAGGCCATCAACAAGCACAAATTGATTTAGTCAGAGCAATCAAAAATGCCGACAAAGCTAACATGTCTAAGACAAAATTTCTCGCCGCCGTTAGCCATGATTTATTACAACCGTTAAATGCTGCACAATTATTTAATAGCTCTATATCAGAACAAGTATTAAACACAAGTTTAGCGCCTATTGTAAATTCTGTTAACGCTTCGCTCAACGATTTAGAGAACTTAATTTGTACCTTAGTCGATATTTCCAAGCTAGATGCCGGTGTTGTTCAAGCAGATAAATCTGCTTTTAAATTGGCTGATTTACTTGATAATCTAGCCAATGAATATCAACAACAAGCAGAACAGTACGAGGTTAACTTACATTACGTATCGACCGATATAATTGTACATAGTGATAGTGTTCTATTAGCGCGCGTATTACGTAACTTTCTTTCTAATGCTTTTAGATACACTGAAAATGGCAAGGTATTACTCGGCTGTAGAAGACAAGGTGATAAGGTCTCTATTGAAGTCTGGGATAATGGTGTTGGTATTGCTAGAGAAAAAATAAACGAAATTTTTCAAGAATTTAAACGACTAAAATCATCTAAAGTCGCCTTTAGAAATGGTTTAGGTTTAGGCTTAGCTATCGTAGATAAGATAGCTAAAGTACTAGAGCATTCAATTAAAGTTGATTCAGTTCACGGCAAAGGATCAATGTTCTCGATTCAAGTACCCATAGGAAAAATTGATCAACTGCCTAGCAATAATTATATCCCTTGCCAAATATTGCAAAGTACTATTTTAGCGCAACGCATTGTTTGGGTTATCGACAATGATGCCAATATATGTGCGGGTATGGCGCGTTTACTCGGCGGATGGGATTGTACTGTTATAACGGCAATCAGCCTTGAACATTTAGAGGAACAAGTTAATATTTATCAAGATCATGCTGATATTTTAATTGTCGATTACCACTTAGATGATAATAAAACAGGCTACTCTGCCGCTAAAGCTATTAATAAGGGACGAAAATCAATAATACCGACCTTAATGATCACTGCAAACTATAGCAAGTCACTAAAAAAAGAGTTGGAAAATACGGGGATTTTATTGCTCAATAAACCCATAAAACCAATGAAGCTAAAAACATCTATGTTACATTTGTTGAGGTAAAGTCCAGAGATACTGTTCAGTATTTTATTAGTGAAATTAGTTGTAAAAGCCTCCTACCTTAGTAGGAGGATTACATCAAAAATTAAAATCAACCAATTGATTTAAAACAAGTTATAGTTAATTTGTTTTCTGTATCAAATATCCCATAACATTCCATTACTTAATTATTCGCGTTACATTGCCAGTGAACTTATAACTTAGGAAGATTAATGGCTCGCCTTATTACACTAACGATTTTGCTTTTTGCCTTGCCAGTATTAGCTGATGATATTGAAAAAATCAGTGTTATTGGGCAAACGCCCCTATCAAGCAAAATGTCTGCAGACAAAAATATTATTGGTAGCGCACAATATGTTAGCGTTAAGGATATCACCCGTGCTCAAGCGACATCACTCGCTGATCACATGAGAAATCAATTAGTTAGTGTTAATATTAGTGACGTTCAAAACAACCCTTTCCAACCTGATGTTCAATACCGTGGCTTTACTGCTTCGCCTTTATTAGGCTTACCACAAGGGATTTCTGTTTATCTGAACGGTGTAAGATTTAATGAACCCTTTGGCGATACGGTTAATTGGGATCTCATTCCTTTAGCTGCGCTTGATAGTGTTGCCTTATTTTCAGGCTCTAACCCGGTTTTCGGGCAAAACACCTTAGGCGGTGCTCTAGCACTAAAAACTAAAAATGGCTTTAGTTATACTGAAAATGAAACTGATGTTCGCTTTGGTAGTTTTGGTCAACAACAATACACAGTTCAATCAGGTGGTAACAACGGCAACTGGGGATATTACTTTATCGCTAACCGTTATACAGAAGATGGCTGGCGCGATTTTTCTCAAAGTGAATTAAAACAAGCATTAGCCTCGTTTAGTTTTCAAGACAACAATAATTATTTTGAATTATTGTTGTCTGCTAATGATAATGAGATGACAGGCAATGGTGCTGCACCTGAAGAGCTCATTGCTATTGAAGGTCGAGAAACAGTATATACCCACCCAGATAAAACAAATAACGACTATAAAACAATTAGCATTTCTAGTGATTCAACTATAAATGAACAGTTATCTTTGCAAGCCAATGCGTATTATCGCCAAAATAAAATCAATTCAATCAATGGTGATGACAGTGATTATGACGGTTGTGATTTTGGCGCTGGTGAAACCTTATGTGAAGAAGATGAAGAAGACGGCTCATTAACCATGGTTGATTTTGTCGGTTATGATGAAGGTACACTATTTAGTGATATCGCGACTATCGATCCTGATGAAGTCGATGGCACACTAAATGATGGGGATACCAAAAATACAAGTTACGGCTTTGCTAGCCAACTGGTCCATATAACAAGCTTTGACAATCACGAACAAGAAATTATTGTTGGCTTAGGAATGGATAAAGCCGATATTAACTTCAAGAGTAATACTCAATTTGGCATACTTAATAATGATTTTTCTGATGATGATCGTTCAGTTTCAGCTACCGGTTTTTTTGATAGTGAGTCGCAAGTCCGTTTAGATGTTACCACTGAACAACAATATATTTTTGCTTCTTATTCTATGGTTTTTAATCAAAGGCTGACACTAAATGTTGCTGGCCGTTACAACAACAGTCACATCATTATGAATGACCTTATCGATGACGGTGAAGGCTCACTTGATGGTGATCATAAATTTCATCGTTTTAATCCTGCTGTAGGTCTGAATTATCAACTGAATAAAGAATTTACAGCTAAGCTTAGCTATAGCGAATCATCGCGTGTTCCAAGCCCTGCTGAGTTAAGTTGCGCTGATGAAGACGACCCATGTAAATTGCCCAACGGTTTTGTTGCTGATCCACCGCTTGAACAAGTAATCGCTAAAACGCTTGAAGCATCATTACAATATAATGCTGATTCGGTATCAGCTATTGCTACTCTATTTTCAACTAAAACTATTGATGACATAATTTTTCAACAAGCGGGGTCAACCTCATCTGAAGGATATTTTGTCAATATAGATAAAATACAACGCCAAGGAGTAGAGTTAGCCTACTCTGTAGCCTTTACTGAGGTAACAGTTGGCACTAGCTATAATTACTTAAAGGCGACCTTTGAGTCACCTTTTATATCCTTTAGCCCAGTAAATCCACGTGGAGCAAATCGCCAAGTTAGCCCCGGAGATATTATCCCTGGTCAACCACAGCATCAATTAAAACTCCATGCAGATTGGCAAATCAATGAAAACATTAGCCTTGGTACAGAATTATTATATGCGTCTGATTCGTATTATCGTGGTGATGAGGCTAATGAGAATAAAATGATATCTGCATACTCATTAATCAACATCTATTCTTCTTACCAAATGACCAAGCGACTTAGATTATCAGCAAAAGTGGATAATCTATTTGATCATCAATATGATACTTTTGGTACTTATGGCGAAGCTGATGAAGTATTAGCCGATTTTTACCCTGATATTGAATCGCCTTATTTTGTTGGGCCCGCTAGACCAAGATCTTACTCTGTAAACGTTAATTATAAGTTCTGACAATAAAAAGCTATTTGCACTATAGGCAAATATATTTTTTCTTTTAATATTTTAGGTGTTGTTGATGTATATACCCGCTGCTCGATTATTACTCATTATTACCCTTTGCATTAGTTGCGTAAAAATTAATGCAGACACGTATAAAAATTTACCAAACGTTAGTGTTGGGGTATTAAAATATGGCACAGTTAATTGGGAAATGGCTGTAATAAAGCATTATCAATTAGATAAAAAATATAACTTCAATTTACAAGTAATGCCGCTAAGTAATAAAAATGCCTCTGCAGTGGCGCTACAAAGCAAAGCGGTTGATATTATTCTAAGTGATTGGTTATGGGTAAATCGCCAACGTTTTAATAATAAAAATTATACCTTAGTTGCTACATCAATTGCCTCGGGTGGTTTGTATGTGAATGGTAAATCTAGTGCAAAATCACTACACGACCTTACTCAAGCTAAAATTGGGATTGCTGGCGGTTCAGTAGATAAAAATTGGTTATTATTACAAGCCTATGCACAAAAAAAATATCAGCTAAATATTAAAGACAAAGCTGAGATAGTGTTCGCAACACCACCATTATTAAACCGTTTAATGCAACGTAATGAGCTAGATGCGGCAATAAACTTTTGGCATTACAGCGCTAGACTGAGTGCTAATGGCTACAGGTTGTTGGTGAGTGTGCCACAAATGTTAGCTGAGTTAGGCATAACCAATAACGTGCCTTTGTTGGGCTGGGTATTTGAACAAGAATGGGCTATTAAGAACAACCAAAAACTCACTGGTTTTCTGCAAGCGTCTAATGAAGCTAAACAAATATTACTTTTGTGTGATGATGAATGGCAACGTATTCGCCCCTTAACAAAAGCAGAAAATGATAATGTCTTTATTGCGTTAAAAAATGAATATAGAACTAGATTACTACATAAATTCGGTACAGAAGAAATGAAAGCAAGTAAGCAAGTCTTCACTATTTTAGCAGAGCAAGGAGGCCGAAATTTAGTGGGTAAAGCAACATCATTGGCAGAGGGAACATTTTGGCAAACAGCTAAAAGCAATCCATCCTTCTCCAAAAAAGTGGCACAAAACACAACAAAGCACTCAGTCACATGCCCGATAAAATAGGATCATAGACCATTAACCAACATGCCAACGAGCCCGCACTAACAAGTCGATTATTTACCTTGTTAGTGTCTGTATTGACATCACCAGTATATGGCCGATTATTAATGTTAATAATCATCGCTAGCGCTTGGCAAAGTATCGCTTGGTTCGTTGATAGCTCAGATTTTCCGTCATTATTCATTGTATTAGAAAGCTTTATTTATCATTTTTTTCAAGGTGATATGTTGGTTAATCTCAGTGTAACCCTAAGTCGCGTATTGATCAGTTTTATCATAGCTATGGTCTTAGGTGTCATAATTGGTATTTTAATGGGCATAAGTAAACGCCTTAATCAATTGTCAGACACCTTACTCATAATCATCCTTAACATCCCTGCTCTAGTGACTATTTTACTGTGCTACATTTGGTTCGGCTTAGTGGAATCAGCAGCAATTATGGCTGTTGTCATTAATAAAGTACCTACTGTTGTTGTGATGATAAGAGAAGGTGCCCGTGTGGTAGATGAAGATTTACTCAATGTTGCTAAAGTGTATAAATTATCATTAAGTAAAACCTTTTTTAAGGTATTTTTACCGCAACTTTACCCTTACATTATGGCTTCAGCACGTGCGGGCTTGTCTTTAATATGGAAAATTGTCTTGGTGGTTGAACTTCTTGGAAGAAGTGACGGTGTCGGGTTTGCATTAAACACCTTATTTCAGTTTTTTGATATTGCAGGAATTCTTGCTTATACCTTTGCTTTTATTTCAATTGTGTTAGTTATCGAAAACCTAATTTTCAGACCACTGGATAAGTTAATTGCTAGGGGAGTTCATCATGATAGAACTTGATATTGCCATTAAAGATAAGTACTACGCGAATAGCCCTTCTATGGTATTAAAAGATATACAGTTTAGCGTTAAACCAGGGGAATTTATTGCCATCATTGGCCCTTCTGGCTCGGGGAAAACCACATTACTAAATATGCTTTCTGGGCTTGAAGATGCCACAGGACAAAAACTATTATGGAACGCAAAAGCACTTAATGACTGTAAAGAATATCAACTAGGTTACGTATTTCAACAACCAAGATTAATGCCTTGGTTAACGGTTAACGAAAACATACAGTTAGTGTTACCTACAGTACAAGAGCAAAAAATTGAGACCTTGTTAACGCAAGTTGGCTTAGCAGGTAAAGGTGACTATTATCCCAAACAATTATCTGGCGGCATGCAACGACGAGTAGCTATTGCAAGAGCTTTTGCTGTTAACCCTGAGCTAATTTTGCTTGATGAGCCATTTAACTCTCTTGATGCGCCAACAGCAGCTAAACTCAGGCTATTACTGGTAAATCTATGTAAAAGTTGTGGTAGTACGGTTATTTTTGTTACTCATGATTTAAGTGAGGCGATTAACTTAGCTGATCGTATTATTTTTATGAGCAACTCACCCAGTTCAATCATTCATCAAGTCACTGTTGATTTACCTAAGCCGAGAAAAGGCTCAGGTAATATTGAGCTTGCTTGGCAAGCAAAATTGATGAATCAGTACCCTCAAATACTCTCTGGCAGTCTCTGTAGCGATTAAAAAAAGACGCTTTATCGTCCTTCACCTGCTTTTACCCTCCTTAAGTAGTAAACGATCGAAGTAAGACTAAGGAATGTTTTTTTTCAACATCATTACCAGTAGTCCTTACTCATAGAGTTTTTTATTATTGCTGTAATTACAATAAAACATCATATAAAACGATGTAATTACAATAAAACCTAAAAAACATAAAGGAAATAAAACATGACTACGAAATTTAAATTAGCTGCAATCGCCCTAGCCTGTACCTCAGCGTTTAATGCAAGTGCCGCGGTTGAACTTTATAACAATGATGATGGAATGACGTTTACTGCCGATGGTTTAGTTAACATATTTTATTCTAGCAGTGATAGTGACCAAACTGATGCTGAAGGCGTAGAGACAAACAGTAAACAATCACGTGTACGAACAGGCTTTTTACCAAGCTATATTGGTTTAAATTCGTCTAACCAAGTGGGTGATTTTAAAGTAGCTACGCGTTCTTCATTTTGGGTTTCTCTAAGTGATACAGACAATAGTCGTGATGAATCTCCTGGTGATTTAGGTACGGGAACATTAATTGATGTTCGTCAATTTTATGCTACGGTAAGCGGTGATTTTGGTGAAGTATTAATTGGTAAAGATTTTGGTCTATTTAACCGTTCTAATATTTTTGGCGATGAACTACTCATTGGTCATGGTCAAACATCTAACACTCTCGGTTTAGTTGAAGGCAATAATGTCTCTTTTGGTAATATTTCTACCGGTTACACCTATGCTTTTCCAAAAGCACAAATCACCTATAGATCACCTGATATGAGCGGCTTTAAATTAGCGGCTGGTATTATGGACCCTAATAAAGTATCTAAAACTTCAAATGAAGAAACACCACGTTTTGAAGCTGAATTAACATACAACACGACAATTGATGATGGTTCATTAACCGCTTGGGTTAACGGTATGTCACAAACAAGTGAATTAGCGGGTGTTGATTATGACTCATCAGGTGTTGGTTACGGCGCTAACATTAAATTTTCAGGATTATCATTAACAGCTTCTGGTTTTAGCGCTGAAGGTGTAGGACATGTTGCAGGTTTAGATACTTTTGTTGGAGCTGACACTAATGAGACTGATGGTCATCTAGTACAAGCCTCATACACTATGGGTGATAACCGTTTTGTCTTATCTTACGGCGAATCTACAGTAGATGACGGTACAACAGAGACAGAAAGTAGCAATACCAATGTTTCTTATTTCAGAACAGTGATTCCTGGAGTAACTGTGGTAGCTGAATTGAATAAAACTGAAATAGATAATAACCAGACTACAGTTGCAGAAGAGAATAATGTTTTCTCAATTGGTGCAGTGGTAACCTTCTAATTTATAACTTTATAGCCTTATAGCCTGTCATAAGGAGCAGAAAATTCATTTCTGCTCCTTATCAATTAGCCACATCAATTAGCCACATTAAAATAATATAACAAATAGAGTTTAAAATTGATTGTTTTATAACTTAAAGATGAGATTCTTACGACTAAGGGATGATTAAATAGTTAAATTCTCTCTGGTAGAGTATAAAGGTGTATTTATTCAACAGGCAACACCATGTATAAAATTTTAGTCGCTGATGACCATCCTTTATTTAGGGATGCTGTTATAAATATTATTTCTCAAACTTTCCCTGAGTCTGAAATTTTTGAATCCAAAGACATTGAGTCAACGCTCGCTTTAGCGCAAGAAACTAATGATATCGATCTTATTCTGCTAGATTTGAACATGCCTGGCATGTCAGGCCTTGCCGGTTTACTTGATTTACGAAATCAATATCCAACAATTCCAGTCGTTATTATTTCAGCAGAAACTGAAAAACAAGTAATATTGCAAACTATTGCTTATGGAGCTGTTGGCTTTATTGCAAAGTCATCCGCGAAAGGTGTCATTGGTGACGCTCTTAAGAGTATTTTTGAAGGTAATGTTTATTTACCGGCAGATATTATGCGTTCACAAACAACAGTTAACACATCAAAAGAATTCGAAGTGTTACCAGAAAAAATGTTTTTATTAACACGTAGAGAATTAATGGTGTTAAAACACTTAACCAAAGGGGAAGCAAATAAACAAATTGCTTTTAACTTAAATATTTCTGAAACTACGGTAAAATCACATGTTTCTTCTATTTTGAAAAAGTTAGGCGCATCAAATCGTGTGAAAGTTGTTGTCGGTTGTAGCAATATAGATTTTAATCAATATTTAAAACGTTAATATTTAAAACGTTTTAAATATATGTTTTACTTAAGTATATATTTTACTTAAATAAAATCGTAAATTTTTATAACGGCATCTTACAGGTTTCAGTATTAACATCCATTATTATCAAAAAAACTATATATGACTTCAATTCAAACTCAATTAGAGAATAGTAATTCATTTATAAAAATATATGAACTTGAGTGTATGCGGTAAATAGAGTCTACACTGACCGGGTCAACCAAATTCAGTCACCCTAATTAAACAACCATTTTTAATGCTTTACCTACTAACTAAAAATTATTTAGGCTTTGGAAATCCAAATGAAAATGAAGCCTATGCTTGTTGCACCACATGGTTATGTAATTCAATATATCTTACTGCACGTCATACCTGTTTCATAGTGTAGCTAGTGCACAGGTTCTTACTTTAGTAAGCATGGCCGATTAGATTACTCTACAGGAACACCAAATTTTTTAACCCAAGGTTTTACTATCTCCAAATCCCCCCCAAAAAAACTCCCAAGCAAGGTATTAAAGAACTAGAACAACAACTGGTAGACAGTCAACTCAAAGCGCAATTTTTTGAGGCTGTCGTTAATGTCATTGAAAGTGACTACGGGGTACACCTAACAAAAAAGCACAAAGAGAAGTTATCAAACAAAAACATATAATACCTTAACAATTACAAAGGCTTGCTATTTTATTGGTATCACACGCCAAGCTTATGATGAACAATGTATACGCAGGCACTGAGAACGAGAATGCCAATGACGAGTCAGAAAAGAGCAAATCTTAGCTATAGCTAAGTTATTTAAGCTTCAGATGAATTCGTGGAATTTGATACCGTATTGAAATATATGTCGAGAAGATTGATGACGCCAAAGGCGCCATCATAGATAAATGTAATTCGATCCGCTGGCTTTAAGAAAGTGCAGATTTTGCTGCAGCCAACTCGGTTTGGCTGTTGGCAGTGAGTAAATCACCATCAGAGGATTCAAGATGCGCACGAATGAACCATTGGAACTGCTCAAGATCAGTCAACTGACCAATTAGCATGTCTTCCGATACCGGATCAAGTTCTGCCATTTCACCCATTGCTTTGCGATGATCACTGTTTATCCCGTTATACACTAAATCAAGTGCGGCCAAATGCTCGATGACCAATGCTTTGCCTAGCGAGTAGTCATGCCAAGTGCGACGGTCAGCAATAGATTGCGGAGTTCCTACCGGTGATCCGCCCAAAGTAGCTATTCGTTCTGCGATGGTGTCGGTCATCTCACGCACAGCTTCTACTTGAGGGTCTAGCATTTCATGAACGCCGATGAAATTGGGGCCAACAACGTTCCAATGAACGTGCTTTAGCGTAAGGGCCAAATCGATCAGTGCTACCATACGGTTGTCTAAAGTGGATATTGCTCGGTTAGCAGACGTTTCATCCATACCTGGCACTGTGAATTTAGTTGATTTTTGCTGATTTCTTTGATTACTTATAGTCATTGTTTCTCCTATATGCTTCAACATAACCGGAGAGGTATACCTTGCCAAAAATGGCATAAAGCGCCTCTCCCTGACCCATTCACACTATCAAATGCGCAAACCCTTTGTCAAACAACAGAAAGCGTCTTGGGTATCATGAGTGAAACATTTATGATGTCTGCAAAAAAGTATTACCTGCATCGATACCGGCACGATAATCATGCTGTAAATCCATATCCGAACTGCCTAAGCTTTTACTTCGAAGAGGGTCTTTAGCAAAAATTTGAATGAGCTCGACACCGTCAGGAGGGTCAGCGATAAAGGCAAGCTCTTGGCGATAGGCTTGCTCATGCTGAACCAAGTAATCAATGGTTTTTGGGCAATGTCCAGACGAGTAAATCCATGACTTTAGTTTTTTTAGCCAAGCCGACTGAGCATGAAGATCAGCATTAACAGTACGAATAATAACTATTTTTCGAGCACCGCGGCGATAGGCTTCACGCACGGGTAACGGCTCAGCTAGGCCACCGTCAAGGTAATAATCAGCTTGACGTGCTTGTGCCTTATTAAACGAACGAGCATTTAACCTAGGCGTAAGTTTAACTCCTTCTTTATATAAAAAAGGTAATGCGCTCGAGGCTTTGAGCAATTTTCGCCAATGATTACTATTGCCGTTTGGGCGCAAAAAATAACCTTGCCTATCACGTGAATTTGTTGCGGTGATCAATAATTCTCGTTTTCCCAATGATTTCTTTGCCGCCGTAAAGTCTAAGGCAAATCTACCTTGAATGGTGTTATCAAAGTACCAATCCAAATCCACAACATTGCCCCCGACTAATCCACGGCCTAGCTTATAAAAACGCTTTTGACGCGATAAACCACGGATTAATTTTTTGGCATAGCCTTTTTCACGAGATAAAAAGCTTGTGATATTTTGCGAGCCCGATGACGTCCCTATAAATAAATCGAAAGGATCAAAGTCATTCTCTAACCAGGCATCTAAAACACCTGCAGTGAATATTCCTCGTTGACCGCCACCTTCAGCAATCAGGGCTATTTTTACACTCAAATCAATTCGCCTTTTTATTGTTGATCTTACACTTTGTTGTTCGTGAAGATAACTCCCCGAGCACCCTTTGTGGCTCAGACAAATGCAATCTAAAGCAGAAAACTTCTAACATGAGTTAAAGGTCAATTTTTTATTAATATATAAAGGCTATCACAATTCAATAAAAAACCATTAAACCTTTGAATTAACTAAATAAAAAAAATCAACTTAACATAGGTTAAGGTCGTTAAAGTCTAAAAGTAAGCTCCAACAATAGGTAGATGTGTCATTACAAACCCAATTAAACTATACACTTAACAAGTAAAAGCGTCTAACTGGAAGTCCATTCTAGCCGACAAACCACTTTGACTGAGTTTGTTTAATATTGCTTATTTAAACTTGCTTGAGTACCTTTGATAATTCACCAACGTTAACTTACCCCACCCTGTTTATTTATAAAATAATTGAGGCAACCACTATCCTGATACAAGGGGGGGTTTACATTCAGAACTCATGTTCCATACTGCCATAGTGTTAAATTTTTAATAGACTATGGAGTTATGATGAAGACAACAGGATATGCAGCAAAAAGCCAAGGCTCTCAACTCACTGAGTTTTCTTTCGAGCGCCGCGATTTACGCGATAACGATGTAGAAATTGAAATTCTTTACTGCGGTGTGTGCCATACAGATTTACACGCCGTACGAAACGATTGGGGCGGCAGCAAATACCCTCTAGTACCTGGACACGAAATTGTCGGTAAAGTAATGTCGGTAGGTAGCGACGTTACAAAATATAAGCAGGGCGATACAGTCGCTGTTGGTTGTATGGTGGACTCATGTAAAAGCTGTGACCAATGCGATAACCACGAAGAACAACTGTGTCGCGAGGGTATGGTTGGAACCTACTCGGGTAAAGACAGAATAAGTGGAGAAATGACCCAAGGCGGTTATTCAAAACATGTTGTTGTGCGTGAAGAGTTTGTCCTCTCCGTTCCTGAAAGTTTAGAGCTATCACGCGTTGCACCACTCTTATGTGCTGGTATTACTACGTATTCTCCACTACACAAATGGGACGTTAAAGAAGGCAGCCGTGTTGCAGTCGTTGGCTTAGGCGGACTTGGCCATATGGCAGTTAAAAACGCTGTCGCTATGGGAGCAACCGTCACCGTCATTGGCCGTAGTGAGTCTAAAAAAGATGATGCGATAAACTTAGGCGCACAACATTACTTAGTGTCAACAAACGATGATGAAATGGAAGGTTCGAAGTCTGCATTTGATATCATCATTGATACCGTCCCTGTAAAACATGATTTATCAATTTACACACCACTACTCGATATAGACGGGACGCTTGTTATTGTTGGACAAATAGGTCCAGTTGACGAAGTTAACACGGTACCATTATTAATGGGTCGTCGTCGTATTGCGGGCTCATTAATTGGTGGCATTAAAGAAACTCAGCAAATGCTTGATTTTTGTGGTGAAAATAACGTATTGCCCGAGTGTGAAATGATCAATATTGACGAAATTAATACCGCATACGAGCGAATGGAACGCTCTGATGTTCGCTATCGTTTTGTTATTGATATGGCGTCGTTAAGCGCATAATTATTTAATGAGTAATTAATAACTAAAACCAGCACTGTAAGCAGAGCTGGTTTTTTTTGCCGCGCCGATTGCATAGTTTTCATGACATTTTAAAACAGCGACAGACAAGTAAAGTTATATTAGAAATAAATCAACAACCACTTAAAAGCGCTCTCATAATGTTAGTGTGAGTTTCAAACTTTAATGTCTTATCGCAAACATTAACAGCCAGTTTCATACATTAATATGCTCGCACATTTTCCTGACTCTAAGACAACATAAATGGCGCCGTTAGACTGGTCTTCGATTTTGCTACTTGTGCTGGTGGTCCTTGTGCGACAACTAATCCACCTTCATCACCAGCGCCAGGTCCAATGTCGATAACCCAATCGCTGCTGCTAGCAACCTGCATATCGTGCTCGACCATAATAACGGTGTTACCTGAGTCAACCAATCCATTTAATTGCAGCATTAACATCGACACATCTTCTTGATGCAGGCCCGTAGTGGGTTCATCGAGCACATAAAGCGTATCGCCGCGCTGTGACCGCTGCAATTCTGTTGCAAGTTTAACCCGCTGAGCTTCACCTCCCGACAGTTCTGTGGCAGGCTGACCAAGTCTGAGGTAGCCTAGCCCAACCTGCAGCAACGCATCTAGTGCCCGCACTACTGAAGGTTCATTTTCAAAGAATTCGCGCGCAGTCTCTACCGTCAAAGCAAGGACTTCGGCGATGTTTTTGTCGCGATATGTTACCTCAAGTGTCTTGTCGTTATAACGCTGGCCTCGACACACTGAACAAGGGGAGTAGACACTAGGGAGAAATAACAATTCCACACTAACAAATCCCACGCCTTCACAATTCGAGCAGCGTCCCTTAGCAATGTTGAAAGAAAAACGACCAGCGTCGTAACCGCGTGCTTTCGATTTTCGAGTCGAGGCAAATAACTTGCGCACATGATCAAACAGGCCGGTGTAGGTCGCAAGGTTTGATCGCGGAGTGCGACCAATTGGCTTCTGATCAACGCTGACTAATCGTCGCACCAGCTCCATGCCCGCAACGATCTGTCCGCTGGTTGATGTTTCTAACTCTCGTTCAAGTAAGGCCGTCTCGCCACTGGGCACCTCAACGGTCTTTTTTTGACCCAGCGCATCGTAAACCAGTTCGACAAGTGCCTGACTCACTAGACTAGATTTACCCGAACCTGAAATGCCAGTAACAGTTGACATAACACCGAGAGGGAACTCAATATTTAGCCCCTGAAGATTGTTTCGTTCAACCCCTTCTAACTTCAACCATGCTGTAGGCTTTCTTGGCAACTGTTTCGCGCTAGCAAGGGGTGAGAAAAGATGGTGACTGGTATGTGATCCTGTCACTGCACGCAAACCTTCTAACGGTCCGTTGTAAATCACTTCGCCACCGTGGTTGCCCGCGTTCGGGCCAATGTCTACAATCCAGTCAGCATGTTGAATAACGCTGACATCGTGCTCAACCACGAATAAGGAGTTGCCAGCTCGAATCAGTTCATCCAATGCCCCTAACAAGGATTGAGTATCGGCTGGGTGCAGACCTGCCGAAGGTTCATCTAATACATAAACGACGCCAAACAGCTGTGAACGGATCTGTGTTGCCAAGCGCAAGCGCTGTAGTTCTCCCCCTGACAAGGTTGGTGTGCTGCGCTCCAAAGACAGATAGCCCAAACCAAGCGTTGTGAGCGCTTCAACGCGAACCAAAATATCTCGGGTAATTCGCTGAACAACAATGTTTTTTTCTTGATGCGGGTCACTGTTTTTTGAGGCTTTATTGGCAGCATAGCGCAAGCGTTTAGCTAGCTCATTTAAAGTTAAGCGCGACAGTTCACCAATATCAAGTCCAGCAAATTTAACCCTTAAAGACTCTCGTTTTAATTTCTTTCCCTTACAGTCTGGGCATTGAGAAATATGCATGAATTGGGAAACACGTTTTTTAGTTCTTAGACTTTGGGTGGTCGCAAAGGAGTGCATAATAAAGTTTTTAGCGCTCGCAAACGTGCCCATATAATGAGGCTTTTCATCTTTATCAATCGCCTCTAACGTTTGTGCAAAATCATATTCGGGGTAAACCGGCACGGTGGGTGTTTCTTCAGTAAACAGGATCCAGTCACGCGTCTTCTTCGGTAGCATCTTCCACGGTTTATCAATGTCGTGTCCAAGAGAAACCAGTATGCGGCTAAGGTTCTTACCTTGCCACGCAGGTGGCCATGCTGCAATGGCACCCTCTCTAATCGTCTTAGTATCATCAGGAACAAGCATCTTTTCTGTGACTTCAAAAACTCGCCCAATGCCATGACATTTGGGGCAAGCACCTTCTGGTGTGTTTGCAGAAAAAGAATCTGCATACAGTATTTTTTGCCCTTGCGGATACTGCCCAGCACGAGAATAAAGCATGCGTAATGCATTGGAAATTGTTGTCACACTCCCTACAGAAGAGCGAACAGAGGGCGTGCCTCTTTGCTGCTGCAGTGCGACCGCTGGTGGCAGACCGTCGATTGAGTCTACGTCTGGTTCATCTACTTGATCGATTAATCGGCGAGCAAAAGGAGAGACTGAATCAAGATAGCGGCGCTGTGATTCTGCAAACAGAGTCCCGAAAGCAAGTGAAGACTTTCCAGAACCAGAGATGCCCGTAAATACAACGAGTGCGTTACGAGGTAAGTCTATATTGATATTTTTCAGGTTGTGAACGCGAGCTCCGCGCACTTGAACACAGTGTTCAGCATCACAAGGGACGCTATTTACTTTCTTTGGGGCGATAGTTGATCCTCCTTTAGCTTTACTCATTTAAACTTTTACTTCTTTTTGTTGCGTCACGTTGTCTAAGTAATAGTGCCATGACCCATACTGATGGGGCCCAACCTATTCTAACTAACACAGCACATAAAACAGTGTTATTTTGTATTCCGCTAATTAATAAATGGAACGCTTAAAAAACTAAAATCTTGAAAGCAATTCATATTAAAATAACTTTTACCACTTTATCTATTGTTCTTTTTAAATTATGAATTATGTGAAATCCGTTGATTCATAGACGAAAATAACCGATTTTGTCTCACTCAAGAATGTAAAAGAGAGGTAAATATAGAAAATGAATCATATATTTTCATTTTATGAAAAATGACGTTTTATTCTACCTATAGATAAACTGAGTCCTAGTTCTTCACAAACGCTTTAGCAGTAACACCATATTCGTAAGCTTTGAGTAACGCCATACGATTAAGCTCAACAGAGTATCTTTGATAGCTTTTACCTTTTGTCATAAAACATCTCCTGATGTATCCGTACAACGATTATTGTCTGTCCACGAAAGTGGGATAAGACGACTGAGTTCCAAAGATTAATTTGTCTCATTTATTGTCCATAAGCTTTGATTTTATCAGTTTGAAACTTTAAGCGATTTTACAAAATTATAGGCACCATAATAGGTACGATAATAGATACGATAAATTAAGGGTTGCAAGACGTTTCAGCTTCAAAAATTGATACATCCTCACAAGTAGCATGAGTCCAGGTCACTTGCACCGGTATCATTGAGTCTTTAAACATGAGATGGTGTAGGGTCTTATCTAAAATTTATCTGGACTTAATTTCTGCTAAGACTTAAAAATTCGTAATTAATAAAAACTTAAGGAGGAAGATGAAGTATTTCTTTTTCATCGCAGCGCTTGGCTTACTTATAACTGCCGGCTGTGGAGATAACGCTGATAAAAGCACATCAGACGCTTCTCAAGATAATGAATTGCAAACAAAAGAGCGCCCTGCACACCAAGTAGGCGTGGTAACAATAAAAGAGCAAGCAATCGCTTTAAATCATGAGTTGCCTGGCCGCGTGAAAGCATTTATGACGGCTGATATTCGTCCTCAAGTGAGCGGCATCATTCAATCACGCTTTTTTGAAGAAGGTAGCCTTGTTGAAAAAGGTCAGCAACTCTACCAGATTGATCCGGCAAGATATCAGGCCGATTATCAAAGTGCAAAGGCGAGTTTGCAAAATAGCAAAGCTGAACTTGAGCTTGCCCTTGCATTCCAAAGCCGCTATCAAAGCCTGATAAAAACCAACACAGTAAGCGAGCAAACGTTTGATAGCGCAAAGGCAAATGTGGCAAAAGCCAACGCCGCTGTTGCCCTCTCGCTGGCTGAGGTAAAAAAAGCAAAAATCAACCTTGATTACACAAAAGTACATGCCCCCATTTCAGGCTATATTAGCCCATCGACTGTGACTAAGGGCGCCCTCATTACTGCCCAACAACAAACAGCTTTAGCAACAATCAGACAACTTGACCCAGTTTACGTCGACTTGTCTCAGTCGGCGGCCGATGCAAAGACTTTGCAGCAAAGTTTGATGACCAGTCGCATGACCAAAGGCGAAGATGCAAAATTTGAGGTAACGCTTTTATTTGGCAATAACGATTTTACCTATCCCCACAAGGGTAGCATGTATGCTACTGATTTAGCCGTAGATGAAAACACAGGTACGATTCGGTTGAGGTCTGTCTTTCCAAACCCAAATGGGGCTTTGTTACCTGGCATGTTCGTGCGTGGAACCATTGAGGAAATAGGAATTGAAGAAACAATCATAGTGCCGCAAAAAGCCGTCAGTATAGAGGCCGATGGCTCAAAGACGGTTTGGATTGTTGATGCTAATAATATAGCAAGCAAGCGTGCAGTGGTCACCAGCGGCACTTACAAAAATAATTGGGTAATCAAAAGCGGTCTTAAAATTGGCGATACCATTATTGTAGTGGGGGCAATGATGTTGCAGCCGGGCGCCAAAGTCGCGCCTAAAAAAATCAAATCGAAGGATTCAACTAATATGTCCTCTGGTATGTCCTCTGGAGCAACGAAATCTGATGACAGTGCTACAGGTGACGCTAACAATAACAAAACGAGCTCGAATTAATGATCTCTAAATTTTTTATTAACAGACCCATTTTTGCGTGGGTTATTGCCATCGTTATTATGGGCTTAGGCTCTCTAGCCATTACATCACTGCCGGTTGAACAATACCCAAATATAGCCGCACCTAAGATATCAATATCGGTTACTTATCCAGGCGCATCGGCGCAAACACTCGAAAATACGGTGACACAAGTAATCGAGCAAAATCTGACGGGTATCGATAATTTACGTTATATCCAATCTCAAAGTTCCTCATCTGGACGTGCAAATATCAATCTTACTTTTGAGCCAGGAACTGACGCTGATATCGCGCAGGTACAAACACAAAATAAAGTGTCGCAAGCAGAATCATCGCTTCCTCAAGCCGTCCAGAGACAAGGCGTTGCGGTCAGAAAAGCGGGAAGCAGTTACGCCCTTATCGTTAGTTTTTATTCAACGGATGATTCATATGGACGAAATGAAATCTCTGACTTCTTGGCGTCTAATCTAGAAGAACCACTCAGCCGGATTGATGGCGTAGGACAAATTAGGACATTCGGCCCTGAGCACGCTATGCGTATTTGGCTCAATCCACAATCCATGTACAATCTCAACATTACAACACAAGATGTCATTAATACCGTTCAGGAGCAAAATGTACAGCTAGCTACCGGTCAAATTGGTGGTGCGCCGAGTGTTAAAGGACAGCAACTCAACGCTACAATTACGTCGCAGTCATTACTTGAAACCGTAGCGGAATTCGAAGCAATTTTACTAACGGTTGATCAAGATGGCTCCCAAGCAACCTTAGGTGATGTTGCCCGCGTTGAAATTGGTGCAGAAAGTTACAGTGTCATTGGACGCTACAATCGCCGGCCTGCATCAGGAATTGCGATCGAGTTGACTCCTAATGCCAATGCTTTACAAACCATTCAAGCGGTGAAAGACAGAATTGAAGAATTTAGCGACATCATTCCTGAGCAATTAGAAATCGCCTATCCAGTAGATATTTCACCTTTTGTACAAGCGTCAATTTATGAAGTAATCAAAACGCTGGTGATTGCTGCCTTATTGGTTATTTTAGTCCTTTACGCATTCTTACAAACATCACGTGCGACTTTGATCCCAACTGTGGCAATACCCGTTGTGTTACTCGGCACGTTTGCGTTTCTTTATGTTTTTGGTTACTCCATCAATATTTTAACATTATTTGCGCTGGTATTAGCCATTGGTATGTTGGTTGATGATGCGATAGTGGTTACCGAAAACATTGAAAACAAATTGGAAAATAATCCTGATATGACACCAAAGGCTGCTTCAATTAAAGCCATGAAAGAAATTTCAGGGGCGCTTATTGGCACAACGGTTGTAATATGGGCGGTGTTTATTCCGATTACCTTCTTTGAAGGTTCAACAGGCGTAATTTATCGACAATTTGCGGTGACAATTTCCGTAGCCATGGGCATTTCGCTTTTTATAGCGCTAAGTCTCTCCCCATCCTTGTGCGCCATCGTTTTAAAACAAGGCAAGACAGAAAAGAAAACAGGATTTTTTGGCTTGTTCAATCGGGGCTTTAAAAAGTTGAAGAGAGGACATGAAAACTTACTAGTGAAATTATTGGCAAGTCGAATTTTTTTACCATTAGTTTTCTTAGCCATGATTGCGGCTGCAATTAGTTTATTCGTTAAAATACCCACTTCATTTTTGCCTGATGAAGATCAAGGACGTATGTTCACCCTAGTTAGCGGGCCTGTAAGTTCAACGCTACAACAAACCGTTGAGAAAAATAAGCAAGTCGAGGACTTCTATTTAGACCAGACAAACGGTGCGGTTGAAGGAATATTCACTGCTGCGGGTTTCAGCTTTTCTGGCAACAGTCAAAATGTGGGTATCGGTTTTATTAAAATGAAACCTTGGGCGGAGCGCGAAGAAAGTCAAAGCGTCTTCCAGATCAGTGAACAAGCTGGCAAGGCATTGTCAACTGTGCCAGACGCCATGATCATTCCAATTGTGCCGCCAGCAGTATCAGCGCTAGGAAACTCAAGTGGTTTTGAATTTCAACTAGTCGATAGGGCCGGTTTGGGACAAGTCGCCTTTAATGAGGCAATGCAACAATTCATTGGAGAGGCAAATCAAAGCGATCTGCTAAATAGGGTTCGTTTCAACGGACTGCCGCCTAGTCCACAATATGATATTGATATCGATGCCGGCAAAGCGTTAGCATTAGGTGTGTCAATGGCAACAATTAATCAAACCTTAAGTACCGCTCTTGGTGGTTCTTATATCAACGACTTCATAGAAAACGGCCGCATAAAAAGAGTATACGCGCAAGCGGACGCTGAGTATCGGATGCTGCCAACTGATATAGAACGATGGCACGTGCGCAATGACTCGGGTGCAATGGTGCCTCTGTCAACGTTTGGATCAGGCGAATGGACATATGGCGCATCCAAGCTAACGCGATTTGACGGCAATTCTTCTCTTGAAATTAAAGGTGAGGCCGCACAAGGCATTAGTTCAGGTGAAGCCCTTAACCAGATATCAAAACTCGCTGAAAGCTTGCCAAGTGGAATTGGTTTGCAGTGGACCGGCTTATCCTATGAAGAAAAACAATCGGGTGGTCAGGCATGGATTGTTTACATGATTTCAATCATAGCTGTGTTTCTAGCATTGGCAGCTTTATATGAGAGCTGGACAATTCCCTTGGCAATTATCCTAACGGTCCCACTGGGTATATTTGGTGCTGTTTTGGCCACATGGTGGTCTGGACAAGCAAATGATGTTTACTTTCAAGTGGGCTTATTAATGACCATTGCCTTGGCGGCCAAAAATGCAATTTTGATTATTGAATTTGCAAAAACCAACCTCGAAGAAGGCATGAATCCCTATGATTCAGCGGTGATGGCGGCTAAACAAAGACTTCGCCCTATTTTGATGACATCACTGACATTTATTTTAGGTGTGATGCCTTTGGCATTTGCCGCAGGGCCAGGGTCAGGAGCGCAAAACGCGATATCCATTGGTGTACTAGGGGGTATTACGGCTACAACAATATTGGTTTTATTTTTCGCGCCCTTCTTCTTTATATGGGTCATGCGCCTATTTAAAACTGAAGAGTTAAAAAGTGACCGTCAAAGTTAGGGCAAAAATTCAATTTTATTCAGCGCAAAAAAAGTGTTTAGGTTAGGTGCTTTTTTATGGGTCAAAGTGTATTCAAATATTTTAGTGAACTAGGCTTCAGTGGTCAGTCTAGCGCTATTTTGATGAGCGAAAAATATTAACTTAATCTGCATAAAAATGATGAAGACTACCCTAATGACAATGTGAGCTTCTGTTGATTCACACCAACTGAATTTTACATTCAATCGAAGCAGTAAATTAAATTGTAATTAACTTATGTAATTGCAAAACATTTTTAAAAAATTTGAGGTGAAGCATATGCTTTTTAATCATTCAAACATCACTGAGTCCCCTACGCGTCAAAAAATTCGCGAGTTCTATCGTATTGATGAAAGTGTTGCGGTAGCGCATATTTTACCGTTAGCTGAAGTTAACGATGATGCTGTCAGCAGAGCGTGGGAAAAAGCCCGTAAAATATCGCTGAAAATACGTAGAGACGAATCGGGAAACGGTGCGATAGATGCCTTACTGGCAGAATACACATTATCAAGTGAAGAAGGTGTGGTGTTAATGTGTTTAGCCGAAGCCTTATTACGTGTACCAGATAAGCATACTCAAGATGCCCTAATTAGTGACAAAATATCTAAAGGGCAGTGGGACAGTCATATAGGCAGCAGTGATTCACTGTTCGTTAATGCCTCATCTTGGGGGTTATTAGTGACCGGAACCATGGTTGACTATGCTAATGAACGGGAAAAAGATAGCTTTGGTTTATTGAAGAAGGTTATTGGTCGATTAGGTGAGCCTGTCATTCGTAAGGCAATGAACTACGCCATGCAAATTATGGGTGAGCAGTTTGTTATGGGCGAAACGATTCAAGAAGCAACTGATCATGCTGCCAAGAAAGAGCAGCAAGGCTTCGTATATTCATACGACATGCTAGGTGAAGGTGCGCGAACCATGGTCGACGCTGAAAAGTATTTTAAAGCTTATCAAGTTGCCATAGATACCATAGGCGCAGTTGCTCGTGCGTCAGGTGAGAACGACCCTCGCAAATTGCCTGGTATTTCAGTTAAGCTTTCTGCTATCCATCCGCGTTACGAATTTGCCCAAAAAGAACGGGTAATGGCTGAAGCTGCTCCCAAACTTAAGGCACTTTGTTTGCAAGCCAAAAGCTACAATATTGGTTTAACTGTTGATGCGGAAGAATCTGAGCGATTAGATATATCTCTTGATGTTATTGAGGCGGTATTTAGTGATGATGAGTTAGCAGGTTGGAATGGCTTTTCAATGGCCCTGCAAGCTTATCAAAAACGCGCCACCTTTATAGTTGACTGGTTACGTGAACTAACCATGCGTGTTGACCGAAAAATGATGGTGCGCTTAGTAAAAGGTGCTTATTGGGATACTCAGATTAAAAACAGCCAAAAAGGGGGTTATCCGCATTTTCCGGTATACACTCGCAAGGCTTCTACTGATGTATCTTACATCGCCTGTGCGAAAAAATTATTAGAATATAGAGATACCATCTTTCCACAGTTTGCGACGCATAATGCTTATACTGTCGCTACTATTCTTGAACTGGCGGGCGATGACAAAACAAGTTTTGAATTTCAATGTCTATATGGCATGGGTGGCTCGTTATATGACCAAGTTGTTAGCAATGAAAATGTTCAATGTCGCGTCTACGCACCTGTGGGTCCTCATAAAGATCTACTCGCCTATTTAGTGCGTCGTTTGTTAGAAAATGGCGCTAACTCTTCCTTTGTTAATGCCATTATTGATGAGTCACAACCGGTCGAATCTTTACTTGTCGATCCCATTGAAAAAATTCATCGCTTAAAAGACAAATATAACGGCCAAATAATCAAACCCATCGCGTTATACCATGATGAAAAAGGTGTCGGTCGAGATAATTCCAAGGGCCTAGATTTAACCGATATCAATACAGTAACCCCTTTAAAAAAATCACTGGATAACTGGCTTGTGAATCACTTGTTTTCTGAAAATGATCTGCCAGAAGGGTCAATCGCTATTAGAAATCCAGCAAAGCATAGTGAAATTATTGGTTTTCAACGACATCACAGCAAGGATGAAATGCTTGCGATGGTCGAAACCGCTCAAAACGCATTTGCTTCATGGTCACAAACGCCTGTATCTGAACGCGCGGACTTATTATGCCGTGTTGCTGATGTTCTTGAACAGCATATCGACGAGTTAATTGCCTTATGCATCAAGGAAGCAGGGAAAACGGCACAAGATGGTATTGATGAAGTCAAAGAGGCAGTTGATTTTTGTCGCTACTATGCACAACAAGCGATTGAACTTGCAGAAGATAATCGTTCAGAAGCCCGTGGTGTGGTGTTATGTATCAGCCCTTGGAACTTCCCGTTAGCTATATTTATAGGTCAAGTGACTGCTGCCATTGCTACGGGTAATACTGTGTTAGCTAAACCGGCCCAGCAAACAAGTTTAATTGCATTGCGCGCTATTGAATTAATGACCTCTGTTGGATTACCCCATGGCGTTGTACAAGCCGTTATTGCAAAGGGTAGTGATGTGGGTAGCGTTATTATTCCTAATGCAGGTATACAAGCGGTTATTTTTACCGGTTCTAGTAAAACAGCAACTATAATTTCGCAAACATTGGCTGAGAGAGGCGGCGATCAAGTGCCCTTTATTGCTGAGACGGGTGGTCAAAACTGTATGTTAGTTGACTCTACCGCCCTACCTGAACAAGTCATTGATGATGTTATTTCTTCAGGATTTCAATCTGCAGGTCAACGTTGTTCTGCACTTCGAGTATTATTTTTACAAGAAGATATTGCTGATGATGTTATTACCATGCTTAAAGGCGCATTAGCAGAATTGCATGTGGGTAACCCAGAAAAACTGCGTACTGACGTAGGTCCTGTTATTGATCAAAAAGCGCTAGATTCACTCAATGCTCACAGTGACTATATGAAAACCCATGGTCAACTATTATACCAATGCGATATTGCTGATGAGATAACAAATGAAATAGCAGATAACGAACATTTCTTTTTTGCGCCACGACTTTATGAAATAGAGAATATTAGCGTGCTGAAACAGGAAGTATTTGGTCCTTGTGTTCATATTGTTCGCTTTAAAGGTGATGAAATAGAAAAAGTCATTGATGATATTAACGGCACAGGTTTTGGCTTAACTATGGGTATACATACCCGCATTGAACAGCGAGCGATAAATTTGGCGAAACTATCACGAGCAGGTAACGTGTATATAAATCGCAATATGATTGGCGCTATTGTCGGTGTGCAACCTTTTGGTGGTCGTGGCCTTTCAGGTACAGGGCCAAAAGCAGGTGGCCCATATTATTTAACGCGTTTAGTTAAAGAAATAACAACGCCCGATGCCAAGAAACTGAATTTAATACCACAGCAAGCACAAGACTCAAACAGCGATACCGATGCACAAGCCGTATTATTTATGGACAGAGCGAGTACAGCAGAAAAAATCTGGCGCTTGAGCGAGTTAAATACCCGTATATCTTGTGTTAGCGAAGTATTAGAAAAAATAGCTCATATCGATATCATGGATAATTTAGCAGACGATTTAACCCAGACTTTACAAGCGGCGCGCTCACAATTAATTGATATTGAAAAACACTTGAAGGAGCCAAGCGTTTTACCGGGTCCAACGGGTGAGTCTAATATGCTATATTTAGAAAATCGTGGCAACATCATCTGTTTTGCTGACGAAAATGTTACTTTTCACTTTTGGTTGCTTTCTGTCGTAACGGCCTTGGCAACCGGTAATACCGTGATCTCGGTTGTTTCTGACTTGTTTTATGATCAAGCAATCGCTGTTAGAGATGAACTTATTGCCACAGGCGAAGATGAGAATATTTTTCAAATTGCCCGCTTATGCCATTTAACAACCTTGCTGGCACAGCCTGGATTATCAGGTGTTGTTGTGGATAGTCATTGCGACCGTAAACATTATATCAGTGAAAAATTAGCAGAACGTCAAGGTGCAATTTTACCTGTGATCAGTTCAAAATATTTTGATAATTTAATGCAACGATTATTAACAGAAAAAGCGATCAGTATTAATACCACAGCTACTGGTGGTAATACGTCACTGATGACCTTAGATGAAGAAGATTAGCGATTAATGGGCGGTTCGTTTTGGATACTAACATTCAAAGCGAAGCCCTTGACTGAGCAACCGTCATCTTAAGGTATTATTGACAAACAAAATCAGCAACGCGACGCTGACCTCTGCCCTACTTTTAGCACATATGATAATCGTAGGGCAAAGGATTTTACTATAGCTTTACAAGGACGTTCGAGGCTATAAATCCTAGACAACATTTACCTTAAGCCGCTCTTGTATATAGGTAAAATAAAGTGCTGTAACGCACTCTTTCGCTATATTCCCTAACCTTTCCAAACCTGAAGCTAAAATTTCCATGCTCTATTCCATGCTCTAAGTAACGGCTAAAATTCTGTTGAAAACGTTTCCTCTCTGTCAGATTCCTTTTTCTATGCTGTTTACTTTGGCGCATAATACACTTGATAGAAGGTGGCAATGATCGCTTGCACTGCTGCGCTGGCCAACGAGTAATAGATAGTTTGCGCGTCACGTCTGGTGGCCACTAACTTTTCCCAGCGCAACTGGCTGAGATGTTGTGACAAGCTAGATTGTGGGATCGCTATCTGTTTGTTTGACTCTAAGACCCAGCGCTCCCCGTCATTTAACAAAAAAAATCATCAACCTATGCTGATTCGCCATGGCTTTTAACCATATGGCGGCCTTTCCAGCGTTGGCATACATGTCGTTGATTTCCATTAATAGTGCTTATTTTAACTTGGATGCCACTAACATACCAAGCAGCATGCACAACACAAAGACCCAAATAGCGGGCAAACCGCCGGAAAGATTGGCTAATCCTGGCCCTGGGCAAATGCCGCTTAATCCCCAGCCAATTCCAAATAAAGTTGAGCCAATAAGCAAGGGTTTATCTACCCTTTTTTTTTGCGGCACATGAAAATCGCCTGCTAATAAAGTACTTTGACGAGGCTTGATTAGAAAATGGTAACCGGGTAAGTAGACCGCTATACCACCTAACATGACGAAGGCTAAAGTGGGATCCCAAGCGCCCAATATGTCTAAGAACCCCAGAACTCTGGCTGGGTCGATCATAGTTGAAATGGTTAAACCCGCTCCAAATAGCAGGCCCGCAATCAAGGCAGTTAAATTATGTTTCATAACAGTTATCCAATGACGTGATTGATCACAGCGACAGTAACGATAGCGCTGAGCATAAAGGTTAATGTGGCGACCAACGAGCGTTTAGATAAACGGCCAATACCGCATATCCCATGGCCACTAGTACACCCTGAGCCGTAATGGGTGCCAACGCCAACGATTAATCCGCCGATAGCCAATTGCGGTAAGCCAACTGGCATACTAGTGGGTAAGCCATAACCAAACAGGGCGGTAATTAACGGCGCGATAATTAATCCTACTAAAAACAACCAGCGCCACCAATTCGCGGGCGCCAATGAGGTGATCGCGCCGTGGGTAATCCCAGACACCCCTGCGACACGGCCGTTAAATAACATCAGCAGCAAAGACGCGACACCTATGAGGCCCCCGCCCATCAAGGCCTGTAGATAAATATTTTCCATCAGTTTTATTTCCTTTTCAGCTTGTTACTCTATCGGTTAAGGGGATCTTAATATATCGAACACCATTACTTTCACATTCAGGCAAAGATGCGCCCCACAAATTAACTTGTAAAGACGGATACAACAATTTGGGCGCGCCGAGTGTTGCGTCACGCTTTTTACGTAATGCGACATACTCAGTTTTTTGCCTGTGACTACCCACATATATGTTGGATTCACGACTTTCTTTTACCGTGGTTTGATAGCGCAGTTCACGCCCATCCGGCTGATAGTCGTGACATACCCAAATCTTATAATGATCCGGAAGCCTATGCAGGCGAGCGATGCTATCCCATAAAGTATCTGCATCACCGCCAGGAAAATCACAACGGGCCGTACCTGCATCTGGCATAAACAGGGTATCGCCAACAAATACATTGTCTTCAATCAGATAACTGAGGCTATCACTAGTATGACCTGGGGTACTGATGCCAGACAAAGCAGCTGAACCAAACACCAGTTGTTGCCCCTCTGCTAACAAGCAATCAAAATCAGGCTGTTCGCCAAGCCCACTAGTGGCCCGATTAAAGGTCTTGGAAAAGCGTGATCGAACCTCGGTGATCCCTTGGCCTATTACGGTCTTGGCCCCAGTTTTCGTGCGTAAGTAATTGGCCGCACTGAAATGATCTGCGTGGGCATGAGTATCCAGGATCCACACTAGCTGAAGGTTGTTATCAGCAATATATGCCAACTGCCGATTGGCAAACTCTGCTTTAACCTCCCCTGAGCCGATATCAAAATCCAACACGCTGTCGATGATTACCGCATGTTGCGCCTGACTGTCGACCACCAGGTAACTTAGTGTGCCGGTGTCCTGGTGAAAAAAAACCTTAACCTGAATCGCCACAATTAACTCCTTGATTAAATTACCCTTTATATCATATATTCGTAATATTTGATATAAATCAAGGTATCTACAACTTAATGCTAGTGATGTTGCTGTTAAGCGCCGTGATCATAGGTTTAAGTTTGGGTTTGTTGGGGCGGGTGGCTCAATATTAACGGCGCCAGCACTGACCTTCTTCCTGGGCATGGATGAGCATGAATGAGAATACTGCGGTCACCAGCTCATTAATAATAGTAGGCGGCATTGAACAATGGCGTAATCTGGACCAGCCGCTGTCCACTATCGAAAGTTGATCGCAGCCCAGCCGGTGGCCATTTTACCGGTAGCAGAAATGCCGCTGAAATCCAAGATTAGAACTGTTGATAGGTGAATCCAAACTAACTGACCAGTTTGTTTTGCTTGCCAACCATATATCGCGCGCTATCCAAGCTGTAAAATTACAAAGACAAATGACAAAGACACTCATCGTAATAAATCACAAAACTATTTTTTTGGGCTGCTCGTTATCATGGGTGTCCTGTTAACTACCAACGCCGCATTCATCGCGCGAGCGCAGCGAGTCCGGTGCAATACTTTGTTATAGCCCTACTAAATATCATATTTTTTAATGTCATAAGCACATAATAATCGCCTATAGGGCGTATCAGATTTATTCGGAAATATTCTTAAGAATTCTTCGACTTCTTGCAATGACAAATCTCCGTTATATGTAGACCAAAGAATGGCATTGTACTTATTACTTTCGGTGACACTAGCGTCAGCCATGATCTCCGAAATTGTATTATGTTTGACCTTACAAGGAGCTGTTATCGAATCTATTGCAGATTGCACCTTAGTTCTTTGCCTTTCCTTGAGCACTTCAATATTATTTATACCTGAATAAATATTACTGAACGAAAAAACGGGGAAATATTGAGAGCTTTGGATGGTGTACTTGTTTATTAGAGTAAGAATTTGCGAATTAGACTCATCAATTATTTTGAAGTAATTCCCCATCATTTCTGCAGAGGATTGATATTGATACTGAATTATTTTTGATGAGCCTATGGCGATAATTTTGTCATTATTATCAAGAGAATCAAGATCTTCTGTAATATTAATAACAATATGCATCATTTAGTTTAAGTGCATTGGTTTGATGGTTTGATGGTCATTTGAAAGCCGACTAATTGAGTGGCATATCAGATTAAAAATATAAATTTTATCTAGGATGAAGACAAATATAAGATCTATGTCAGGGAAGTATCTGCCGATATTGATAACTCACCAAAATAGTTAGCAACCAATTAGCAACCAAACGAAAAAAGGCCGATTCATTACGAATCAGCCTTTAAATATCTATTTGTATAAGTTTAGTGGTGCGGTTGGGGGGACTTGAACCCCCACGACCTAAATCACCAGCCCCTCAAGCTGGCGCGTCTACCAATTCCGCCACAACCGCGCAATACTAAACTATACTATCTGTTTTACTAAGTTAACTTGCTAATAATGAGGTTAATTAACAAGTTAACTTTTTGAGGCTACAACCCCTCAGTGTGGCGCGTCTACCAATTACGCCAAATCTGTAAATATCTTAAAACTAGTTTGGTACGTCGCTAGTTTTTTTTACCGCAACGTCACTACCAGGTACGTCAGCGTTTTCAGCTTTAGGCTCAACGCTTTCAGTAGGTATAGCATCTGTCGCTGGAGCTATTTGCCCAGCAGGAGTTTCAATATTATTCCACTCGTCAGTTGCATTAACACGGTTAGCGGTTAAGTTACCTAAAACTAAGCTGATGGCAAAAAATGCTATCGCTAAGTAAGTTGTCGCTTTTGTTAAGAAGTTACCAGAACCGCTTGAACCAAAAATAGTGGCTGATGAGCCAGCGCCAAATGATGCGCCCATATCTGCGCCCTTACCTTGTTGCATCAGCACTAAGCCAATTAAACACAACGCAACGATCAAATACACTACAATTAACACTTGATACAACATTTTATTTTCCCTTTGCTGCCGAGCAAATTATTTTAAATTCCTCGGCTTTTAAACTAGCACCGCCGATTAATCCACCATCGATATCAGCTTGTGCAAATAATTCTTCACAGTTTGTCGCATTGACACTGCCACCATACAACAATGGCACTTTAACTGCGACGTTTTCATCAATTTTCGCGATAAATTCGCGTATAAACTGATGGGTTGTTTGCGCCATTTCTGGCGATGCTGTTTTTCCAGTACCTATTGCCCAAACAGGCTCGTACGCAATAACAACATCTACAAATTTCTCAATACCAATTTCATCAATAACCGGCTGTAATTGCGCGGCTAAAACGAGTTCGGTTTGTTCAGCTACACGTTCTTCTTCACTTTCACCTACACACAAAATAGGTTTAAGGCCAGCAGCTAATGCCGCCTGAACTTTTTCTGCAACCAATGAACTTGATTCTTTATAAATACTACGACGTTCAGAATGTCCAACAATAACGTAGTTAACACCCACTTCTTGTAACATTGATGTTGATACTTCACCTGTAAAAGCGCCTTTAGCATGTTCACTTAGGTTTTGCGCACCTAAACTAAACGTGCTTGCTAAGTTCGCCTTCGAACTTGCCAAACTAAATGCCGCTAAATATGGAAAGCTAGGACAAACGACAACTTCAACATTTTCATTTAACGTAACCTTACTTAACTCTGAAGCCATTGAGTTGACTAATGCCAAACTGCCATTCATTTTCCAGTTTGCTGCAACTATTGCACGTCTATTCATTTTTCATTCCTAAATCAAAGCGGCGAGATATTAACTAACCTGCCGGCAAGATACAAGTAATTCAAGCAATATCATGTTTAATTGCTCATTATTCACTCGACCGTTAAAATCAACTAACATTCTTGACTAAAAAGCTTGTTTTACAGCCTCGGCAATTTCATGTGCTAAGTCAGTAACTTCATGATGTTCAGGACCTTCAACCATCACACGAATTAAGGGTTCAGTACCTGATTTTCTTAATAGCACACGACCACGACCCGTTAATATTTCATTAACTTTATTCACCGCGGCAACAACATCACGATCAATTAAAGGATCGCTGTTACCTGAAAACCTTACATTGACTAAAATTTGTGGTAATTTTTTCATGCCTTGGCGTAATTCAAATAACGTTTTACCGGTATTACACACAGCCGTTAATACATTCAATGCAGCAATAATACCATCACCTGTTGAGGTATGATTTAGGTTAATGACATGTCCTGAGTTTTCTGCGCCTAATTTCCAACCTTTTTGCTTTAGCATTTCCATGACATAGCGGTCACCCACCTTACTGCGGGCGAATGGCACATCCAAATCAGCAAGTGCAAGCTCTAAGCCCATATTGCTCATCAAAGTACCAACAACACCACCGTCAATTTTGCCATTTTTTAAGTCGTTACAAGCGATAACATAAACACTTTCATCACCGTCCATCACGTAACCTGTGTGATCAACCATCATTAAGCGATCACCATCACCATCGAGTGCAATGCCTAAATCAGCTTGGTGCTCAATAACCGCAGCACTGATAGCTGCCATCGATGTTGCTCCACATTCATGATTAATATTGGTGCCATTAGGTGAGGTACCTATTTCAATCACTTCGGCGCCTAGCTCCCGAAAAACACTAGGGGCAATGTGGTATGTGGCGCCATGTGCGCAATCGACAACAATCTTCATACCTTTTAATGAGTAGTGACTTGGAAAGTTACTCTTACAAAATTCGATATAGCGACCTGCTGCATCAGCAATACGGGTAACTTTGCCTAAATGCGCTGATTCAACACAACCCATGTCTTTATCTAATTCAGCTTCAATGGCTAATTCAACATCATCAGGTAGCTTTTGTCCGTTTTGACAAAAAAACTTAATACCATTATCGTAATATGGATTATGTGAAGCACTAATCACAATACCGGCTTCAGCACGAAAAGTTTTTGTTAAATAGGCAATAGCGGGTGTTGGCATTGGCCCTAATAAACCTACATCGATACCTGCGGCAGAAAGGCCCGCTTCTAATGCAGATTCCAGCATGTAGCCTGAAATACGAGTATCTTTGCCAATTAAGACCTTTTTAGTGCCTTGTGCAGCCAAAACACGACCTGCGGCATAGCCTAATTTCATCACAAATTTGGGGGTAATTGGGTATTGACCGACTAAGCCACGAATTCCATCGGTACCAAAATATCTTCTTTCTGACATTACTTTCTCCCTTGTGCTAATCGCTTTAGCATTAGCCTTTTTAATACATCAGTGTTTAACGTAACCGTTTATTGCTGATCAGTTACCGCTTTTAATACTTTTAATGCGTCCACAGTTTCTTGAACATCGTGAACACGAATAATATGAGCTCCTTGCTGAGCTGCAATAATTGCAGTAGCTAAACTGCCCGCAAGACGTTGTTCAACCTCTCGGTTTAACAAATTTCCAATCATAGACTTGCGCGACAAGCCGGCAAGTAAAGGTAAACCTAATTGATTAAATTTAGACAAATTGGCCAGTAAATAAAAGTTTTGCTCTAGGGTTTTCCCAAAGCCAAAACCTGGGTCTAATATGAGCCGCTCTCGGGCGATGCCCGCGTTTAGGCAAGTATCAATACGTTGTTGAAAAAACACTATAATATCATTAATAACATGGTCATAGCTTGGGCTATTTTGCATGTTTTTAGGTATGCCTTGCATATGCATTAAACAAACCGGAATATTACTGTTTGCAATAGCGGCTAAACAGCCATCGTTTTGTAATGCACGCACGTCATTGATCATATCAGCACCTGCATCTATCGCAGCACTCATCACCGAGGCTTTACTGGTATCAATAGAGACTAGAATATTAAATCGTTGTTTAATTGCCTTTAATACCGGAATAACCCGTGCTAATTCATCATGTTCGCTAACTGCTTCAGCGCCAGGGCGTGTTGACTCGCCGCCAATATCAATAATGGTGGCGCCATCAGCAATCATCTGCTGAGCTTGCTCAAGCGCATAATCAAATTGAGCATATTTGCCACCATCTGAAAATGAATCTGGCGTAACATTAAGAATACCCATTACCTGTGGTGTTGATAAATCTACTAATGAATTTGAAAAATTAAGACGATTTAACACCGCATTCTCTCTGTTGATTTTTGTTAATTAATAGCAATTGAAATAAATAATCAAACTTCACATAATATAAAGCCCCAATAGTTAATAAATCGAATGATTTAAACCATTGGGGCTCTTAATACTGTATTGCTAATTATTTAGCAGGAGCATCTGAAGCATCATCGGCGTTAGTAGGCTCAGCTGATGGTTTCTTATCTTCATCTTTTTTTTCTGATGGTTTGCTTGAATCGGCGTTATTATCTGATTTACCATCAGAGTCATTGGCACCAAAATCAGCTGGTGGACGAACTTTAGTCCGATTCATTAAATCATCAACTTGTAATGCATCAATAGTTTCATATTCCATTAAGGCATCTTTCATCGCATGTAAAATATCTTCATTTTCTTTTAAGATAGTTGACGCACGTTCATAGTTACGATTAATGAAGTCTTTAATTTCGTCATCAATAGCACGGGCAGTTTCATCAGACATATTTAACGACTTAGACGATGATCTACCTAAAAACACTTCACCTTCTTCTTCAGCAAATAGCATAGGACCCATTTTTTGAGAAAAGCCCCACTGCGTGACCATTTTACGTGCAAGTTGTGTTGCACGTTCAATGTCATTTGAAGCACCCGTTGATACGTTGTCAAAACCGTAAATAAGTTCTTCGGCAATACGACCACCATATAAAGATGAAATATTACTTTCTAAATGCTGCTTACTGTGACTAAAACGGTCTTGTTCCGGTAAGTACATAGTAACACCTAGGGCACGACCACGAGGCATAATACTGACTTTATACACTGGATCATGATCTGGCACTAAACGACCCACAATGGCGTGTCCTGCTTCATGATATGCGGTCATTTCTTTCTCTGACTCACTCATCACCATAGAACGGCGCTCAGAGCCCATCATGATTTTATCTTTTGCTTTTTCAAATTCAGCCATACCAACAACGCGACGTGCTGAACGTGCAGCAAATAAAGCGGCTTCGTTAACTAAATTAGCTAAATCAGCACCTGAAAAGCCAGGGGTACCACGAGCAATGACTGATGCTTTAACATCATCACCTAAAGGTACTTTGCGCATATGCACTTTAAGAATTTGTTCACGACCACGAATATCCGGTAAACCAACAGTTACCTGACGGTCAAAACGACCAGGGCGTAATAATGCTGGATCCAATACATCAGGGCGGTTAGTGGCGGCAATAACAATAACGCCTTCATTACCTTCAAAACCATCCATTTCAACTAGCATTTGGTTTAGTGTTTGTTCACGCTCATCATTACCGCCACCCATACCAGCACCACGTTGGCGACCTACAGCATCAATTTCATCGATAAAGATAATACAAGGCGCAGCTTTCTTCGCTTGTTCAAACATATCACGAACACGAGAAGCACCCACACCGACAAACATTTCAACAAAGTCTGAACCAGAGATAGTAAAGAAAGGTACTTTCGCTTCACCCGCAATAGCCTTAGCTAGCAAAGTTTTACCCGTACCTGGCTGTCCAACCAGTAAAACACCTGATGGAATGCGACCACCTAATTTTTGAAAGCGTGAAGGCTCTTTTAAATAATCTACTAATTCAGCAACTTCTTCTTTTGCTTCGTCACAACCCGCAACATCGGCAAAAGTAGTTTTAACTTGATCTTCACCTAATAAACGCGCTTTCGATTTACCGAAACTCATCGCGCCTTTACCACCACCACCTTGCATTTGACGCATGAAGAAAATCCATACACCAATAAGCAATATCATGGGGAACCAAGAAACAAAAATAGTAGTTAGGAAACTAGTTTCTTCCGGTAACTCACCTGATGCATTAACACCTTGCTTCACTAAATCGTTGATTAAATCACGATCATAGCCACCAGGAATAACGGTAACGAAATTTTCGCCGCTACGTTTAATACCATTAATGACGCCGTTTCTATCAACGTCGACCTCTCTAACTTGACCTTGACGTACGTCTTGGACAAATTGTGTGTAATCCACTTGTTGTTCTTTGCCGCTTCCAGGGGTAAAACTTTGGAAGACAGACATCAATACAACTGCAATAACTAACCATAAAATAAGATTTTTTGCCATATCGCTCAACTTAATGACCTCTTGCTAATGTTCAAAATGGTGCGATGAAATAATTCCACCCGATATACTATAATTTACTACAATTTAAAGCCAGTCGCCACAAGATAAACTTCACGTGAACGAGCACGTGATGATTCAGGCTTGCGAGTTCTAACGGTTTTAAATGCGACTCGAGCATCTTTCATAAATTGCTCAAAGCCCTCTCCTTGAAACACTTTCACTACAAAAGCGCCGTCTTTCTTTAAAACTTGATTACACATATCAAGTGCTAGTTCCACTAAATACATGCTACGGGCCGCGTCTGCAGTATCATTACCAGTAAAATTTGCTGCCATATCAGACATAACAACGTCGATATTCTTACCATTAATGCGAGTTAATAAAGCATTGAGTACCGCTTCTTCGCGAAAGTCACCTTGCAGGAAATCAACACCGGCAATAGGAGCCATCGCTAAAATATCACATGCAACAACTTGCCCGTTATCACCAACCACTTTCGTGGCGTATTCAGACCAACCGCCAGGAGCCGCACCTAAATCAACCACCTTCATGCCAGGCTTGATCAATTTATCTTTATTATTTATCTCTTCAATTTTAAAAATAGCACGTGAGCGTAGGCCCAATCTTTGTGCTTTTTTTACATATTCATCATCAAAGTGCTCTTTTAGCCATCGGGCACTACTGACACTGACTTTATTCTTACTCATTCAATCCACTTATATATTTTTGTTGTTTAAAGCTTGCTTGCATTTCGAGATACCGATTTGTCTTATTTGCCAATAAAATAACGACATGACTATATTAACCAAAAAAAAACCATAAAAATACGGTAAAAAGCTGACACTTCGTAAACAAAATTAGTAATACACACTAGATGGAGTTAAAATAGCAAAAATTCAAGCTAACTTGTAATGATAATTGTTAATGAACTTAAATAAAAAACAAATCCAGTATTTAAAAGGTCTGGCACATAGCCTTAAACCCGTTGTATTACTAGGTAATAACGGCCTTACCGAAGCAGTAGTTGCAGAAATTGACTACGCGTTAAACCACCATGAATTGATTAAGATTAAAATCCCTACAGAAGATCGTGAAACCAAAGCACTTATTATTGAAGCTATTGGTCGTGAAACTAATTCAACTCAAGTACAAGTGATCGGTAAAACCTTAGTTATCTTTCGCCAAACAGAAGAAAAGAAAATTCGTATACCAAAAATGTAATTAATTTAAATGCTTTGGTAATGTAAAAAAGGGCTTCGGCTCTTTTTTTATATCTTGGACTTTATATTTTGTTAAAAACAAACATTAGGAAAAACTAATATACAAACTTTTATGCTTAGCATAGACTATAGCTATCACATAAATTTATGTAAGGTTTAAAAATGATTTTATCGGTACCTGAATTAGTTGCACAAGCTAAAAATTCTGTTGATTGTGTTAGCGCCGCACAAGCATTTACGCACAAAAATGCCACATTTATTGATGTTAGAGAGCCTGCTGAGACTGCTGCCTCGCCAGTAACAAATTCAATAAACATTCCACGTGGTGTATTAGAGATGAACATTGCTAAATATTGCACTGATGGGGATATGGAAATTTATGTCCATTGCGCTTCTGGTGGTCGCGCCACATTGGCTGCTGAGCAATTACAACGCATTGGCTATACTAATGTTAAAGCGATTAGTTGCGATCATAACAGTGTTTGTCTAGCACAAAAAAACCAGTAACATATAATAAATTAATGTCACTGGTTTTATCACCTTAAACCCACTTATCTACTATTAAGTGGGTTTGCTTTTCAGTTATCATAGTTATCATTTAACTATTTAACCATTTCACTATTTAACATAGGTAACTCATGTCAAATAAGGTTAAATGACCATAGATGCTAAAGGTGATCTACCGAAATAATTTCATATTCAACCACGCCACCAGGTGTAGTAATTTCAATTTCACTATCAACTACTTTACCAATTAAACCGCGAGCAATTGGCGAGTTTAATGAGATACGTCCGGTTTTAAAGTCCGCCTCATCATCACCCACTATTTTGTAAGTTACTTCAACGTCAGTATCAAGATTAAGCAGTTTCACTGTTGTGCCAAAAATAACTTTGCCGGTATTAGGGATTTTTGTTACGTCAATGACTTGTGCGTTACATAACCTGCCTTCAATATCTTGAATGCGGCCTTCACAGAAACCTTGTTCTTCTTTCGCCGCATGGTACTCAGCATTTTCTTTTAAGTCACCATGCTCACGAGCAGTAGCAATATCTTTGACTATACGTGGGCGTCTTTCTGTTTTTAAAATTCTTAATTCTTCTTTTAACTGTTCAGCACCAAGAAGTGTCATTGGGTATTTTGTCATTTCACTCTTCTTTTTCTAACAAGAAAGGCGGCTTACCCTAACTACTATGAGCAGGTTAACCACCTTTAGAAAATAATTCACTTAAATAAAGTTTAAAATGAATTTACTCTATTTTCATGTTTTCACACAACGAGTAAATTCATTTTTTAAGCTTTTATTTGCAGCGTTTATGTAACTCTTGTATTGAAGTTACGGTATTACGATCATCTGCAGCATGCGATTGGCAAACGGCAAATGCAGCGTTCAAGGTTGTAGTATATGCGACTTTGTAACGTAAAGCACCACCACGCAAAACTTTAGAATCTTCAATCGCTTTACGACCTTCTGTGGTGTTAATAATATAGTTATATTCACCATTTTTGATTCTATCGAGAATATGCGGTCGACCTTCTTGCACTTTATTCACCAGGCGACAAGGAATATTAGCTTCACCTAATATCACTGCAGTGCCATGAGTAGCATCTACGTCGTATCCTAAAGCAACCAACTGTTTTGCTAATTCAACTACACGTACTTTATCACTGTTACGAACAGAAATTAACGCTCGGCCCGATTTAGGTACTGAAACACCAGCACCTAAACAAGCTTTTGCGTACGCTTCTTCAAACGTATTACCTACACCCATTACTTCGCCCGTAGAGCGCATTTCAGGTCCTACTAAAGGATCACTGCCATGAAACTTGTTAAACGGAATAACAACTTCTTTCACAGAAAAGTATGGAGGAATAATTTCTTTAATGATCCCTTGTTCTTTCAATGTTGTGCCAGCCATAACACGCGCACCCACTTTCGCTAGAGGCACTGCTGTCGCTTTTGAAACGAATGGAATGGTACGAGCAGCACGAGGATTCACTTCAATGATGTAAACTTCGTTATCCTTTACAGCCATTTGTGTATTCATTAAACCAATAACACCAAGTTCAAAAGCTAAGTCAGTCACTTGCTGACGCATAACATCTTGTACTTCCTGACTTAAACTATATGCCGGTAATGAACATGCAGAATCACCTGAGTGAACACCTGCTTGCTCAATATGTTGCATAATGCCGCCAATAACTACATCGGTACCATCACAAACTAGGTCAATATCAACTTCAATCGCATCATCAAGGAAGTGATCAAGCAATACTGGCGAGTCATTTGAAACGCTAACAGCCTCCGTCATGTATCGACGTAAATCATCTAGGTCATAAACAATTTCCATTGCACGACCACCTAATACATAAGATGGACGAACAACTAATGGGAAGCCAATTGATTCAGCTTTAGCCATGGCTTCTTCTAGTGACGTTACCGTAGCATTTTCAGGTTGTAACAAACCTAAACGGTCTACAGCTTGTTGAAAACGCTCTCTATCTTCTGCTCTATCGATGGCATCAGGAGATGTACCAATAATAGGTACGCCAGCCGCTTCTAAAGCACGGGCTAATTTAAGTGGTGTTTGACCACCATATTGCACGATGACACCTTTAGGTTTTTCAATACGTACAATCTCTAAAACATCTTCAAAAGTGATAGATTCAAAATATAAACGGTCTGATGTATCGTAATCCGTTGAAACCGTTTCAGGGTTACAATTCACCATAATGGTTTCATAACCATCTTCACGTAATGCTAATGCCGCATGTACACAACAGTAATCAAATTCAATACCTTGGCCAATACGGTTTGGACCGCCACCTAAGATCATAATTGATTCTTTATCTGTCGGATTTGCTTCACATTCTTCATCATAAGTTGAATACATATAAGCGGTGTCTGAACTAAATTCTGCCGCACAAGTATCAACACGTTTGTATACTGGAAAAATATTCGCTTTATGACGTTTCTTACGCACTTCAGCTTCAGCAATACCAATTAAATCAGCAAGACGAGAATCAGCAAAACCTTTACGTTTTAATTTACGTAAATAATCGGCTGTTAATACTTTTAAACCGCCTTCAGCGACTTTTGCTTCTTCTAAAACAATATCTTCAATTTGAATGAGGAACCAACGGTCAATCATGGTTAAGCGGTAAATGTCGTCAACCGTTAAGCCTAAACGAAACGCGTCAGCAATATACCAAATACGGTCAGCGCCCGCTTCTTGAAGCTCATGCATGATTTTAGTTTTAGCACCCGGTTGAGTTACATCAACCATAGAGTCAAAACCATTTACGCCCACTTCTAAGCCACGTAATGCTTTTTGAAGTGATTCTTGTTGATTACGACCAATTGACATAACTTCGCCAACTGATTTCATTTGAGTGGTTAATCTGTCTTCACAACCCGCAAATTTTTCAAAGTTAAAACGTGGGATCTTAGTCACAACATAATCGATAGTCGGCTCAAATGACGCTGGTGTTGCGCCGCCAGTAATATCGTTAGTTAACTCGTCAAGCGTATAACCTACGGCTAATTTGGCAGCAATCTTGGCAATGGGGAAACCCGTTGCTTTTGAAGCAAGTGCTGATGAACGAGAAACACGAGGATTCATCTCAATAATAACCATGCGGCCAGTCTCAGGACAAATACCAAATTGTACGTTTGAACCACCGGTTTCAACACCAATTTCACGTAATACCGCAATCGAGGCATTACGCATGATTTGGTATTCTTTATCGGTTAACGTTTGCGCAGGAGCAACCGTAATAGAATCACCGGTGTGAATACCCATAGGGTCAAAGTTTTCAATCGAACAAATAATGATACAGTTATCATTTTTGTCGCGAACCACTTCCATTTCATATTCTTTCCAACCAATTAATGATTCATCAATCAGTAATTCTGACGTTGGAGAAAGGTCTAAGCCACGCGTACATATTTCAGTAAATTCTTCGATATTATAAGCAATACCACCACCCGTGCCACCCATGGTAAATGAAGGACGAATGATACAAGGGAAACCTAAAATTTTACTGGCGGCGTGTGCTTCTTCAATCGTGTGTACAATTTCAGCATTTGGCGTGTCTAAACCAATTGCTTTCATTGCTTTGTCAAAACGAGAGCGATCTTCTGCTTTATCAATCGCATCAGCTGTTGCGCCAATCATTTCAACGTTAAATTCTTTCAATACGCCTTTTGCTTCAAGCTCTAAAGCACAGTTCAACGCCGTTTGACCACCCATTGTCGGTAATACCGCGCAAGGACGTTCTTTTTCAATAATTTTGCGAACAACTTCCCAATGAATAGGTTCGATGTAAGTTGCATCGGCCATTTCTGGGTCAGTCATAATGGTTGCAGGATTTGAGTTAACTAAAATAACTCGGTAGCCTTCTTCGCGAAGTGCTTTACAGGCTTGTGCACCTGAATAATCAAATTCACATGCTTGACCAATTACAATTGGACCCGCGCCCAAGATCAAGATACTTTTTAGGTCAGTACGTTTTGGCATTTTATATTCTCTCTTCTCTTGTCTAGGGTCTACGCTTTTTTAGCAGCAACGATTAAATCGATAAAATGATCGAACAATGGTGCGGCATCTGCAGGGCCAGGGCTAGCTTCAGGATGACCTTGAAAACTAAATGCAGCTTTATCTGTACGATGAATACCTTGAATTGAACCATCAAATAATGAGGTATGGGTTACTTTCAAGTTTTCAGGCAAGCTATTTTCATCAACAGCAAAACCATGATTTTGCGCTGTGATCATGACAATATTTCGCGCAAAGTCTTTAACTGGGTGATTTCCACCATGATGGCCAAATTTCATTTTAACCGTTTTAGCACCGCTGGCTAACGCCAGTAATTGATGGCCTAAACAAATACCAAACACTGGAATATCTGTGGTTAAGAATTTTTTGATTGCTGTAATAGCATAGTCACACGGCTCTGGGTCACCAGGGCCATTTGATAAGAAAATACCATCGGGCTTCATGGCTAATACTTCTTCAGCAGAAGTTTGCGCCGGTACTACCGTTATTTTACAGCCGCGGTCTACTAACATACGTAAAATATTACGTTTAGCACCGAAATCGTAAGCAACGACATGAAATGGCAGTTTTTCAGGCTTATCTTGAAAAGAACTATGGCCCTTGCCTAGTTCCCAACTCCCTTCATGCCATTGGTAAGCTGTTGTAGTAGAAACAACTTTGGCTAAGTCCATACCTTTAAGGCCAGGAAAGCTTTGTGCTTGTGCTAGTGCCTTGGCTTCTTCTGCACTGGCGTCAACTAAGTCACCCGCGATTATGCAACCGTTTTGTGCGCCTTTCTGACGTAGAATGCGCGTTAGTTTACGGGTGTCGATATCGGCAATGCCTAAAATATTTTTCGCTTTTAGGTAGTCACCTAAACTTTGTTCACTGCGAAAATTACTTGCTAACAGTGGTAAGTCACGAATTACTAAACCTTTTGCCCAAATAGTGTCAGACTCTTCATCTTCGCTATTGGTACCTGTGTTACCTACATGTGGATAGGTAAGGGTAACAATTTGCTCTGCATACGAGGGATCTGTCAAAATTTCTTGGTAGCCTGTCATTGAAGTATTGAATACTACTTCACCTACAGCAGCCCCTTCTGCACCGATAGCGGTGCCCTTAAATACAGTGCCGTCTTCAAGCACTAAAATGGCAGATTTAGTCAATGTAACCTCCGTTAAGAAGAAAGAAAATTAATGGTAAAATAACTAAGAATTTAACCATTAACGATAAAAAGCGATACGCACAAAAAATGTCAAAAATATTAACCCGTTCGTCATGAACAGTAAATTTTTGACAAAATCCACTTATAATACGCTTCTAAGCCTCTTTCGTCTAGTAATAATTGTAAAAACTCTCTGTTTTTGACGTTATTGATGTAAAGACGCCAAAAACAACACTTTTCTATAAAGTTAACCCAAAATAGCACAAATTAACCCGCTAATATTTGGCTAAATTATTGTAGGGTTTTAGTTATCTTTAAAACCCAAAACATCTTGCATGTCATAAAATCCGGCATGAGCTTCGCTTAACCAAAACGCCGCACGCATTGCGCCTAAAGCAAAAGTCATTCTTGAACTTGCTTTGTGAGTCAACTCAATGCGCTCACCAATATCAGCAAAATAAGCGGTATGTTCACCGACAATATCACCCGCCCTTACGGTAGCAAAGCCAATAGTTTCTCGGCTGCGCTCTGCAGTAATACCTTCTCGGCCATACACGGCTACTTTATTGAGGTCTCGGCCTAAGGTATCAGCAATAACTTGGCCCATTTTCACCGCTGTGCCTGATGGTGCATCTTTCTTAAATCTATGATGTGCTTCAAAAATTTCTATATCAGTATGGTTGCCAATCGCTTTGGCCGTGACTTCAAGCAACTTGAATAATAAATTTACACCAACACTAGTATTAGGGGCTAAAATAACGGCTATGTTATTACCTGCCATTTTGATCGTTTCTACTTGCTGATCAGAAAAACCTGTTGTGCCAATGACCAAGGCCTTGTTGTGCTGCTGACACCAGTCAAGATGCTCAAGCGTAGCTTCAATCGAGGTAAAATCAATTAACACATCGGCAGCCAACAAGGCTTTATAGTCTGTCGTGGTTTTTTGACCAATCGCACCGATACCAGCGATTTCACCTAAATCAAAATTTTCAAATGATGAACCCGCACGAACACTACCCCCTACAAGTTCAACTGATTTGTGCTCAATTGCCGCTTGTATTAAATTTCGGCCCATGCGCCCACTACAGCCTAAAATAGCTACTTTCACTTTCATGACAACGTCTTCCTACTCGGTAATGTTATAAGGGGTATTCTATACTTTATTATAAAAAATATTAAAAGCGTGCTTTAAATCAATTGATTGGCTCAGGTCTTGTGACACTACATTAAAAATTCGCCATTGCCCTTCGCTCAAAGCTAGATGATAAAATGCTGAAAAATCGGTAAAAACTTCGGCTTGAGGGCCAATAAACTGCCAATCAACACAAGCCAGTATCAGAGTTTCACTCAACTGACTAAAGCTGGCTTTTAAGGCGACAAAACGCTTTATCTCTGCATGACTTAGTACGGTAAATATATCTAAAAATTCTTGTTTAAATACTTTATCACTCGCAATTAACACCACTTTATCGGGCGTATGCAAAGTACAAGGCAACTGATAGCATTGTTGCATATCTGACATGTTTTGCTGATGAAACGCTGTTAGGTAGCGCTGGAAAAATTGTTCGATAGCTGATTTATGCATCAGTGATATATAACTCAAACTGGATTTACTTTATATAAATTATACTTATAAAAAAGCCCTCATTTGAGGGCTTTTAAAAAATAGTTTACTTAGCTAATAATCGCTAATAACTCAACGTCGAATACCAAGGTAGCATACGGAGGAATTGCACCTTGAGAGCCACGCTCACCGTAAGCTAAACCGTAAGGCACATATAAACGCCATTTTGAACCTTCAGCCATTAATTGTAATGCTTCAGTCCAACCAGCAATAACGCCGTTAATTGGAAATTCAGCAGGTTGGCCACGATCAACAGAGCTATCAAAGATATCGCCATTGCTAAATGTACCGTGGTAATGCACACGAACTGTGCTAGCAGCTGTTGGCTTTTCGCCTTCACCTGTTGCTATTACTTCGTATTGCAAACCTGATTCAGTTATTGTTACTTCTTCACGTTTTGCATTTTCTGCTAAGAAAGCTTCGCCTTCAGCTGATTTTTCTTTAGCTTCTGCTTGCTCTAGCTCTTGCATCTTTTGTGATACAACACCAAATGCTTCATTAAGTGCTTCGTCAGATACTTGGCTTGCAGTATTAGCAATTGCATCAGCTAAACCAGCTTGCACAGCAGATACGTCAAAATCTTTAAAAGGATTGTTACGTAGTTGGTCACCTAGTTGACGACCTACACCATAACTTACGCGTTGTTCGATTGATTCAAGTTTATTTTCAGACATTATTTAATCTTCACTTAATTGATACGATAAAAATTCGCCGATACAATAGCACAAATTTAACCTTCTCTGTAGTGCTAGCACGGGTGAATTTGTTATTTATTATAATTTTTTAACCTTAATCCTGCTAGAGAACTCATCGCTAGCCATCTTATTTCTCTATGGCGAACCTGCCATTATTTTCTGATAACACTGAGTTAACACTGGCACTGAGAGATTAAATTCTGTCACTAAGGTCATAGGATAAGCTATTAACACATCAAACTCTGAATGCTGTCCAGCGGCCAAATCTCGTTGCATTGATGTTTCGCTACTATCAGGTAAGCGTGATAAAAAACTTAAAGTCTCCTTTATATGCTTATCGCCAAGCTTTACCCCTGCTTTGCGCGCAATATCGGCATATTCATTAACAATACGTTCTAATAAAAAGATAATATGGCTTTGTGCTCGAATTTCGCCCAAGTTCAATTGTCTTGCCGAAGCCAATGCCCCCCAAGCAGCAACAAGTATAAATTTTCGCCATAATGCCAGCTTAATATCACTGGTTACCCCGACGCTGACACCCGCTAATTTAAAACATTTCGCTATCGCACTAAGCCGCTCTGTTACTTCTGCCTTAACTTGAGCAGCTTTTACTTCATCAAGTTGTTCAACTCTTGAGTCAACTCTCGAGTCCTCTAACACTTCATCACTAAAAGCGCCTAAGGTGATATGAGGCTTTGAAGCGGTATGATTTATCACGCCATCAGCTGTTTTCTCAGCAATAATTTTTGCTAAACCACCAAAAATATTTTCTAAAGCAATGCCGTGCTCTTGCATAACATCAACAGCATTAACACCGTTTAATAAGGGTATTACTCGCGTATGAGGTAAAATTAGGGCTTTTATTTGGGCAATTGCCGCCGGTAATTGAAACGACTTTACACAGAGAAAAATAACATCTGCAGGCGTTGGCAAAGTTTCTGCCGTTAGGCTTTGTGCATTAACCACATTAACCTTATCAAACTGCACATCGCCTTCAATACTTTTAATGGTTAAGCCAGAGGTTTGCATGCGTTGAAATTGCTGACCACGGGCAACAAAAGTAACATTTTCGCCATGCTGCGCTAAACGGCCACCAAAATAACCACCCACAGCACCACAACCCACGATAACAAAATGCATTACTCTTCCTTCTATACGATAAATTATGTTCAAGTTTACCATGGTGAAATTAAAATGGTCAGGCGCTTAAGCTTAAAAATAGTGGCAAAAGTACACTTTATTTCAATATAACTCGCTAGCATTAATAATGCGCAATCCAACTAAATGATGACACATAGGTTTTTCAATTAGATTTTTCAATCAGGTTTTTCAATTAATTTTGTCACCTAAAAATGACCTGTAAATAGTATGTTCTCAAGTAAATATTGCAACGCTAGGCATAACAGCAAACTCATGCTTAAGCTCTCTACCCTTTTTACTTTAAGATAAAAGCTTTGTTTAAATAAAGCGTTCTTAAGCCTATATAAGCTGACTTAAACCTAATTAAGTCATCCACATTGATGAATATGAAGATAAAATTTATCAATAACCGGCGAAATAAATGTAGTTTTCTATGATGCTAGACGCTGACATACTGCCACTTTATATTCGTAAAAAACGACGCTATTCACGCTAAAAATCATACCTAAAGAATAGATTTTTGCATCATCAGCCTTCATTCACGCTCATTAAATACTTTGAAGTAATAGCTTTTTAATACCTTAAAAAGAACAAAAACAAGCCATTTACACAGCAAAAAAACCTTCTCGCTGCATAAAAAAAATTAATTAATCACACTAAGCCAATGAATTAAAAGCTTAATATAATTTATATTTAAAATTTCGCCTGTTTTTCAAACAAACTGGTTGACGACAATAAATTACCGTGGGATTATAAACATCTGTTGGGCATATGCCCATATCGGGCCTTATGCCAACAAGAGCAGTAAATGTAAACAAATTAATAAGTTTACAAATAACATATCAAATATAACAGGTTAACTATGTTGAAAAATATACAAGATATACAAAAAACATTAGTTTCATCAAACAACAAAAGGGGAATTACCATGTCTAAAGCAATAATCCGCAAAACTCATAAGTTTGGCTTACTCGCAGCAGCTGTTATGGCGGCATCAGCACCGGCATACGTTCAATCTGCCGAATTTCTTGACGGCCTTGCAGAAGTTAACTTTCTAGCCTTGCAAAACTACCAAGCCATTCAAGCAAAAGAGGGAGCATTTCGTCCAGTAGATGAAGAACAGTCTTCAGGCTTTGGTCGTCTAAGAGTTAATTTACAATTAAAATTTCACATCAACGAGTATATCGTCGCTGATGTCGACATCGCAGAAGAGCCAAATGATTTTGGTAATAACGGCGACCGAGATTTCGCCTTTCACCAAGATTTCGCCGGTATTGAATTTGAACTACTCGGCCTTTCTGGCGCAGCGCGCGATAACGCTAACCTAACACTTCGTTTAGGTAACATAGGCGCAGCCCCTTTCCAATTTAAAGGTTTTCAAGATGGCGCTGACAACCAAGGCAATGCCCTTATTGGTAACGGTATAACCGACTATGCAACCGCAGAAAATGGGATGCAATTAAGCTACAGCGAGACACGCGATAGCGGTATGATCCGCGGTTATAATGTTGCCGGCCATGTCACTACATCAAGTTTTGGTGAAGCCTTCCAAGAAGATCGCGGCTTTAACTTTCGACTACAAGGAACACTTGAATTTGCTGGCGGTTTTAAAGCGGGTTTAAATTATTTCCAAGCCAACCAAGGCGACCAACTACGCTTTGAAAATGGTGTAGCCAGTCTTGCTGGTGTTACAACCACTAACTATCGCTTTGGTGATGGTGAAAACTACAACTTCTCTGCAGGTGCTTCAAGTGAGCGTGATACCCATGTTGGCGCTATGCCAGGGGTTGAACAGTCAATTATTCAGTTAAACCTAGCGTATCAACCTACACCAGAAACTAGCCTAATTTTCATGTTAGGTAAGTCGACTGATGATTACACTTTCGCCGATGCTGCCGGTAACGCCGTAGCAGGCATTACTTACTTTGGTGTTGACGGTATTGCCGATACTAATGGTACAACTTTCGACTCAAATAGTGTCATTAAAGGCGACTCTTCTGTTGAGTACTACACCTTTGAAGCACAGCACTACATAATACCGAACAAGTTCTATCTAGCGGCTCGTTATTCAGAAGCTGAAAACACCTCAGATTTAATCGCACAAACTGACAACACGGTTGAGCGTATCCAAGTAGCTGCAGGTTACTGGTTTAATGACAAAACATTGTTGAAGTTTGAATATGTTGATCAAGAAGAAGGCGTTAATTCAGGTGGCCAAATCGGCACAGGCTTTGACGGCTTCACCTCAGAGATTTCAGTTAAGTTCTAAGAAATTAGCCGGCGTTGTCGGCTAATTAACGCTAGCCATGTTGACCTGTGCTTAAGCCCAAGCTACATGGCAAGTCTATTTTTTTCTAGACTTTGATAACTTACAATAACAATGATAATGATAATAAAAGTCTCATTTAACACCTTAGGTGAGACATTAACGTTGAATATGGGGAACACCTGATGAAAAATAAATTGATGATGCTAGCTTGTGGCGTGATGACCATGAGTGCCGCAGCCGCAGCAAAAGAGACGATCACCATCGCCACAGTTAACAATGGTGACATGATCACCATGAAAGAACTCAGCAATGACTTCACCCGCCAGAACCCTGATATCGCCTTAAAGTGGGTTACTTTAGAAGAGAATATCCTTCGCCAACGTGTCACGACTGATGTGGCAACGGGTGGTGGGCAATATGACGTGATGACCATAGGCACATATGAAGTGCCAATTTGGGGCAAACAAGGTTGGTTAACTGAACTTGATAACCTAGGCGCGAGCTATGATGTTGATGATTTATTACCAGCGATAAGAAGTGGCTTAACCGTAGACAAAAAACTTTTTGCCGCCCCATTTTATGGTGAAAGTTCGATGGTGATGTATCGCACCGACTTGATTGCAAAAGCTGGACTTGAAATGCCTAAAAAGCCAAGTTGGGGCTTTATTCGTCAAGCAGCTAAAGCCATGACAGATAAAGAAGCCGGTGTTTATGGTATCTGTTTACGTGGTAAAGCGGGTTGGGGAGAAAATATGGCCCTAATAACCTCTATGTCTAACTCATTTGGTGCCCGTTGGTTTGACGAAAACTGGCAACCACAATTTGACACTCAAGAATGGCATGACACCTTGCAATACTATGTAGATGTGATGGAAGAGTCTGGTCCTCCGGGCGCATCAGCTAATGGTTTTAATGAAAACTTGGCCTTATTCCAAACGGGTAAATGTGGTATGTGGATTGATGCCACTGTTGCCGGAGCCTTTGTTACTAACGAAAAAGATTCTGCAGTAGCAGACAAGGTTGGCTTTGCTTTAGCCCCGGATAAAGGTTTAGGCAAACGAGGAAACTGGTTGTGGGCTTGGACCTTAGCTATTCCGGCAAGTAGTGAAAAATCTGCAGCGGCTCAAAAGTTTATTAGCTGGGCGACATCTAAAGACTACTCTGCGCTTGTGGCTAAAAATAAAGGCTGGGCAAAAGTACCACCAGGTACTAGAGCATCATTATATAACAACCCTGAGTACATGAAAGCGGCACCTTTTGCACAAATCACTATAGATTCTATCCAATCGGCTGATCCTGTTAACCCAACCGTTAAACCTGTTCCTTATGTGGGTGTGCAATTTGTTGCTATCCCTGAGTTTCAAGGTATCGGCACGGCAGTTGGACAACAATTTGCGGCGGCACTAACCGGCACCATGACGGTGAAGGAAGCGTTAAAAGCCTCTCAGCGTTTAGTAGACCGTACTATGCGCAAAGCAGGTTATCCAAAATAGAACATTAGTTTTTCTTAGTGGGCAAGTCGTAATGGCTTGTCCAAATTTTTACTTTTAAAAGGTTCTGGTGATGGCGACGTCAAATTCACGAACACTAGCTCGATTAATGTTATTTCCTTCAGTTGTTTTACTGTTGGCTTGGATGTTGGTACCGCTATGCATGACATTGTATTTTTCATTTTTAGATTACAATCTACTTACCCCTGGAAATAATGCCTTTATTGGTTTTTTAAACTATGAATTTTTCCTGACCGATCCGGCATTTTTTGCCTCATTTTTCAATACAATATTACTGGTGGGTGGTGTTTTACTGATCACCCTTGGCGGTGGTATTGGTTTAGCTATTTTGCTTGACCAAGCTATTTGGGGTCGTAACTACGTCCGTATTATGGTCCTAGCCCCCTTCTTTGTTATGCCGACGGTTTCTGCCTTAGTGTGGAAAAATATGCTGATGAACCCGGTTAATGGTTTATTTGCACATTTTGCTACTTGGCTTGGCATGACGCCAATTGATTTCTTTGCTCAAATACCCTTATTGTCCATCATTATTATTGTCTCGTGGCAGTGGTTACCGTTTGCAGCGCTGATATTACTGACGTCAATTCAATCGTTAGATCGAGAGCAACTTGACGCCGCCGATTTAGATGGTGCGGGTCCCTTCAGTAAATTTTATTACATCGTTTTGCCGCACTTATCGCGCGCCATTACCGCGGTAATTTTAATTGAAACTATCTTCTTACTGTCAATTTTCGCCGAAATATTAGTCACCACCAGCGGTGGTCCAGGCTATGAATCAACCAATATCACCTATCTGATTTACACCCAATCATTATTACAATTCGACGTCGGTGGTGGCTCAGCAGGCGGCATTGTTGCTGTTATTATCGCCAATATAGTTGCTATTTTCTTAATGCGATTAATTGGTAAGAACTTGGAGGATTAAGCGATGTCGATAAAAAATAGTCATAGATCAAAAATTATTTATACCTTTTTAGCTTGGACGATCAGTAGCTTAATATTTTTCCCAATATTATGGACCTTGATCACTAGCTTTAAAACAGAAGCTGAAGCTATCTCTGCTAGCCCAAGTTTATTTATGTTTGACTGGACGCTGGAGAATTATGAAGAGGTATTAGCCCGATCGCCTTACTTTAACCACTTTTGGAATTCTATCGTGATTTCACTAGGGTCAAGTATTTTAGGGCTACTCATTGCTATCCCTGCGGCTTGGTCCATGGCATTTGTACAAACTAAACGCACTAAACATTTATTAATGTGGATGCTTTCAACCAAAATGTTACCGCCGGTTGGTGTGCTTATTCCCATTTACTTGTTGTTCCGTGATTTTGGTTTACTCGATACTAAAGTAGGTTTGGTGATTGTGATGACCTTAATTAACTTACCTATCATGGTGTGGATGCTCTACACCTATTTCAGAGAAATCCCCAGTGAAGTGCTTGAAGCATCTCGCATGGATGGGGCCAATATTGCTGAGGAAATTTGGTATGTACTATTACCTATCGCCTTACCGGGTATAGCATCAACATTATTGTTAACGGTAATTTTAGCGTGGAACGAAGCCTTTTGGACGCTAATTTTAACCGCCGCCGACGCCGCGCCATTAACCGCCTTTATTGCTAGCTATTCAAGCCCTGAAGGTTTGTTTTATGCCAAGTTGTCTGCCGCGTCAATGATGGCGATAGTGCCGATCCTGATATTGGGTTGGTTTAGTCAAAAACAATTAGTGCGTGGATTAAGTTTCGGCGCCGTTAAATAGGAAATTTCAAAATGGGCAGTATTAATTTAAAACAAGTAACAAAAGATTTTGGTGATGTTAGCGTCATTAAACCGATTGATTTAGCCATTAAAGATGGTGAGTTTATTGTCTTTGTGGGTCCGTCGGGGTGTGGTAAATCCACCTTATTAAGAATGATTGCGGGCTTAGAAGACACCACCAGTGGCAACATAGAAATTGATGGCCAAGATGCGACTGATACCCCACCGGCTAAAAGAGGTTTAGCTATGGTGTTTCAATCTTATGCTTTGTACCCCCATATGTCGGTGCGCAACAATATCGCCTTTCCCTTAAAGCGTGCGAAAGTTAGCAAAGAAGAGATTGAGAAAAAAATAGCGAGTGTCACCAAAACATTAAACCTATCTGATTACCTTGACCGTAAACCAGGGCAATTATCTGGCGGTCAACGCCAACGTGTTGCTATTGGTCGTGCCATCGTGCGTCAGCCTTCTGCTTTTTTATTCGATGAGCCCTTATCTAATTTAGATGCGTCTTTGCGGGTCAATATGCGTTTAGAGATTTCTGAGCTGCATAAAACCCTTGCCACTACCATGATTTATGTTACCCATGATCAGGTAGAAGCCATGACAATGGCCGATCGTATTGCGGTATTTAATGCCGGTATCATCGAGCAAGTTGGCAGCCCACTTGAGCTTTACAACACGCCAGTGAATAAATTTGTGGCGGGTTTTATTGGTTCGCCAAAAATGAACTTTATAGATGTTGAGCCAACGGCTACCGATGCCACTTGTTGCTTAGGCATAAGACCTGAGCATATTACTATATCAACAACGTCAGGTACCTGGCCTGGAAAAGTAGGTGTTATCGAACATCTTGGCTCTGAAACTTTTTTACATGTGCATGTTGAAGGTAAAGCCACCTTTACCGTAAAAGCCGGTGGCGATTGCCCTTATGTTTATGGCGACAATATTTATTTAAGTGCCGTAGAAAACAAGATGCTACATTTTGATGCCGCAGGTATCACTTTGCCTCAACAACACGCTAGCGTTGTTGCTATTTAGCCGGTTGAATACCTAAGAGCAATTATATATGTCAATTAAGCTAAACAATCAAACCCTAGATACACTGCCAAGTAAGGTTGAAAAACCTCACTATAGTAGAGAATCTTTGTCGCCAGGCATCATTCATATCGGTGTCGGTAATTTTCATCGTGCGCATCAAGCTATGTATATGCACAAATTATTTAACACAGGAACGGCTCACGATTGGGCTATTCGCGGTGCTGGCATTAAGTCATACGATGCGGCGATGCGAGATAAACTTAAGCAACAAGACTGGTTAACAACGGTTGTTGAATTAGATGATAATAACCTGACCGCTCAAGTTACTGCATCGATGATCGATTTTATTGAAAATGACGCCGCCACGTTAATTGCTGCGCTCAGTGAAAGTGAAATTCGAATCGTTTCATTAACCATTACTGAAGGTGGTTACTTTATGGATGACAAAACAGGTGCTTTTAACCTGGCTCATCCAGAAATTCAAGCCGATATTGCGAATATCGACTCACCTTCAACCGTATTTGGTTTAATTATTGCGGCACTTAAAATTCGCCGAGCACAAGAAATAGCCCCTTTTACGGTCATGTCTTGTGACAACATTCCACATAATGGTCGTGTAGTGCAACGTGTGGTTAATGAAATGGCCAATGCGATTGACCCAGAACTAGCCTTGTGGATCAACACTCATGTGACGTTTCCAAACTCGATGGTTGACTGTATTACGCCTGCAACGTCGGCTCAAGAGCGTGAACGTTTAACCACATTGTTTGATATTGAAGACCAAGCGCCGGTTTTTTGTGAACCGTTCAGACAATGGGTATTAGAAGATAACTTTGTCAATGGTCGCCCACCTTTAGAGCAAGTAGGCGTTGAATTTGTTGACGATGTCGCACCATTTGAATTAATGAAATTGCGCATTCTTAATGGCGGTCATGCCGCTATTGCCTACCCTGCCGCGCTGTTAAATATTGCTTTTGTGCATGACGTGATGGCCGATCCCTTGATCAGTAAGTACCTTAAAAAGCTGGTCAGTGATGAAATTATCCCAACACTTGCACCTGTACCTGGGGTTAGTTTTGATGATTATTTTGCCATTATCGAAGCTAGATTTGCTAATCCAGAGATACGCGATACCGTGCCTAGGCTTTGCCAAGATGCATCAAACCGCTTACCTAAGTTTATTCTACCCATAATAGCCGCCAATATAGCAAATAATAAAGACGGTAAAGGCCTCGCGCTTGTGGTGGCTTTATGGTGCCGACTTTGTTTTGAAGGCGGTAATGTTGACAGTAACTTTACGCTTGATGATCCACAAGCAACAAGGTTAATAGCACAAGCGACTTTAGCCAAAGAAGACCCGTCAGTATTTTTACAAATGAATGATATCTTTGGCAATCTTAGTAATAATGACAACTTTACTAAAAACTTTACCTTTTGGTTGGAAATGCTTTGGGATATCGGTACTCTTGCTACTCTAAAGACTTATTTAAAATAACCACACAATAGGAAAAAAAAGATGACTGAATCTATGGTTTTATCTGGACATAACGCGATAAATTTAGTCATCTTTGATTGCGACGGAGTCTTAGTCGATAGTGAAATATTAAGCCAGCGCGTATTACTTAATATGCTTGGAAAAATCGGTGTGGTGGTGTCAGAGGATTATTTTCTTACTCACTTCTTAGGGTTTAATTTTGAGCATGTTACCGCTAAAGTTTTCGCAGATTTCGCGGTTATTTTAACCAGTGAATTTCGCCAGCGTTATCGAGCAGCCTTGATAGAGGTTTTTGCCGCTGAGCTCCAACAGACGGATCATTTGCAGTGGCTATTGTCTCAACTTAATGTCGACAGTTGTGTTGCTACCAGTGGCAGTCCAGAGAAAGTAAAACACTCACTGCATTATACCAAACTTGAACAGTATTTTGATGGCAAGGTATTTACTTCCTCTGAGGTGAAAAATGGCAAACCCGCACCAGATTTATTTTTACATGCGGCGAAAAAAATGGCCGTAGCACCGCAAAACTGTTTAGTAATAGAAGATTCCAACGCAGGTATCCGTGCTGCACTCGCAGCCAACATGCATGTCATTAGATATGTTGGCGCTAGTCATTTAAAAAATAAAGATAGCGCTACTCAAATACTTGAGGGTGTTAGTACAATAGGACATTGGAACCAGTTGTTTGAACAGGTACCTTCGCTGAGTTCATCATTTAAAATCGAGAGGTAAACCATGTTAAAGCGATCTAATGCAGAAATAAGAAAGCTAGACGATGCGGCTAAAGCAGGCTGGTTATATTACGTTGCCGGTAATACACAAGAAGAAATCGCCAAAAAGCTTAATGTCTCGCGTCAATCTGCACAACGCATGGTGGCGTTATCGGTTAGCGAAGGCTTGATTAAAGTCAGGCTAGAACATCCAATAGCTAAGTGCATGGATCTTCAAGTAAAGCTCAGAAATCGCTTTGGCTTAAAATCGTGTATTGTGGTGCCAAGTGACGATGGTAAAACGTCATCTACCCTAGGACTTGCCCAAGCAGGTGCTCAGGAAATAGAGATGTACTTAAAGTCATCTGAACCCAAAGTGATAGCGATGGGAACAGGCCGAGTTTTACGCGCTTGTGTAGAAGAACTCGCCTTATTGAACTGTGAGCAACATCAAATAGTGGCGCTATTGGGTAATATGGCTTCCGATGGCTCAGCCTCTTCATACGATGTTGTTATGCGTATGGCTGAACAAATTAACGCTAAACATTATCCTATGCCATTACCTGTACTGCCCAGTAGTAAAGAAGAAAAAGAGCAGTTGCACGCGCAACATTATGTCGCTAATAATTTAAAGTTAGCCGCACAAGCTGATGTTACTTTTGTTGGCGTTGGTAATTTAGCTATTAATTCTCCACTTTATATCGATGGTTTTGTTACTCCAAAAGAACTCAAAGAGTTACAAACCAAAGGTGCTGTAGGTGAGTTAATTAGTTGGGTTTTAGATATCAAGGGTAATTTGATTGACTGCGCCGTTAACCAACGGGTTGCCAGTACCCCTTTAAAAATAAACTCTGACAAGGCGGTATATGCTATTGCCGCTGGTGAAGAAAAGGTATTTGCCATACTAGGTGCGCTTAGATCTAAATTAATCAATGGCTTAATCACCAATGAATACACAGCTGAACGCTTATTAAGCATAGATTAAAATCGACGGTATTTATATTCATACTCCACCTCAAAATACCGATTTCAGCACATTAACAATTAAAACCAACCTGTGGGGTGTTAACAAACCCACAACAGGTAAATGAAAGGAATTAACATGACATTTAAAGTAGCTGTTTTCGGTGAAGCGCTTTTTGATATGATCGAGCAAGAAAATCACGATTACCGTCCTTTTATTGGTGGTTCTCCCTATAACGTAGCAAGAAGCTTTTCTAGACAGGGACTTGACTGTAGTTACTTATCACCTATTTCAACTGATATATTTGGCGATAAAATTTACCAGTCTGCCGTCGAAGAAGGCATCAATATCCCGGTTAATAACCGCTCGGTGCAAAAAACCTCGTTAGCGTTAGTGTATAAAGATGAACAAGGTAACCCAGATTACAGCTTATATCGTAAGTCAGTTGCTGACTTAGATATTAGCGCTGAACAGCTTTTAGCCATGCTGCCAAAAGATTTAGACCTTTTTCATACCGGTTCTTTAGCACTCGTACCTGAAATGCTTGAGGTATTAATTCCGGTGATGACAGTGCTGAAATCTAGAGGCGTAAAAATTAGTATCGATGTCAATGTCCGTAATGGTGTTGAAATTGACCACGGTAAATATGTTGCCGCCATTGCACAATTTGTCACCTTTGCCGACATTGTAAAAGTCAGTGATGAAGACTTACAATTGCAAGGTTTAACGGGTGATCCAGAACATCTCGCTAGCGCTATGCTTAAGCAGATGACCAACGGCATGGTGGTACTGACCTTAGGTGAACAGGGTGCGCACTTTATTACCGAAAACCTTAATATTAAGCAAGATGTATTTAAAGCTGTGCCTATGGGCGATACCGTAGGCGCTGGAGATACCTTCTTTTCAGCGATGCTAGCTCAATTACTGCGTGATAATGCGCTAACACCCGCAGCAAAACAGCAAGACTTAGCTTACGCGTTAAAATTTGGCTCTTTGGCGGCGGCTATTAACGTCTCAAAAATAGGTTGCCAACCACCGACTCATCAAGCAGTGCTCAGTAAATTAGATTAACGCTTTGGCTTGTTAAAGCCAATAGCACTAACATTGAATAGATAGCACTGTTATCGTTCGGCAAAAGTAATTTTTGCGCACGACTCCATTTTTTGACAAAAACTTAAATTTTATTAGAAAGGCTTATTACACATGTTAACTAATTCACTGGCATGGCAAAACTTACAAATTCATTATTTAGACAGCAAAATAATACACTTAAAATCTTTATTTCGTATCGACCCTGAACGCTTTGATAAATTCACCATAACCGCGGCAGGATTAACCTTAGATTACTCCAAGAATCATTTGGTGCCAGAAACAAAGAACTTGCTTGTTGATTTGGCGAAACAGTGCGGTGTTGATGAAAAAATAGAAAAAATGTTTTCTGGCGCGCCAATAAATACCACTGAAAATCGCCCAGTGTTACATACCGCCTTACGTAATTTTTCTAATGAGCCGGTGTATGTTGATGGCGAGAATATTATGCCCTTGGTCAATGACACCTTAGAAAAAATCAAAGGTTTTGTGAATGATGTTTCCTCGGGCGTTACCAAAGGTTATAGCGGCAAGGCTTTTAAAGATATTGTTGCTATTGGTATTGGCGGCTCATTTTTAGGGCCTAAAATTATGTCTGAAGCCTTAAAACCATATCGTCAAAAACACTTGAATGTACATTATGTCGCCAATGTTGATGGTTGTCATATTCATGATGTGCTGTCGGGTTTAGATCCAGCAACCACCTTGGTGATCACCTCATCAAAAACATTAACCACCCAAGAAACCCTAAGAAATACTGAAACGGCGAAAGAATGGTTTTTAAAACAAGCCAAATTCAGTGATATTCAACATAACTTTGCTTGTGTATCGGCTAATATTGCAGCGGCTAAAAGTTTTGGTATCAGTGAAAAAAATATCTTCCCCATGTGGGATTGGGTCGGTGGACGCTATTCTATTTGGTCAGCCATTGGTTTACCGCTTGCTATGGGTATTGGCTTTGATAACTACTTAGCGTTTTTACATGGCGCCTTTGAAATGGATGAACATTTTAGACAAGCACCATTTGAAGAAAATATGCCGGTAATTATGGCACTATTAGGTATTTGGTATCGAAATTTCCATGGTGCGCAATCGCAAGTATTATTGCCCTACTACCATTATTTACGTGGTTTACCGGCATACATTCAACAACTGGATATGGAAAGTAACGGTAAATCGGTCAACTTAGATAATAAAGAAACCAACTACGATACCGGCCCTATTATTTGGGGTAGTGAAGGAACCAATGGACAGCATTCTTTTCATCAGTTAATTCATCAAAGTAAAACACCCATACCGGTCGACTTTATTCTCCCGCTTAACCCTGATGTTGATATTTCAGATCATCATGACATGTTAATTGCCAACTGTTTGGGACAAAGCCAAGCGTTAATGGAAGGTCAAACTGAAGAACAAGTTATTGCCGCGATGACCAAAGCAAAATGCAGCACCGATGAGATAAGTTACTTATCATCTCATAAAGTCATGAAAGGCAATAAACCCAGTAACACCATCTTAATGCCAAAATTAACCCCGAAAGCTTTAGGTAGCTTAATTGCCCTGTACGAGCATAAAGTATTTGTTCAAGGCGTTATCTGGCAAATAAACTCATTTGATCAATGGGGTGTAGAATTAGGCAAAGCACTCGGGAATGACATATTTAGTAAGCTGTCAAATATTGATATACCTTTAGATATGGATGGCTCAACTAAAGGCCTGATCAACATTTGTCGAAAAAGACGTAGCATAACTTAACACCATAATACCTTAAATAAATGCTAGAAAGCCTTTAACAATATGAGTTAAGGCTTTCTTTCATTTGAGTATTTTATATAATAAAAACATTAAGTTAAATATTTTTCATGTTGAGATTTAAGAGTTGGGAGTTGAGAGTTGAGAGTTTCATCGAGTACAAAGCTAAGGTGGAACGCAATACTCTATTTACCAAAAAACAGCCGCTAAAGTGAATATTCAGCAAGATATGACTTAAGAAATTTACGTTATTATTCAGACTATTCATTGCTGCTTGATGATCAAAAACTCATGAGAAATTTTCAGCTAGCTTTTGTATTTGTATTTTCCGCAATATTCGGAAATTCAAGAGAAAAACAACATCCTTCGCCCTGTTGAGAGTCAATTAACACCCGTCCATTATGCTTGTCCATAATTGTTTTCACGATCGTCAAGCCAACCCCACTGCCTTTGGTAGTAGATAATCTTTCAAATAAGCCAAAAATTATTTTATGATATTTTGAGTCGATACCTATGCCATTGTCCTTGATATGAAGGGTGGTAGCAGACGAAGTTTTTGTGGTAAATATCTCAATAATTAAAGGCCGGGCAGGCTCTAAGTAACGTAGTGCGTTACTTAACAAATTTAATATTCCTTCAGACAGTAAGCGCTCATTCGCACTCACGGTATCTAAATTTTTAGCAATATTGATTCTCGCACTCGCTTCTGAAATAGCTTCTTCTAACGCAAGACACTGCTGTTCAATCACGATATTAACATCGACATTAGCGGTGGTAATAGCTTGTTGTACAATGCGAGATAAGTCGAGTAAATCGGCCAATAGTAGTTCCATGTTATCGGCATTTTGTATAATGCGACTCAACCGATAGCTTTGCTTTTCTGTCAAGGTATCAACAAGTTCTGCTTGCAACTTTTGGCTGAATGCTGCGATGGTAACTAAAGGTGATTTAAGATCGTGAGACACGGTGTAAATGAACTGCTCCATCTGTTTGTTCTTATTGATTAATTTTTCATTAAGTGTGGTGGCCTGACGTTTTTCTTTTTCCACATCTTGCATCACACTCAATAAAATTGTTTGTGAACGTGCCATATCAATTTCGTGACTTTCCATTTTGACATTTAGCGCCTTACTTAACTCGAGTGCTTCTTGTTGCTTTTTAAAGAAAAATCGTATTATCGCTACTAAGGTGAGTAATAAGGCAACCATCACCAGGAAACCCAACTTAAATTTTCGATCGAGTAAATCCGACAACTGGCTGGCAAATAAGACAGAAACTTTCTGGTATATCGCTTCTATTTCCAAATGAGACGGTTTGTCGTCGTAACGCAGATAATGACCAAGTTCACGAACGTTGGTATTTTTATCAAGTAAACTAGGCAGCAAGGTTAAGCGCTCTCTGTAAGCTGTCAGCATATCCCTAGTCGCTGGCATTTTCAGCTCGCCAAGGATTAACCCACCTTGCAGCTCAATCTTATGCAATTGAATGGTGGCTACACGTAAATTTTCCGAGGCTTTGTCGATATGGTGGCTATCTTCGGCGCGCAAAATAGCGTTTTTAAAATTATCGATTAAACCGACGTAACCAATCTGGTTTTTAAGTTCACTGATCTGGGCATAAATCGCAACACGCTTTTGATTTAACTCTTTTTGTTTTGACTTATAATCCAGGGCAATGAGCATTTCAAGTGTGATAAAAAACAGCAGCAAGGTAGTCAGTACAGCATTTTTGGTATTCATTTAGACTCCTGACAATAACGGCTCAGTATAAAAAACTTTAACATAGGTATTTTTTGTCGTTAAACATCGTAGCCCTGTTCTCGATCGAGTTCGCTCATCAGTGCATTCACCTCTTTTTTCAACTCAAGTATCCGATCCTCTCGGTCAAGTGTGGCTGAATAAACTGAGCTCATTTGCTTGTTTTTTTGTTTTATCGCTTCAAGCTCTACCATAGCGCTATGGTATTTGACTTCCACACCGGGTAATCGGATAAGCTGAGGTAGTTTGGGCGCCAAGACAATCGCGGTTAAAATGGAGGTAAAAGCGGTCAAGGCTTTTATCCAACCTTGATATTCATAAGCGGGGTACCAAGTGACATAAATTGCCACAAAATGTGTGGTACCACAAAAGAAAATAAATGCCATAAATAAGGCAAATATGTCTTTGTGTGGCACGCTTTCTTTACGTTTATACAGCAATATACCGATAATAAGGGTGATCAGATAATACGCAACACCAATGGTGATATCGGCTGTCACGTGAGTCCATAATATGTCAGGTCGCCAAAGGTAACAGTGTCCGTGAGGCATAAAATTGGGGTTAGCGAATTGTTGCAACCATTCGTTCATCTGCATTCCTTTTATGGCTTGTTTAATTAATTGTTATTGTTATTAGTAAAATGATAGGGGTTACGTTTTAGGGAAACGCAGTTCAAAGCAACTACCCTGACCTAATTCAGACACTAAGCTTACCGAGCCGTTATGTTTTCCCATGGTGGCTTTAACTAGACTTAAACCAATACCTGTGCCTTTGCCTGGATTAATTTGCTCAAAGACATTAAAAGCACGTTTTTGATCGCTTTTTGCTATGCCTATGCCATTGTCACTAATAAACAAAGAGACTGAATCTTCCAACTCTTCGGTGTAAATTTTTAATGTTAAATCCTGCTCAGCACTTCGATAACGAATGGCATTACTTAACAAATTTTCAATGCATTGAGACAACAGGGTTTGATTGGCCCAGATAGCGTGCAGCGGCTTGGTTAAAACCAATTCGACCTCCAGCTCTTTGTACCCTGTCATCAATCTTTGCCAATTTTGTTCAATTAGCGTTGTTAGATCAATCGGCGCTTTGCTGATTTCAGCTTTCATCACTCTTGAAAGCGCTAATAAATTAGTCAACAAATCCCCCATATGAGTCAAATTTTCAAGTATTCTTTGAAAACGATGTTTCTGCTTTTCCGTGGTATAAGCTGATAACTCTTTGGCTAACATACTGGTGAAACCGTTAATGGTCACCAAGGGCGATTTCAAGTCATGGGATACCGTATAGACAAACTGCTCTAGCTCTTTGTTTTTTGCTTCTAAGCTTTTAGTTAATAACAGCGATTGCTCTAATGACCGTGATTGCGCCAAAAGATCATGTTGAATTTGCCCCGCTTTTCTCAGTTCTAATTGCGTAACCACTTGTTGGGCAATAATGAGCAACTGCCTTTTTTGTAGTGCGGTCAAGTATGATGGTTTATGGTCGATAACACACAAGGTGCCTAATCGCAGACCACTGGGTGTCACTAGAGGGGCTCCGGCATAAAAAATGACTTGAGTGGGCCCAGTCACTAAAGGGTTATCATGAAAACGCTCGTCTTCGCGGCTGTCTGGTATTTCAAATAATTCATCATGGTGAATAGCATGCGAACAAAAAGCAATCTCGCGCGGTGTTTCTTGCGCGTCAAGCCCGTGATGAGACTTAAACCATTGTCGCTTCTCATCAATTAAAGAAATCAAAGCAACGGGTGTGCCGCAAACACTAGACGCTAGCTCAGTTAGCTGATCATAAGCCTGCTCTGCTAGCGTATCTAAGATGTTATACTCATCCAAAGCGGTTAAACGAGCCAATTCATTATTGGCTATTGCAGCTGACTTCATCTTTTTAGCTCACTCGGTTTAGTATTAACTTGTATGCTTAATATTGCGGCAGCTAATAAAGCGCCGCTTGGGGGATTAACTTTGTTCAAGTAACTTTGCCTCTAGCAAATCGGCTGGCATAGGCCGACCCAGTAAGTAACCTTGTATTTTATCAATTTTCAACTTATGGCATAAAGCCAACTGGCTAGCTGTTTCAACCCCCTCGGCAACAACGGTAAAACTGAGTAACTTCAGCATATGTGTCACCGCTTCCAACAAACATTTTTTACGGTTAGTATCTGATTCATTTTTCTGTAGTGATTTATCCAGTTTAACCACGTCAATCGGGAAATTGTTTAAATGGGCGATGGAGGAAAATCCCATGCCAAAATCGTCCAAGGCAATTTTAAAGCCGAGTGATGAAAGCGAATTCAGCGTATCTCGCGTCACCTCGTCATCAGCTAGTAATGCTGTTTCAGTAATCTCTAAGGTAATGGTATCGGGAGAAACACCATGCTCTTGGGTTTTATTTTTAATTTTTTGCGTCAATTGCGCATCCTGCAATTGCAGCGCTGAAATGTTAATGGCCATGGTAAAGTTAGGATCAAAACGCTTTTGCCATGAGGCTAAGTCAGTTAAAGCGGCATTAATAACCCACTGTCCTAAGTCATGAATTAAACGTGTTTCCTCTGCTATAGGAATAAACTCATCGGGGGTATAAAATTTTAGTGTGTCAGGCCATCTAATCAGCGCTTCAACACCTTGTATTTTTTCGTTATGGGCAGAAAAAACCGGTTGATAGAATAACCTGAACGATGAGTCTCTGAGAATGTCACTGATTTCACTTTGGATTAAGAAGCGACGGTTGAGTTCATCCTGATAATGTGACTGATAAAAACGTAACGAATTTTTACCGTTTTGCTTTGCTCGGTACATCGCGATGTCAGCACACTTTACCAATTGATGACGGCTATCAGCATCATTAGGATACAAAGCGGCGCCAATACTTACCGTGCAATTGATACGTTGACCATCAATATAAAAAGGTTCTTGCACTGACTTTAAGATGCGATTGCCAATCATGTTAACTTCTTCAGCCGAATGTATATTCGCCAAGGTGATAGCAAATTCGTCACCACCGAGTCGTGCAAAGCCATCGTTATCTCGGAGATATTTTTTGGCTCGAGCAACCCATTCAACCAATAATTGATCTCCTGCATCATGACCTAAGGTATCATTGACGTACTTAAAGTTGTCTAAATCCAGCGCTAACATGCCAACTGAGACCTTCAGTCGTTTGCTATTGGCAATCATGAATTTAAGCGTCTCATCAAAATAATAACGGTTATGCAAGCCCGTTAACTGGTCTTTTTCTGCCATATTTTTTACGGCTAGGTAGCTTTGGTGCATTCTTTGTTCCATCTCAAAGCGCTTGGTCGAATGAATAATCGCTTGATGGAGTTTAATATATGAAACATCACTTTTGGGGATAAAGTCTTGCGCACCCGCTTCAATGCAATTAAGCGCGATTGAGGAGCCTTGCGCTGCACTGATAACAATGATGGCCGTATTGCCTAAGTTTGGGCGGGAGCGTATTTCAATAATCATTTCAATGCCATTAACTTCAGGCATGTGATAATCAAGCAAAATAATATCGAAGCATTCGGCATCCATCATCGCAAGACCGCTGGCAACAGAGTCGGCGTATTTTACTTGGTAATTATTTTGCAAAGACGCGGTTAGCGCTCTTTTAACGATCGCCATATCGATTTCGTCATCATCAACAATTAGTATTTTCATTTTTGATCTCATCCCTGTATGTATATTGGCTTTAAAAGCTATTAATCAGGCTATTTAAAACTTTTGCAAAATCAGATCATATTATGCGTGTATTGAAAGCCTTTTTTTCAAAATTAAAGCTGGCTTTGACTAAATACGCAAAATATATTCTGATCCATTACGGGTAGTACTTTAGATCGCTCAATGCCTATTTCATACAAATTTTTCGTTGTAATATGCTTAGACATTATCAATATAAGTTGATAATGTCTAAGCATATTTTATTTATAAATCGCTTTGCATGTGCATATTTTGTATCTATTTTGTAAACAATTTGTGTTTGCATTATGTACGAAGTATCTGGATTAATGACCACGGATAACACCTAATATGAAAGTGATAGTAATAGAAGATAACCCCGATCATTTTGAGATTATTGAAGATGCGTTTGCGTCTATTACTGGGATAAACGCTCAAGTTGTTCGAGCTGACACTTTAGCCGCTGGAAAATCACTGTTGTTTTCTGAGTATTTTGATATCTGCTTGTGCGACTTACAGCTTCCTGACTCATCAATAGCACAAACAGTAGACTGGTTAAGCTCACAAACCCATCCATTGCCCATGGTAACATTGACTTCACTACACAGTATTGAAATAGCCCAAAACTTGCTGCACAAGGGTGTGCAAGACTATCTATCTAAAGATGAACTGACAGCACAATTACTCTACAAAACATGCCAGTATGCTATTGAACGTTTCAGACACCAACAAGAAGCCACTGGATATAATCAAGACATGCAAGTATTCTGTGATAGTTTATCGCACGATTTCAATGGCCACATTAACCGTATTAAAGGTGTATCCAGAGCGTTAAAGTCAGATTTGATGGAAAGAACCAGTTGCACGGCAGATGAATTGCAATGGTTTGATTATCTTGAAACAAGTACCTCAGAAGTACAAAACTTAGTCTCTGACTTGCAAAGTTACTTATCGGTTGGCTATGTAAACCAGAGCTTTGAAACTGTCTGTTTGAAGTTGGTCGTCAAAAAAGTTGTGGCGTCCCTAAAAAGCGCCCTGCAAATTGATTTTGAAGCTAATATGCCAAACGAACTTCCGACCATTTCAGGTAACCCTGCGTTGTTGCAACTGCTGTTCCAAAATCTTATCGCTAACAGCATAAAGTTCAATAATAACCAGCCAATTATTGACATAACGATGAAAGATAATGGTAATTATATTGACATTGTTTTACGGGACAATGGTATTGGATTTGATCCAATACACGCCCAAAAAATATTTTCACCTTTTAATCGACTGGCTAATGGTAAGAAATTTTCAGGCTCTGGCTTAGGCTTAAGTATCGTTAAGCGAATCGTTGCGCACCACGATGGCAGTATCGAAGCACACTCAGCATTAGGCGTAGGCAGTAAATTTACCCTTAAATTTAAAAAAGAAGCATAAAAATACTCATGTTTCACGAATCAACCATGGGCTAACTTATCTTTAAAAAACCCAAACCAACAAGGAGACAAGTGTGGATAATTTCAAACCTATTTCGGCATTAATGGTGGAAGATAATATCGATCATGCAGAGCTGATGATAGATGCTTTTAACGATTTTAATATTAAAAATACCATAGCACATGTCATGGACGGTGAGCAGGCTATTGCTTATCTAAAAAACGAAACACCATACGAAGACAAGAGTAAATTTACCCGGCCAGATATTGTTTTTTTAGATATTAGAATGCCCAGACAAGGCGGTATTGAAACGCTAAAAATAATGAAAGCCGATGATGACCTGTGCGTTATTCCTGTTGTGATGATCAGTACCTCAAAAACAGCGCCAGAAATAAAAGAGTGTTATCGTTTAGGTGCTAGTGGCTACATTACTAAACCCCTGAAATTCGAAGACTTTTCAAAAAAAATGAAGGAATTAAACTACTATTGGGTACTAACATCTGAGTTACCAAAATAAAATATTAGCTGTTGTGAGCCTGATTTTAACTCGCATATGTAACAAGTGAGAAAATAGTATCAATACTTCAGCCATAGTAGATAATCTCTGCTGGCGAAAACCAGTAGGGATTGTTTTCCTTATGAAACTACCAGGCAACTCACTTGATGTTCATCGAATGCTCTCACTATCTTTCATATGGTCTTTATTTTTAACTAAGCTTTAACTAAGCAAGCATAATTTAAGTTCTGCATAAGTTCAGTAGTATTAGCCCCAGACGTAATCTCCTTGTGCTGTGAGCAGCTATTGAAAAATAAAAACGAACATCTAGACGTCTAGATTGACAAGTGAAATTTACACCATATAATGCTATTCAATATAGACATTCCACCAAATACAGTTATTGTTTAGTTTGAATAAAATAATAACTAAAAAGATCCTATTCATGAGCCATAATATTTCATCTGAACCTACGCCAGCGTCATTGCCCAAAAAAAACCCAAAACAAAGTTTAAAAAGCCTCTTACCTTTTGGGGCTTTTCTGGCCATATTTCTGGGTACGGGTATCGTTTTAACACTGCAAGGCGTTGACTTTGCCTTCTACCAATTACCCGCCAGCATTGCCATTATTCCAGCCATATTATTAGCTATTTATATGGGTAGAGAGACAGTAAATGAGCAAATTAGCCAATTTATCGCTGGGGCTGGTCATCAAAATATCATTACTATGTGTATTATTTATCTTTTGGCTGGCGCTTTCGCGACTGTGGCTAAAGCAACGGGTAGTGTTGATGCGAGTGTGCAGCTAGGGCTATCTTTTTTTCCTGATTACTTTTTACTGCCTGGCCTTTTCTTAGTAGCAGCATTTCTTGCAACCGCCATGGGAACGTCAATGGGCACCATTGCTGCCATAGCGCCGATTGCTTTAGGCTTTATTGAGTCTGCTGATATCGATGCTAGCCTTATTGCTGGTTGTATTATATCTGGAGCTATTTTTGGTGATAATTTATCGATAATTTCTGATACCACGATAGCCTCGACCCGCAGCCAAGGCGCGCACATGAAAGATAAGTTTCGGGTAAACTTTAAGTTTGCTGTGCCTGCCGCATTAATCTGTTTAGCTATTTTAGCCGCCAATGGGGTTGCCTTAAACCACGAGGTTAGCCAAGACCTTGATGTTATCGGTTTCTTGCCTTATATCGTTATTTTGGTATTAGCGCTGTCAGGTGTGAATGTTTTTATGGTGCTCATTATCGGTATTATCTTAGCCGCGGCGATTGGTATGCTCAACAACGGTTATCAATTGGCGAGTTGGGTAAGTGACATCAATAAAGGCTTTGCCAGTATGCAAGATATCTTTATTTTGTCGTTATTTATTGGTGGTCTAAGTGAATTAATTAAACGCCAAGGGGGTTTAAGTGCTTTAACAGCGAGTATTGAAGGCTTAACGCATAAGATTAGCCCACACAATAAAAAGCGTGCTGCTGGTATTGGTATTGGCGCTTTAGCCTTTTGTTGTAATTTTTTCACTGCAAACAATACGGTTTCTATTATTGTTACCGGTGAAACGGCAAAAGACTTGGCCACTGATGGTGAACTCAGCCCAGCTCATTCAGCCAGTTTATTAGATATTTACGCTTGTATAAACCAAGGTTTATTACCCTACGGTGCTCAAGCTTTATTGCTGGGCGCTACCTTAAAAATATCCCCTTTAGAAGTGGTCGCAAATGCCTACTACCCAATGATTTTATTTTTTGTGGCTAGTTTCGCTTTTTGGCGTATTACGAGAAAATAAGCGACTTACTCAAGCTAAAAAAACCGCTGCGCTAATATGGTCACTTAACATGAACAAATATTAGCCTAGCGGCCTTAGTTTCAGTTTCAAGCTTAAGTTTGAAACTGAAACTAAACTTACCCAGTTATGTTAAGTTAAGTTAAATTGCCGGTTGTAGACATTTAGGCGCTATTGCTTGTTTGAAAATTGGCGTTGATATAGGTAAGTGTGCGGTTAACTGTTTAATACGCGTGGCGTTTGACGGATGGGTCGACATAAATTCAGGTGGCGCAGCTTTTGATAATTTCGCCATATTTTGCCACAGCTTGATACTCGCTTTTGGGTCAAAACCTGATGTTGCCATTAAGTCTTGGCCGACAATATCCGCTTCACTTTCATGGCTGCGACCATAGGGCATTAACACCCCATACTGCACACCTAAACCTAAACCTGCCATGACGGTATTTCGACTTTCAACATTTTGGCTTTCAAGTACCCCGCTGACAATTGATAGGCCTATTTGGCTAACCTGATTTGACGATAAGCGCTCGTTAGAATGATGTTCTATTACATGCCCAACTTCGTGACCAATAATAGCGCCTAATTGGTCTTGGTTTTCTGTTACTTTTAATATGCCGGTATAAACGCCTATTTTACCCCCTGGCAGTGCAAAAGCATTGACTTGCTCTGAATCAAATACCACTACTTCCCAAGCGCCGTTATGAGCAGATTTTGGCACATTCTTGGTGATCGCATTAGCAACACATTGTACATAACGATTGATTTGGGGCGACTGGCTAATTTTTTCTTTGCTTTTCATTTCTTCAAATGATGCGCTCCCCATTTTATTAAGCTCACTTTCTGACATCATCATTAGCTGTGAACGACCCGTTGAAGACGTTGTACAACCAGTTAAGGTCATTATTGCTAGGCATAGTGCCAAGGTTAGTTTCATCTCTTCTCCTAAAATACAGTCTAAAAATACAGCCAAAAAAAATGGCTTAAAAAATTTATTTTAACATAAATACTTTAATCGCTTATGCTAAGGAATGAAATTTATACTAATTTCATTAATTAGGTGGTCTACTTTATACGCAGGGAAAATGACCAAATATAAGGCATTTATTTTAATAACTAGTTGTTCTAATTATTAAATAAATAACGCAGTAATTGGTTATTTTAACTAGTCAAAATGATCAGATAATTAGTGAGATTGGTATTATTTGTTGATTAGCGTGTCTTGGCCTTTACTGACTCCATAGATATCATCAGGAAAGAAGCCTAAGGTGACATGAAAGTCTTTATTTTTTAACAATAAATTTTGACGAATAAATTGTCCATCCGCAGAGGATGCAACCACAAAGTAGCTGTTTTTCTCATCATTTTCAACGCGGCCTAAACCATGTAAAACAACACGAAATTGCTCAGGTAATTTTAATTGTGCTTTATTAATAGTTTGATATTCATACGGATTGACCAAGGTAATATGAAAAGTTTGCTGATCACGCGCCGCTTGATACTGGCGATAAATAGCATATTGCTCTTCGCCTAATACCGTTTTTAGTTGCTCTAAGTAACCGCTAAGGTCAGCGAGAGAAACTTTACCCCCTAAGTAAACTAAACCACTATTGTCTCTAAGCTCACTAATCTCTAGGCTTAAGGTTATATCTTCGTTAAAGCTGTCGGCTGACAATTGATTTTCCGACTGCGCTAGCACTCTAGCTAAGGGCGTCGCTTTTTGTGGCTTGGCTGCTAGTTTAGGATTTTCTTCTGTATAAGTACTGATATCATTATTTATATAAGTACTGCCAGCAGTAATGGCAACTTGCTCAAGGCTTTGAACCAGTGATTTTTTTTCTTGTGTAAGCACTGCATGCTTTGTTAAGGGGGTTGCCGTAGCAGAATTAGCTAGGGTGGTGATCATGATGATCACAGCCCAATGTATTTTTTTATTCATGCGATTAATTTCCTTCATGGCGCGCTTACCTTAATGTTATGTCATTTATTGACCTAAGTTAGCACTATGTTCACTAGACGTTTCAGCAGACTTTTTTCAACACAGTGTTTTCAGCATTTTTTTCAGGGCTTAAGCACGTAAGCAGACAGCTAGTATGCGGTATAAAGTTTACCTTCACTAACGCAGACCAGTTAAATTTTTTATCTTACTGGCATAGTATCACTGACATTTCATCACGTTAATCGATATACTGAACCTGCGTTAGTATTTTGCCTAATAGTAAGACAACAGCGACAATAAAAATTAATCACTTTGAGTTTTCTCAAGTCTTTTTCTACATTAACTTAATCATAACGAGCAGGAGTTACTTTTCACTTAATGCCATTTTCAATTACCCCAGAACTCTTTAATTATATTGCTATTACCTTTGCCCGTTTTAAATGGCAACTTTTAGCCTGGAGCCTATTCTTTTTTGTGCTTTATATTGCTTTGCAATCACAAATTCAACTCAAAACCCCTGGTGTATTGGTTTGGTTAGCAATACTTATTTTATTTGTTGCGATTGAAAGCTTAGTGGTTTCAGCATTTATGTTTTTCTTTCAGGTGCTGCCCTCAACACGAGAAGAAAATGGTCCTTGGTTTAGGTTCTATCGAAGCATTGAATGGTGTGAAACAATACTATTTGCCATATTGCTGCCCTTGCCCATAGTATTGTTTATTTATGCCTTTCTGCGCTTGGCTATTTAGTTGCTTAGCTAGTTAATGGTTTAGCTATTGAGCAGCGCGATCATCTCATCTTCTGTTAAGACGCTAACGCCTAAGGTTTGTGCTTTGACTAATTTAGAGCCTGATTTTTCGCCAGCAACTAAATAATGGGTTTTGGCTGAAATACTGCCCGACACTTTTGCACCTAAAGCTTGCAATGCCGCTTTAGCTTCATTGCGGCCCATTTTACTTAAGGTGCCGGTGAGTACAAAGGTTTGATCTTTTAGCGGTAGTTCATCGTCACTCTTAGGTTCAATATCTGGCCATGATATAATATTTTTAAGCTCTTCAACGACTTCAATGTTATGCGCTTGGGCAAAAAAGTTAATAATATTTTTTGCCACTATCACACCCACATCGGGTACTTGTTGTAATTGTGCTTCGGTCGCCGATTTTATCGCGCTAAAATTAAGAAAATATTGTGCTAGATTTGCTGCGGTAGTTTCACCTACTTCCCGAATACCCAAAGCATAAACAAATTTTGCTAAGGTGGTGTTTTTTGCAACCTTAAGGCCTTTAATTAAATTATCAGCTGACTTTTGCCCCATGCGCTGCATGGTACTGACATCAAGTGTGGTTAATTTAAATAAGTCGGCAGGCGTTTTTATCAAGCCTTCATCTACTAACTGCTCAACTAATTTATCGCCTAAACCGTCAATATCAAGCGCCTTGCGCGAAGCAAAGTGCTTAATGGCTTCTTTACGTTGTGCCTGACAATATAAACCGCCAGTACAACGTAATACCGCCTCCCCTTCTGCCTTTAAAACCGCAGACTGGCAAACCGGACACAGGGTTGGAAAGCTAATAACTTGGGCATTTTCAGGGCGACGTTCAAGCACCACACTGACGATTTGCGGAATAACGTCACCGGCGCGACGAATGATAACAGTATCCTTTATCTGTATGCCTAAACGGTCGATTTCGTCTTGATTATGCAAGGTAGCATTGCTAACAGTAACGCCACCAACAGATATGGGTTTAAGGCGGGCAACCGGTGTTATTGCACCAGTTCGGCCAACTTGAAAGTCGACTGATTCCAGTATGGTTAGCTCTTCTTGAGCTGGAAATTTATAGGCGGTAGCCCAACGCGGTGCGCGAGCAACAAAGCCGAGTTGCTGCTGCAGGGCAATGTCATCGACTTTAAATACTGTACCGTCAATTTCATAACTTAAGGCAGCGCGTTGTTGTAAAATATCTTGATAGAAGGCTTCTACTTGCGTGGCATTTTCTAATAGTTTTACTTCAGGGCACATAGGTAAGCCTAAAGCTTTTATTTGGCATAAACGCTGATAATGAGAATTTTCCAACCAGCTTTCGTCAATACTTTTTCTGTCATTTTCACGGTCTGCTAGGTTTACTAAAGCGCCAACAAAGCCGATACCATAAGCATAAAAGCCCAAGTTACGTTTGGCGGTAATTTTAGAGTCTAACTGTCGTAAGCTGCCTGCGGCGGCATTGCGTGGATTAGCAAAACCTTTCTCACCTTTTTTTATCGCCTGTTTATTTAAAGCGTCAAAGCTGGCTTTTGGCATGAACACTTCGCCACGAACTTCTAAAATATCAGGAAAACTTGTCCCTTGTAAACGTAATGGAATAGATTTTATGGTGCGCACGTTTTCGGTAATATTTTCACCCACTGTGCCATCACCACGAGTAGCCGCTTGAACAAAAACACCGTTTTCATAACGTAAACTTACCGCTAAACCGTCCAACTTAGGCTCGGCGCAAATGGCAAAATCAAGTCTTGATTTTGCACCGCCTCGATTTAACCTATCGAGTAGTCGTTTAACAAATGCTTGCCATTCATCGGCTGAAAAAACATTGTCTAACGACAACATAGGTAATTGATGTGTTACTTGACTAAAAGATTTAAGCGCCGCCCCACCGATCTTTTGGCTAGGTGAATCAAGGGTTTTCAGTGCTGGGTGTGCGGTTTCTAAGGTCATTAATTCCCGCATTAGCCGGTCGTATTCAATGTCAGGTACACTGGGCTCATCAAGCACGTAATATTGATGATTGTAGTGATTGAGCAACTGACATATTTCAGTAATGCGTGTAGTAACCGTTTGTTCAGACATAATTTTTATTTACTTTGAGAGTGAGTTTTTACGGTCAATAATGTGCGGCAAGTTTACTAGTGCACATTATTGACCATGAAATTTATCGAGCAGAAATTTTTTACTGTGAGCCGATGCGACTCTTGCGTTCAAACTCGCGAATAAGGCTAATATAATGCTGTTCAGTTTGTTTGGTCATCACACTACGCTTGTGATCAAGTAATTGCCCATGAAACTCTACCGCCAGTTGTTTAGCCGCATTTAACATTTGCTCAAACACTGAAAAAGCATCACCTGGATTAGGTAAGGTCATAAAAAGGGTAATGCCTTGGGTGCTAAAGTTTTCCATATCATCAAGATTAAACGTACCCGGATTCATCATATTGGCTAGGCTAAAGGTCACTTTTCCATTACCGGCGTTGTCTTGATGACGGTGAAATATATTCATTTCGCCATATTTCATCCCTAAAGTCAGTAATGTGGGTAATAACGCAGCGCCTGACATCACTTGTCCTTTTGGCATAACAACCGAGAGCACGATAACTTGCGGCTCAATATCGATAGCGGCAGGTTTTTCACTTGCCGGTGTTGCCGACGGAGTAGGCTCATCTTTGTTAAGGGCAGCGGCTTTATTCACTAATATGTCTGGCTTTGCCTGTGTCACCGGTTGTTGATAAACCGGTTTAGTTTGCAGAGCTTTTTTTCTATTAGCTTCAATGGTGGCCGTTTTATTAGCGGCTGTCTCTTCAAAGCAGTCTTTGTCATAATCAGCTGTCTCTGACAAGGCTTGTTGCTTTAAATGCTCTGGTACGGCTTCAGTATCGTTGTGCAGAGCACCAAAATTTAGTCCTTGCTCTTGGCTTTTCTCGTCAAAGTCAGCCGGAGGAACATCATTTGGCATGGGTGCTTCGCTATAAAAATCTGCACTACCTTCAACACGATGAGACTTAACAGCAAGCTCATCATCTTGGGCGCTAGCGCCAACCACTTTTGGCTTACTCACCCCGTCTTGATCAAAACCTGAGCCATCAAACCCCCGTGGCTTTGATGCCACAGGATCTACTTTAGCTTTTAATTTATAAGGATTTTTTTGTTTTCTAATCGTCCAATAACCATGAATAAAAATAGCGACTATCACAATAGCACTAATAATAATTAATGTGTTTCTGAAATTATTTTCCATTACCTTGCCTATACTTCTGCCATGGCGATTGCTTCGTCAATATCAACCGCTACCATACGTGAAACACCGGGTTCAAACATAGTTACTCCGGTTAAATGTGACGCCATCTCCATGGCTATTTTATTATGACTTATATATATAAATTGCACTGTTTGCGACATTTCTCGCACTAGATTACAAAAACGACTCACATTTGCATCATCCAAAGGTGCATCCACTTCATCAAGTAAACAAAATGGTGCCGGGTTCAATCTAAAAATCGCAAAGACTAATGATAATGCGGTCAGCGCTTTTTCTCCACCAGATAATAGGTGAATTGTGCTATTTTTTTTACCTGGCGGTCTCGCCATGATGGTAACCCCTGTTTCCAGTAGGTCTTCACCGGTCAAGGTTAAGTACGCTTGACCACCACCAAAGACCTTGGGAAATAACACCTGTAGGTCTTTATTAACCTGATCAAAAGTCAGTTTAAACTTATGACGGCTTTCTTTATCTATTTTTGCAATTGCCGCTTCTAGGGTGCTTATTGCATTATTAAGATCTTGATCTTGTTGGTCAAGGTAACTTTTACGCTTGAATTGGCTTTCATACTCTTCAATAGCGGCTAAATTAATAGCCCCTAATAACTGTATATCTTTAGCCAATTTAATTAACTGCGCTTGCCAGAGCGCTTCTTTCGCATTGGCGGGCATGGCCTCAATGACACTATCAATATTTTGTTGTAACTCAGCTAGAATTTCCAAGCTACTTTCAGCTCTTAATTTAAAACCTTCGCTATCTAATTGTAAACGCGCTAACTGCTGATTAAGCGCACTAATTTTATTTTGACTGCTTTTTTGCTGTAATTCTAAGGTCGCTAAACGTGTTTGACTGTCATTCAAAGTTTGCTGATTAAATTGCAGCTTGTCATTAATGGCGACTAGGTTCTCGAGCCATTCGGGTAATTGTTGCTCAAACTCTTGTATTGGCTGACTGTTATCGGTAAAAACTTGGCTATTACTGCTCAACCTTTGGGTCAGTAAATTAACATTTTCTTGATTAGAGCCAATACTTTGTTCACCTTGCATACGCTGATTTTTAAGTTGTTCAACCACTAAGCTCGATTGATGTCGTTGTTGATACAATACTTGGCTGCGCGTTTGAATTTGCTCAATTGACGCTTGTAATCGTGTTTGTTGTTCAGAAAAATCATCCACGCTATCACTGCTGTCATCAGATACTTGTGCTATTTGTGCTTGAAAATCAGCTAACTTTTGTTTAGCTATATGCTCACTGTTTAGCAAGTCATCTATTTGCTCAGTTAATTTTTGCTGCTGACTTTGTTGTTGTTCACTCGCCTGGGCTTTTAATGAAATTAAGTTGTTAAGCTCATTAAGTTTAGCGTGTTTTAAGGTTATATTTTGACTAATAGTACTTTTTTCACTTGCTAATCGCACTTGCTGTGCGCTGGTTTGACTTTGCTGCTGCTCAGTATTTTGTTGTCTGCTCGATAAATCCTGAAGCGCTTTTTTCTCGCTGGCAAGCTGGCGTTGCAAGCTAATATAGTCGTAACCTTGTTCAAGCTTGCCTTTGGTTAGCATGTGATGATGCAACCAAGTGCCGTCTGGGCAAATAATACTTTGATAACTCGCTAAACTCGATAATTCTTGCTTAGCTTCACGATAATTTTCAGCCAGAAAAATAGTATTAAAATAGCGAGTTAGCGCGCTAACACCCCTCACTTTATTGGCTAAAGTATTCGCGTTAATTGTGCTTAACGCGATGCTATGTTTATCCATACTTTGATTACTACTTTGATCAGGGCTTTGATCAGAGCTTTGAGCCGAAATTTCAACGCTGTTTCGATAAACAAAACACAAGTTATCTGCCGTTAAGTTGCCATCCGTATTAGCGTTAGGCAAGGTTTCAATAACATGGCCTGCTAACCAATGTGATAATACCACTTCAACCGCCTGCTCCCAGCCATGAGCCACGTCAAGTTGACTTTGCAACGACACAACGTCAGTAATGCTTTGCTGACTAAACCATAGGGCTTGTTTTTCACTCCAAGGCGATGTATCAGCAAGCTTTACCTGCAATGCTGCAATCACTTGACTTTTAACCGTGTGCTGGCCAGCAGCTACTGCAAAGGTTTGACTTAATTCTTGAGACACTTGCTGCAGGTTTGCTGCTTTATCAGTGATCTGATCCTGTTGTTTTTGCAATTGTTCAATAGCGCCTGTTACCAGCGTTTTTTCTTGTACTAATGCCTGCTCAGCAGCCGGGTCTTGTTGTGGTAATAAAGCTATTTGCTGACGCAATTTAATGCTTTGCTGAGTAACCTGTTCAATAATGGTTTGTTGTTGAGTAATACGAGCATGTATGGTCAATTTTTGCTGCTGATTTTTGTCACGCTTTTGCTGATGTTGCTGCCATTGGTTTTGCAATTCTTTTTGTTCTACTTGCTGTTGCGCCAACGTTGTTTGACAAGTTTTTAACGCCGCCTCTGTCGCTTGCAGCTGCGGTTGTTGTTCATTTAATTGTGTATTATACAATTGCAACTGCGCTTGCTCGGTTAAAATTAACTGTTGTGCATTGAGTAATTGCTGTTGAGTGAGTTCGTTGTCGGTTTGACTTTTTTCTGACTGTTCTTTTAAGTACTTAACTTGCTGTTCAGCGCGAGCAATATTTTGCGTTACATTAAGCTTTTGCTGATGCAGTGTTTGATTATTATCATTGCATGCCTGCATGCTGGCTTTTAATTCAATCATCACTAAATCATTTTGACTTAGCTCAGCATTTTGACTTTCAACTTTACTTTCAAGCGCTAAAATTCGCGTTTGATGTTGTTGACGTTGCTGATCAAATTTTTGCCAGCGTAACACCGCCAGTTCGGCTTTATATTTGCGTTCTTGTTGTTTCAAGGTACGAAAGCGTTTGGCGGCTTCTGCTTGTTGATGCAATTTATCAATTTGTACATCAAGTTCCAGACGAATATCACTGAGCCGTGCTAAGTTTTCTCTGGTGTGACGTATTCTAGTTTCGGTTTCTTTACGGCGTTCTTTATATTTTGATATGCCCGCCGCTTCTTCAAGAAACACCCGTAACTCTTGTGGTTTTGATTCGATTAAACGAGAAATAGTGCCTTGTTCTATGATGGCATAACTTCGAGGCCCTAAACCGGTGCCAAGAAAAATATCAGTAATATCGCGACGCCGGCACTTTGTGCCATTTAGAAAGTAAGTATTGATACTCTCGCGATTAACGACTCGACGCACCGAAACTTGGCTTCTGTCGGCCATATCACCTTGAATGCGGCCCTGAGTATTATCAAAAACTAGCTCGACACTCGCTTGGCCAATAGGTTTTCGACTGGCTGCACCATTAAAAATGACATCGGTCATGGCTTCGCCACGCAGGTTTTTCGCAGAACTTTCGCCCAAGACCCAACGCACAGCGTCAATAATATTGGACTTGCCACAGCCATTTGGTCCAACAATGGCGGTCATTTGTTGTTCAAAGTGAACTTTGGTGGGATCGACAAAGGATTTAAAACCTGCCAACTTTATATGCTTGAGTCGCATTAAATCGAAAAACCTAATCGCAATATTTTGTTAGCTAAAATTAAAGCAAGAAACTCGCTAAATTTCTGTTAGCTAATAAAATTAGAATAAAACATCAGTAACTAACGTAACTGTATCAGAGATTGATGTACTTTGTAACATCACAATACTGTTCATATTAGCCGAAGGAACCTATAATCGGGCTATGAATATCAATTAGTTAGGTTAATAAAACAACAATGAACAATAATAATAAACCCCTTTTGGCCGATGGTGGTGCTGGATATTTTATCAAAGGCTTTGAGTTGATCCGCACGCCTGGCATTCGACGTTTTGTATTTGTACCCTTAGCGGTTAATTTGATTCTTTTTAGTTATGCTTTTTATTATATGTTTTTGCAGCTCGAAAGTTATATGCTGACCTTAGACGATTGGCTGGGCGAATCTTTTTCTTGGCTCAGTAGTTTTATTTGGCCATTAGCTGTGTTGTTTGTGTTGATTGTTTTTTCATTTATTTTCAGCTCTGTTGCCAATTGGTTAGCCGCCCCCTTTAATGGTTTGTTATCAGAGAAAGTTGAGGCGTTATTGACCAATCAACCCTTAAATAATGCTGGGGCTTTCGACGTTGTTAAAGACATTCCTAGAACGCTAAGTCGCGAGTTAACTAAACTGGCTTACTATTTACCACGCGCACTGGCTTTCTTTTTACTTTATTGGCTATTACCGGTTATCGGCCAAGTGCTTTGGTTTTTATTTCTTGCTTGGATGATGGCAGTTCAATATAAAGATTATCCGTTTGATAACCACAAAATTAGTTTTAACCACATGCGTCAAGCCTTGAAGCAACGCCAAGGCTTAAGTTATAGTTTTGGGATAACCACTGCCGTATTCTCGATGATCCCAATAGTAAACTTAGTTGTGATGCCTGTGGCTATTTGCGGTGCTACAGCACTTTGGGTTGACCATTATCGTGATGAATTTGTTGACCGTTCATAACAAATCAAATAACAATCAATAAGTTGCTAGCTTTTAAACGATAAGCCCAAACATTATGCATATTGTGATGTTTGTTTAAACGTGCGTTGACATGCGGTTCAATGCTCTCAACGAAGGTTTTACTATAATTTGACAGCAAAAAAATCAACGGGCACACTTAATACTCTACCTGTGTTATTAATTAAATGATCTAGATTACCGACTTTATTACAGCCTTTATTACAGCCTTTATTTAATGATTTGTCGTTCTAATGATTAAATAAACAAGCCTATCATGGCTGATTTTATTTAATATAAGTGATCATAGTCTTGGTGATCTAGGTTAAAATTTATCATTCATATTACATTCACATTACATTGAAATTTAAAAGGAACTGGCAATGCAATCACTGGGCTATATACCCCAAACCTCATTTTTATCCCGTACTTTATTACTGCTGATGTTAAGTTTTAGCATTAACGCCGCCAGTATTGAGTCAGAAACAATTGATATTCCGGTCATTGAAGGCGCGCACGTATTTGCCAAATTTGATGATAAAACACCTGTGGTGATCAATTACTTCACCTCAGTAACTGAAGATGGCGTAATAGCGTTTTATAATAAAAATTATGGTGAGCCGATTCAGCAAGAGCGTAAACGTGGCCGTTTAACTTTACACTACCAAAAAGATTTACAGCAAATACGTGTGGTTATTTCACAGCAAAACAAGCTGCGCCAAGTTGATATCATTGTTGATAAACGCACAGTAGAGCCATAATTATTTGTATAAAAAATTCAAAAGCTAATGGCTAGACATAAAAAACATCGCAAATAGCGATGTTTTTTTTACTTTCTATTACCTTAACTTTTGAATATTAAATGGCTAACTCGCTCATTAATTCAATCATTGCTCGCCACAACTGGACTTAAGTTGAACTTAATTTAACAAAATAGCGTCAACAGTACCCTGTGCTAATGGGTGGTAACCTGGACGTGCCTTTTTATATACCGCTTGTGCCCAACGCTTGCCTTTTGCAGATGTTGCCAACTCTTTATATAAAGGCACAATGAGTTTACGTCTACCTATTGATTCTAAGTAGTTTGCCATCGCCGGATACACCACGTCATAACCAGAGCGTAATGCTAACAAATACCAAGCATGAGCAACCTCGGCGTTGCTACTCTTGGTGAGGTTAAAGGCTTTATCTAAACTTGCCATACGCTGATTAGAAATACTCAAAGGCAGATTATTAATAAAGTGTAACCATTCATGTATGGTCCAATTTTGTGTCGGTATTTGCGCCAACTCGAGCTGATCACTGGTCCATTTTGAAATAGTATCATCAATTTTAATAAATGCATTTGAGCGTGGTTTAGGGGCGTAACTAGGTAAACCTTGCTCATAAATCCATTCATTGAGTTCGACATCACTCACGATATTGGGGTATTTATCCGTTAAATTAGCTTTTAGATAAATAACAAAGTTTTTGGTACCTAAACTTTGAAAGGCGTGATCATCAAAATATTGCATGATGAAGGTATCAAATTTGTCTCGGCCAAACTTTTCTTCTAAGTAAACTAAAAATAACTGCCCTTTGGTATAAGGTACGCCAGAAAAAGCATCGTCAGGGTCACGACCTTTAAGGTCGATATACAACTGAGTATCGCCTGGTGGTAGTTCAGCCATTTCATAACTTAAATTTTGTGCATCTAATGCGCGTTCCATTAAGGCTCTGTCGGCGCCAAATACCGCTTCCATAATACGATTTTCAACATAACTGGTAAAACCTTCGTTTAACCATAAATCACGCCAGCTTTCATTGGTCACTAAGTTACCCGACCAAGAGTGTGCTAGCTCATGAGCAATTAAATTGACTAAACTTTTATCGCCCGCAACGACTGTTGGCGTGATAAATGACAATCTTGGGTTTTCCATTCCACCAAAAGGGAAACTTGGTGGTAATATTAATAGGTCATATCGACCCCAACGATAGGCGCCAAAAAGCTTTTCAGTTTCATCGATCATCAACTGCGTATCATCAAACTCAGCGACGGCCCGATCTAAAATGTATTGTTCGGCATAAATACCGGTTTGCTTACTCATCGCTTTAAACTGTAAATCACCCACGGCAATAGCAATTAAATACGCGGGAATAGCTTGCGGCATAGCAAACGAATAATCGCCATCACGCAAAGCATTAGGTTTATTGTTCGCACTCATCACGGCTAACAAGTCATCTCTGGTGGTAATGCGAGCGTTGTAAGTCATGCGCACACTAGGCGTATCTTGCACTGGTATCCAAGAGCGGGCATGAATGGCTTGGCTTTGGCTAAACATAAAAGGTTTGTCTTTACCGGCGGTTTGCTCAGGAGATAACCACTGTAAGCCAGAGGCTTGCGGCAGTGAGTTATAATAAACTCTAATCATTGGCGTTTGAAAAGGTGTGTTTATGGTTAGCTTTGAACCCATCACATCATCACGCTTAGCCAACTGGTAAGTTAATTTCACCCACTGGTTACTGGCATTTTTTGCCATAACACGATGAATGTCTAAATCGCGAGTATCTAAATAAATATCAGCAACATCATCGTCCAGCCAGTTAAGGCTTAATTCAGCAAAGCCCTTTAATGACTTTTGCTCAAAATCAACATTCAAGTCTAGATAAAGGTGGCTAATTTTTACTTGGTCATAGTTTGCATAAGTTAATGCATCGGCTGCTTGCGCCGAGGCTAATTGAACCCAGGCAAGCTGTACAACGCAAAACGTAGTGGCAACAAGGCGAACTAAAAATTTCATAAATCACATCCAAAGCTAAAAAGGCCTGTAGGTTACAGTGAATCTACAGGCCTCTTCAAGTGCTATTTATTTTTAACCGCTTAAGATAAAGCTATGGCTGTTCCATGCGGATAACAACCCGACGGTTTTTGCCACGGCCGATAATGGTTTCATTAGAAGCTACGTGGCGCTTTTCGCCATAACCATTCGCTTCAATGCGACTCGCATCGATACCGCTGCTAACAATAAGTTCTCTGACCTTATTTGCCCGACGTTGTGACATTTTCAAGTTAGTGTTTCGGCCACCATAACTATCTGAATAGCCATCAATGAGCACTAAGTCTAGCTTGGAATCAAGTGCTAAGTACTCAACAATCATATTCATCCGCTTTTGTGATGCTTTAGTTAATTTATCAGAGCCAAATTGATAGTTAAGCACGGTGTAAGAAATATCATCAAAGTTAAAGTCTAGTAAATTGCTCACGCAACTGACAAAGGCTTGATACGCTTGCTGAAAACGTGCGGTAGATAAACCAACGGTAATTTTATCATCATCACTATACCAGTCGTTATAGTAAAATGTTGGGCTCATGCCCTGATCAAGTTCATTAAGCATATTCCAGGCAATTTTTTTCGGTAGACCGGGTGAGAATTGTTTATGTAGTGTCATATTCGCCAACGTTCTACCGGCAATGCCAGGTCGCCAATTAGGTGCTTCAGAACGTACTTCGGCTAAAGAATAGCTGTCAGGCAGACGCATCATTTCCAGTTCAAATTCCATATTCATTTTTCGGTTCGCCGAACTATAAAATTTGGCTTTACCATAACGTGGAATTTGATGTGATAAGGTGCATTGCAAGCGAGAATTATCGGTTAACTGCCAGCTAGAGTTTGAAATATCTGCGCGATATTGCCTAATCCCCGCATTTGTTTGGGCAATCAGTAATGATAATGTAACTAGCGTAATAGTTTTTTTCATAAAAATAATTTCATGTCAATTAAGGTAAATTTTATAGCGACATCTTTGCTATCGACAAAATCGTCAATAACTTTAACAGTTAATTAAAATATAGCCAAAAATAAATCCACCGCTTTTAGTTTTGGGTGATGTCTTAACCGTTTATTTCTGCGATAATCTCAAATAATATTTTTGCTAACCCGTACCCTTTGCCTTTATGTCTGATAATAAAACAGCGACTAACACCACTACTGAAAAATCACTATTTGCTCAACGCTTTCGAGGTTATTTCCCCGTCGTTATTGATGTTGAAACCGCCGGTTTTAATTCACAAACTGATGCCTTACTGGAAATTGCCGCAACTACACTGACCTTAGATGAAACTACTGGCCAACTAAGTTTAGATGAGACCATACATTTTAATGTTGACCCTTTTGAAGGCGCTAACCTAGAACCAGCAGCATTAGAATTTACCGGTATCGATCCCACTAATCCGTTACGTGGCGCAGTAGATGAGAAAAAAGCGATAACTGAAATATTTAAACTTGTGCGAAAAAAAATGAAAGCGGTTGGTTGCCAGCGCGCGATTATAGTGGCACACAACGCAGCCTTTGATTTAGGTTTCGTTAATGCGGTCACTCAACGTTGTTCAATTAAGCGCTCACCTTTTCATCCTTTTGTTAGTTTCGACACCACAACCTTGTCAGGCTTAGCATTAGGGCAAACGGTATTAGCAAAAGCCTGCGCAACAGCGCAAATTGATTTTAATAATAGTGAAGCGCATTCGGCATTATATGACACAGAAAAAACCGCTGAGTTATTTTGTTATATCGTTAATAAATGGCAACAGTTAGGCGGTTGGCCATTAATTCAACCCGAAGAAACTGCACAGGAAAGTTCTGCTGAAGAATAATTTTAACCCTATCGCTGTGCTACACATCTCAATAGTTAACGGGCTAAAATTAAAATAATGACTTTGCTTTTCGGCGATTATTGACCCTGAAAAGCAAATTTCTTAATGCTAGCATCATTAAAAGAAAAGCTAAAAACTGTAAGCTGGGTAAACTGGTGTTTAATAACATAACCGTAGCAAAAGCAAAGTAACTATAAGGTAGGTATTCGTAAAGCCATTCAGGTAAAGTGTTTTTGTTATTTGACTGCTTTTCATTAGCTTTATAACGGTCAAGGCGACGATAGCTTGAGCGAGTGACCAAGGTTGCACAACCCGCCAGATAGAATAAACCGACAGAGGCAAACACAGGCCAGGTATCGTAAGAAGCAATTAAATAGCCACAAACTAAAAAATAAGCGTACGGCCGGTTTTCATAAATGCATTTTGGATAAAACATCAACATTCCTTTGTGAGTTTATTTTTTAGCTGGTCTTTGCAGCATTAGCTAGTCTTTGTGGTAAAGAGTGATTTTTTCATACCAAACAAATTAATTCTCAGCGAGCTCGATATTAGCTTAGTTATAAAATGCTATTTTTCAATGGTTTTTATATGCCTTTTAAAATTTTAGCCACAAAAAAAGCCGCTAAAAGCGGCTTTTTAACTGATAAATTAACTTAAGCGTTAAAGTTTATCGGCGTTATCTTTAAGGTAAGCAGCAACACCTTCTGTCGTCGCTGTCATACCTTTATCACCTTTGTTCCAACCTGCAGGACATACTTCACCGTGTTCTTGGTGAAATTGTAAAGCGTCAACCATACGGATCATTTCATCAACGTTACGACCAAGCGGTAAGTCGTTAACCACTTGATGACGAACATTGCCTTCTTCATCTATTAAGAATGAAGCACGAAAAGCAACACCAGCTTCTGGATGCTCAACATCATATGCTTTACAAATCTCATGTTTAACATCAGCAACTAAAGTATATTGAACCGGACCAATACCACCATCGTTTATCGCGGTGTTGCGCCATGCGTTATGAGAGAATTGAGAATCGATAGAAACACCGATAACTTCAACACCACGGTTTTTGAATTCTTCAATACGGTGGTCGAAAGCTAATAACTCTGAAGGACATACAAAAGTAAAATCAAGTGGGTAGAAAAATACTACCGCTTTTTTACCTTTAATGGCTTGTGCAAGATTAAAGCTATCTACAATTTCACCTGATCCTAAAACTGCTGCTGCTGTAAAGTCTGGTGCTGCGCGACCTACTAATACACTCATTATATTCTCCAATTTTTAAAATAAATTTAAATTACTTAATGTTCACTCCACCTGATATGGTGGTGTTAGATGATAATTCAATAGTTATTCTGAACTTTCTGCTGCGCTATGCTTAGCGGCAGATTCAGTGATCAAGGTTTGTAATTCACCTTGCTGATACATTTCCATGATGATGTCACAACCGCCAACAAGTTCACCGTCAACCCATAGTTGTGGAAACGTTGGCCAGTCAGCATATTTTGGTAATTCAGCACGGATATCAGGATTGAGTAAGATATCAACATAAGCGAATTTTTCACCACATCCCATCAACGCTTGAGAAGCCTGTGAAGAAAAACCACAATTAGGTAATTTTGGTGAGCCCTTCATGTAAAGAAGGATGCCGTTTTCACTGATTTGTTCTTTAATGCGTTCGATCGTATCCATAATAACCTCAAAAATTAATACTTATTGTGCTCAGTACTTAAAGTAAAACTCATGAAAATAAACAGAACAATAAATACTAAAGCAAAAAACTTATATATTAAAACATAATAGCCTTGATAAAACCTATGGTAATACCTATATACATGAGTAAACTATGTAAGCTTTAATACTTGAGTAGTTTACTAGGTTTTAGAAAAACAAACTACCTCTTTAAATTTGCATAAGAATAATTTTTTATAATCACTATCTGGAGAATATAATGACTATCGAGTTACCCGCACTACCATATGCTATGGATGCACTAGCACCACATATTTCAAAAGAAACGCTAGAGTTTCATTATGGTAAGCACCACAATACTTATGTTGTAAAGTTAAACGGTCTTATTGAAGGTACTGATTTTGAAGGAAAATCTTTAGAAGATATCGTTAAAACATCAACAGCTGGTGTTTTCAATAATGCGGCACAAATTTGGAACCATACGTTCTACTGGAACAGCTTAAGCCCTAACGGCGGTGGCGAACCAACAGGTGCATTAGCAACAGCTATTGATGCAAACTTTGGCTCATTTGCAGAATTTAAAGAAAAATTCACTGCTAGCGCCATTAATAACTTTGGTTCAAGTTGGACATGGTTAGTTAAAAATGCTGACGGCAGCCTTGCTATCGTTAATACATCAAACGCTGCGACGCCACTTACTGATGAAGGTGTTACACCACTTATCACAGTAGATTTATGGGAACATGCTTACTACATTGATTACCGTAATCTTCGCCCTAGCTACATGGAAGCTTTTTGGGCCTTAGCGAACTGGGATTTTGCCTCAGCAAACTTCGCTTAATCGCTAAAGCAGATTAATTTCAATTTAAAAGGTCAGCATTCATTGCTGGCCTTTTTATTTGCCTTAAACTCAACCAATACACCTTGAAGTTGATCGTCTATTCAATAACATAGCTTCCTCACTAACACCCTGTGGTTACAATTATTTTCGCTATTATTTAACTGTTTTCGTAATTAACATCTAAACTTATACTAATTAAAATAATAATGATAAAAAAAGTCACATTATTATGTCGGGTTTGATAAGTAACATATCTCAAATGGTCGAATTATCAGCCTAGCCTGAAAGACTTATCTTCTGGAGGCAGTTATGAGTATATTTCAACATTTCCAATCACGCTACGACGAAGCACAAGAAGAGCGCTATTCAATTCAAGACTTTCTTAGTCTATGTCGTCATGATCCTATGACCTATGCTAGCGCAGCACAGCGGTTGTTAAAAGCCATTGGCAAACCAGACATGATAGATACCTCGAATGAGCCTTGTTTAAGCCGAATATTCTCCAACCGGGTTATTGCCCGTTATCCCGCTTTTAAAGATTTTTATGGTATGGAGGAAGCCATAGAGCAAATTGTGGCCTATTTAACTCATGCTTCACAAGGCTTAGAGGAACAGAAACAAATTCTCTATTTACTTGGCCCAGTGGGTGGCGGTAAGTCGTCATTGGCTGAAAAGTTAAAAGCGTTAATACAGCAAGAGCCGATTTATGTCCTGAGTGCAAACGGCAAACGCAGTCCAGTAAATGATCACCCTTTTTGTTTATTTGATGCCAATGCCGACGGAAAAATATTGCAACAAGAATACAATATACCCGCACGTTATCTCAGTACTATCATGTCACCTTGGATTGCAAAACGTTTGCATGAGTTCAAAGGTGATATCGCAAAATTTGAAGTGATAAAAATTTATCCTTCCATTCTTGACCAAATTGCCGTAGCTAAAACAGAGCCAGGAGATGACAACAACCAAGATATTTCTGCTCTGGTCGGTAAAGTAGATATTCGCCAATTAGAGCACTTTGCTCAGAATGATCCTGATGCCTATAGTTACTCAGGGGCTTTATGTCGTGCCAATCAAGGATTAATGGAATTTGTTGAAATGTTTAAGGCCCCCATTAAAGTATTACATCCGCTTTTAACCGCCACACAAGAAGGTAACTACAATCCGACCGAAGGCCTTTCCGCCCTGCCATTTAATGGTATTTTACTGGCCCACTCCAATGAGTCTGAATGGACAACCTTTAGAAACAATAAAAACAATGAAGCCTTTTTAGACCGGGTTTATATTGTCAAAGTACCTTACTGTATGCGTGTTTCTGAAGAAGTAAAAATTTATCGAAAACTATTAGAAAATAGTGAATTAAATCATGCCCAGTGTGCACCAGACACCTTAGAAACCTTAGCGCAATTCTCAGTGCTTTCACGATTAAAAGAACCAGAAAATTCAAGTATATATTCTAAGATGCGCGTGTACGACGGCGAAAGCTTAAAAGATACCGACCCCAAAGCAAAATCATATCAAGAGTATCGAGATTATGCCGGTATCGACGAAGGTATGTCAGGGCTTTCAACACGTTTTGCCTTTAAAATATTATCTCGTGTTTTCAACTTTGATCATTTAGAAGTGGCGGCAAATCCGGTGCATTTGTTTTACGTACTTGAGCAGCAAATAGAACGAGAGCAACTACCCAAAGAGATCAGTGATCGTTATCTAGCCTTTATCAAAGGTTACTTATCACCACAATATATTGAGTTTATCGGCAAAGAAATTCAGACCGCTTATTTAGAGTCCTATTCTGAATATGGCCAAAATATTTTTGATCGTTATGTCACTTACGCTGATTTTTGGATCCAAGACCAAGAATACCGTGATGCTGAAACCGGGCAACTATTTGACCGTGAAGCACTGAACAATGAGCTGGAAAAAATAGAAAAACCTGCGGGGATCAGTAATCCAAAAGATTTTAGAAATGAAATTGTTAACTTTGTCCTGCGTGCAAAAGCCAATAATAATGGTAAAAATCCTTTATGGACCAGCTACGAAAAATTGCGCACCGTTATTGAGAAAAAAATGTTTTCAAATACCGAGGACTTATTACCTGTAATTTCATTTAACAATAAAACCTCCAACGATGATCAACAAAAACATGATGATTTCGTTGAACGCATGATGACTAAGGGCTACACAAAAAAACAAGTCAGATTGCTTTCTGAATGGTATTTACGCGTTAGAAAATCTTCTTAGGTTGTACTTAGTACCTCTAAGTTAGGAGCATAAATGACAAACTTTATCGATAGGCGATTAAATAGTAAAAACAAAAGCACGGTCAACCGACAGCGTTTTATCAGACGTTATAAGAGCCAAATAAAACAGGCTGTTTCTGAGGCGGTTAATAAACGTGGCGTCACTGATATTACCAGTGGTGAAAATATTACCATTACTAAAAAAGATTTAAATGAGCCAGTTTTTCATCAAGGTAGTGGTGGCATTAAAGACCGCGTTCATCCAGGTAACGACCAGTTTACCAGTGGCGATCACATTGCTCGACCGCCAGAACAGCAAGGGCAAGGCGGCCAAGGTGATGCAAGTGATTCTGGCGAAGGCGATGATGACTTTGTCTTTACTATTTCCAAAGATGAATATCTACATTTACTTTTTGAAGATTTAGAGTTGCCTAACTTAGAAAAAAATCAGTTAGATAAAGTCACTAATTATAAAACTGTGCGTTCGGGTTATTGCGCTGAAGGCGCCGCTTCCAACATAGATATTGTGAAATCATTACAAGGCTCAATAGCGCGCAGAATTGCCATGACCGCGGATAAGCGCCGTAAAATTAAAATACTCGAAGCTGAGTTAACCTTGCTAGAGCAAGATAAACACGATAACACTCTAGCTAAAAATAAACTTATTACGGCCATTGGCAATCTTAAAGATAAAATCAGTAAAGTACCTTTTATTGACTCCTTTGATTTACGTTATCGTCATTACGCCAAACAAGCGCTGCCAACATCAAAAGCGGTGATGTTTTGTATAATGGATGTCTCAGGTTCTATGGATCAAGCCACTAAAGATATGGCTAAACGTTTTTATATTCTTTTATACCTATTTTTAACGCGCACGTATAAAACCATCGACGTGGTTTATATTCGTCACCATACCCAAGCAAAAGAAGTTGACGAACATGAGTTTTTTTATTCGCAAGAAACCGGCGGTACCATCGCATCAAGTGCTTTAGAGCTAATGATTGAGATAATGACGCAGCGCTATAACGAAAAAGAATGGAATGTTTATGGCGCTCAAGCATCTGACGGCGATAACTGGGCCGATGACTCTCCGCACTGCCAGCAATTAATGCGCGAAAGTATACTGCCAAAAACCCGATACTTTAGTTATATAGAAATATCTCAGCGTGCTCATCAAAGCCTATGGCAACAATATGCTCAACTTGCTGATACCGATGATGCTTTTTCAATTGAACACATTAAAACAGTGGCAGATATTTATCCGGTATTTAGAGCCTTATTTAAAAGAAAAAAAGTACAAGCCGCTTAGGAATTCAATACATTGGAGTTTTTATGACTAAACGTAAACCACTTGACGATAGCAGTGACTGGACATTTACTAAGCTTGAACAATACCAAAGTGAAATTGAGCGTGTTGCGCAACATTATCGTTTAGATACCTACACGAACCAAATTGAAGTGATCACCGCCGAGCAAATGATGGACGCCTACGCGGGTGTCGGCATGCCTATTGGTTATAATCATTGGACCTTTGGTAAAAGGTTTATTCAAACCGAGCAAACCTATAAGCGCGGACAAATGGGCTTAGCTTATGAAATTGTTATTAACTCAGACCCCTGCATTGCGTATTTAATGGAAGAAAACACCATGGCGATGCAAGCCCTTGTTATGGCACATGCTTGTTATGGGCATAACTCATTTTTCAAAGGTAACTATTTATTTAAGTCGTGGACAGATGCAAATTCGATTATTGACTACTTACTGTTTGCTAAAAAATATATTGCTGACTGCGAAAACAAACATGGTATTGACGAGGTTGAAGCTTGCCTTGATGCTTGCCATGCCCTAATGAATCATGGTGTTGACCGTTATAAACGACCACAAAAAATATCGATGGAAGCAGAATTAAAACGTCAAGAAGAACGTGAGACTTATCTGCAGTCACAAGTAAACATGCTGTGGCGAATTGGTGCAGATAATGAGACAGAAGGAAAAAAAACCAAGGCAACTTTTCCAACTGAGCCCCAAGAAAATATTCTTTATTTTATCGAGAAAAATGCCCCGCTATTAAAACCTTGGCAACGAGAATTAGTGCGCATTGTCCGAAAAATATCTCAGTACTTTTACCCTCAAAAGCAAACGCAAGTGATGAATGAAGGCTGGGCTTGTTTTTGGCACTACACTATCCTAAATCATCTCTACGATGAAGGCTTAGTAACAGATACCTTCATGCTGGAGTTTTTACATAACCATACTAATGTGGTTGCACAACTTGACTATAACAGCCGCTATTATTCAGGTATAAATCCCTATGCGCTAGGCTTTAATATGTTTATGGATATTAGGCGGATATGTGAAAATCCAAGCGAGGAAGACAAGCTTTGGTTTCCAGACATAGCCGGCAGTAATTGGCTTGATACTGTGCATTTTGCTATGGAAAACTTTAAAGATGAAAGCTTTATAAGCCAATTTTTATCACCAAAATTAATGCGAGATTTTAAACTATTTCATTTACACGATGACAGTGATAAAAACTACATTGAAGTAGGCGCTATTCATAATCAAAGTGGCTATCAACAAATTCGAACTATGTTATCTGACCAATACAATTTAAGTAACCTAGAAGCAAATATCCAAATTATTAATGCCGATGTTAGTGGCGATCGTTCATTAACTTTACGCTATATCCCGCATCAAAAAGTATCACTCGCCGACTCTAAAGATGAAGTATTAAAGCACTTATATTACCTGTGGAAATTTGATGTAAAACTGCTACAAGAGAATAAATACGGGGTTGACGAAATTATTGCGCAATGCCCAGAGCCAGATGAATTGGTACAAAAAAAGGCAACTATTTAGTTGCCTGATTTACTTTACATGATTTACTTTACATAATAACGTTAACTTCAAGTTATTGCTGCTTAGCTATTACTTATTCAGCAAGTTCTTTTAATACTTCGTCTTTTAGCTCAATCCAAAGTTTACCTGACTCAATACCATATTTTCTGACCGCAAATACAGCTTCATCGCATTGGCCCGCTTTAGCTAGTTCAATCAGTTTTTTATAATAGTTTCGTGATATTTCACGGCCTCGCGGATGAGAATAATACAAACTACCTAAACGCGAATACAAACCTCTGAAGCCATTTAGAATCAATAAATAAATAGAGTTTCCTGAGGCTACAACCAAGTCTTTATTAAGCTTGTAATCAAACTCTGCAAACGCTTCGCCAGTATCTTCAACATCTTCAATGGCTGACAATAATTCAATGGTTTTTTCTGGATTATTTTTAATTGCGCCACGGACATATATTGCACTAATATTGGTACGCGCCGACATTAAATTATCCACTAAATCAGGAATTCCTTCTTGATCAAGCTGCGCTAACGTTTCAAGAATGTTAAGGCTAGACGTTTCCCAGAAATTATTAACTTTTGTCGGCTTACCATGTTTAATGGTTAACCAACCATCGCGTGCTAAACGTTGTAGCACTTCTCTTAATGTCGTTCTTGTGACGCCGATAAGTTCTGATAATTCACGTTCAGCGGGCAAAATAGTGCCCGGTGGAAATCCACCATTCCAAATAGATTCTACAATATACTGCTCGGCAAATCCTGCTGGGCTGTTCGCTTTTATAACCATGTGGCTCCACATCACTTAAATTTGACTGTAATTGAAACAGATTGTACCAGAAGATCCAATGGACACAAGCGCAATAGAATTGATAATAATTGACTAGTGCCACTTAAGTCGATAATTCAGGCAGCTTGAGAATTTTTATCATTAAAATTTAGCAGCAGATTACAGCTAGGATTGTTTAGGCAGCTTAAGGGGATTCAAAATCCGGTTTCGAAAGAAGTGACGGTTCAAGTCCGTCCTGCGGTACCAAAATATGAAAGCCCTGATTCGAAAGAGTCGGGGCTTTTTGTTTTTTAAATTCAGAATTTTAAATCCATATCTTGCCTAGACTGTACAATTTCGTCTAGCTGTTATTTTTCATTGCCATTCTTATTTACTAGCAAGATAATCAGCATCATTGCGAATAAGGCCACAATACTCACCTGTAGGGGACCTGAAATGTTAACCCCTAACTTGCTGCCGTTAAGGATATCGAAGATATCTTTCAGTGCACCTATAGATATCAATGCCATTGAACCAGATAAAACACGGGTGAAGCGTTTACTATTTCGAGTGCGTATCTTTTCATACAGCTTGGCTGTTTCTGAAATAATTTCTTCTTGGCGATTTTGAATCTTATCTAAAGTGCTCTGAGTGCGGATATGGAGTTTTTCAAAATCCATATGCTTGAAGACCTTTTGGATCATACGTGTATGATCCGGAAAGGTCATCATACTACCTGCGCTTATCAAATCCAGTAACCAATGAGCATCGTTGGTGAACTGTTTGAGGCACTCCCCTTCAGTTTGTAACTTTTCTACACGTGATTTAAGCTTTGAAGCAGTAATTTTTTTATCGCTCAGCGTTGGCAATGCTTGATCTAAGCTAAATTTCAGTTGTTTATCTAACCGTTTATTGGTGAGCTGAAATAGATTATTAATGGCGGCAGCAACACCCATCATTTCGGCAGATTGTTCTATCACCCAATTAGGTTGTTGAAGTAGACCTAAAACGCACTCATGATGATTGGTATAAGCAAACTCTTCATGGTTATAGCAATCTTGGTTCAAGTTAAACGATTCTGAGTTCACTGTCCTAAGGCACCAGTCATCAACCGCACTTCGCAGCTCTCGTTGCTGCAGGACAAAAACAGGGTAAGCAAAATGTGATTTAATCGATTTAGCCGTGACTGCAGCGTACTCGCCATCGACACATTCAACTATCCGGTCCAGCAATGTGGATACGTAGCGATTCTCTGTTTTATTAAACGAGAGGATGTCAGAAACAGGTTTTTCATAATGATCAAAATTGCTATTGAGGCTATTGGCTAATTCGATAAAACGATTTTCAGCGAACTCTTCTAGTAAGCCCATATCTTGATTGTGCCAGCGCATTTTTTGGTCCATAGCAAATGGGGTGCCCAGTGACATGGCATGTCGAACGCCACTTGCGCTAACATTATTTAATTGTGCTTTTAGGTTTAGTGCAAAAATACCCATGGGATAATAAATCAACTCAACTGCAAAATTAAGATTGGAGTCTTTGCCGTTTTTATTGCGGAATGGCATAGTTAATTCTGGTAATTGCCATGAATAAATATCTTCAAAGTTTTTTGAAATTCCAGCCCAAATATCATTCAGCATATTGCGTTGAGGTGCTTCTGCTCCCCAGTCTTCAAGATAGAGTTTATGTGTTTTTGGTGCTTGGTCAACGATGTTTGATAGCGATTGCCTTAACTCTCGTGTCACCGTGTGATTGACGCAAGCAAAGTATGAAATATTAATTGCCCCACGTTCGACAAAGAGTTCTCCCGAACCTTTTGGCCTATTTTCACTAAAAAATCTTAACGATGGCCAAAGCGCTTCCAAATCCGTCGACATAATGTATTTGTCATCGTCGGTTAATGCCTTAACTGCTTCCAGAAACTTTGGCCGAAGCTTGGCCATTTGTTGAGTAAGGATTTCAGGATCTCCCCAGCGGATAGCACACAACTGGGCAATAATTGAAACGCCTGCACTAAAGTGACGATATGAACTGAACTCTTGCACTAAATGCTCAGAATATAATTGGCACTCAACGTCATTAAACTCAGCGGTTAGTTCGTTAATACATACTAAGTGGGCATCAATATTTTCAGCTGCTTGTGCCATCAACCATTCTTGACTGGTATAAATACCGCGATCGATATAGCAAATATCAACTTGAATTACGGCGAACTGTTGTAGCGTTTTGTTGAATGCACACGAGGGTAACGCTTTTAATGCGGTAATGCTTGAGCGCACTAATGTTTCAGCATGATTATACCAATTACTCTCTTCGACCTCGTGGCGAGCGTAGCCATAGCAAGCACAAAACAATAATAATATTTCATCGTTGTTAATGTTCTCGATACTTTGAGTGGTTATTGTGGCTTGGTCTTCTAATTGATTAACAAGCGTAAAAGCGGGAGAATTGTTGGCTTGTAACTCTGTTTTTGCCCAATGGAAACATTGTTCAAAATTTTCTGAGCGAATATATTCAAAAAACTTGGTTAAAATGATTTGTTGTCCGATGTTCTGCTCGAATGACATTAATTTTCCTTGGATAAGATACGGTTGCGTTGTTGCTCTAATCTTGGATCATCAGGCATCAGGTAATAGCTTTGCAAGAATATTTGTTCAATGATGTCAGCAAGTTGATATTTAGAGGGGGGGGGGTGTTTCGAGCTAGCGTGATACATCAATGCCATTGGCGTTGATTGCATATTATCATAATGGGGTGAAAGATATTCAACATTGAGCGTGGTAAACCCTAATTGCTTGTAAAAGTCTTCAGGTCCCGACTCGGCCTCGACTAATAACCATTTTAAATCAGCATTAGCATCGAAAAAATTAAACAATTCATTGCATAGCAGTTTGCCCAAACCTTTGCCCTGATGATGCGGCGCAATGAATAAATAACCTAACATGGCAAAAGACAAGGGCGAGTAAAGCTCAGTTAATGACATACCGAGCACTCGATTATCTTTGCACAGCAAGATGCATCGAGATTGTCCGTTATTAATAGCTTGTTCAATGTCAACTATCGGCTCTCGCTCCCATTGAGGAAATATATCGCAATACAACGCAATAGCCTCTTGCCAGAGTGGACCCTCGGCATGTGTAAGTTGTTTAGTCTGCATGAATTTAACTACTTCTGCTTTTTCTAAATAATATCAAAACTAGGCCAGAAATGTTTTTTCTTTTTTCAACAACAACCAGAGATTATGAATAAGGCCAAGCGGAGTATTGTCCTTCTATGTTTTTTATGACAATTCCTATAATCTCGGCTCTAGATATACTGAAAGCTATAGGAGAAACAATGATCGGTTTAATAGATTTTTCTCTGCACAACAAGATCACAAACTTAATGAGATTGGTATAAAATAAATAACCTATCCAAAAATTTTACTTTACAGATTTTTCTGTATCTGAGTCGATTCTTCTTCTCAGCAAGATAAACGCATTATGGACTTCCCACATTTACCTTCAATAGGTATGTCTTGGTCAAACTTCATTGGATATAATGCACGTAGCTCAATGCCGTTTTGGGATGGCATCATTTTGTTCTTCTTTCTCAGTATCTTTTGTATACCATTTTCTATCAATTCTAAAGGGGCGTACCAGAGATTTCTATTGTCATATTTAACAATATGTAGTGTTTTATCTATTACATATCTATTACATGTCTAGCAACTTGTTTAGCCATTTATTGAGTGTTTTAGAGGTAAATAATACTGGGATTAAGAGTACGCTCAGGAATTAACTTTTGCAAAGTATATGCAAAGTGTGTTTTTGGTATATTTAATTGTTTGAAATATAAGTGTTTGGCTTGGCACTATACTTTAATATAAGGCGACTGGCTTTTCATATCTATTCATCATTAACTATGCCATTTCACATCTCGCTCGACAGGCCAGTTTTGAATATTTCGAATTAGCACGTTATGGGTAACAAGGTAAAATAAGTTGAGGTGTCAACACACATTTTCAGCATCTAGTGTTATCGCGGCTAATGATATGTTACTGACCGCTAAAGAAACAACAGTTAAAGTGTATTCAAAATTGCTTAATTTGATTGTTTATTAATTACCGGTAGATTTACCATATATTGAAATGCACTGATATTGGCACACAAATCTAGATTTTTAACCTGTAAATAAATGGCTGGTAAATAAAGTTATTCAAGCAACACCGGGGACTTTAACACCCGGTGAAGATACAGAGTACGGTCAACCAAAAAGCGCTTTAACTTTACAATTGAGACTCAATTAACTCTAGTGCTTCGTCTAAAATAATCGTCACTGCGTTACGAGCTTTTTCGGGGTTTCTAGATTTTATGGTATCAATAATTTCAGCATGCTTTTTAACATCAGCCCCTGGTACACCTTTAATATTGTTTGTATAACGTATACTCACTCTAAGTGCAGTACTGATAAACTCGGTAAGTTGCCCAAAAAATCGATTACCACTAGCAACCAATATACTGGTGTGAAATGCAATATCTGCCTCTAAAGGGTCATCTAATCCTAGTTCTGCTTCTTTCATACGAATAAGCGCTTTATCAATAGCTTCCAATTGTTCAAAGGAAGCATTCATCGACGCTAATGCAGCAGCTTGAGGTTCTATCGCCAGTCTTACTTGAGTAAATTCTTTTAACAAAGACAGAGAAGGTTTGTTGCTTAATATCCAAGTTAATACATCAGTATCAAACATATTCCAGCTACTTTCAGGCAACACTCTTATGCCCTGTTTAGGGCGTGATGAAATAAGTCCTTTCGCCGACAACATTTTTACGGCTTCACGAGTCGAACTGCGACTAACATTATGTTGCAAACAAAGATCAGCTTCTGATGGCAGCCCTTGGCCAATTGGATAAGTACCTTTGACTATTGCCATCCCTAGATCGTGAGTCAGTTGATGGGTTAGGTTTTGTCTAGGATAAGGCTTCATTTAGTGCTGTTCCGAACTTGTTAATTAATATGTTATATCATATTTAATTTTATGAAAATATGATATAAGTTTATCCCATTAATCAATAGTAATACGGTAATCCCCCCTAAAAACAATCGAAGTCAAAAGTAGAATCTTCTCTTATGCTATAAGCAGGAGAACATTCATGAAAAAAACACTTTAGTGACAGTCCAATATTAGCTATTTTAAAGCAAGCCGAAAATGGCGTTTTAAATACAGCGGCATAAATGCTTCACTTATAGCAAGAATGAAAGAGCTAGAAGCATAAAGTAGACCTTTGAAAAATGTCTGCTGAAGAGCGTGTAAAAGCATAAATTATTCAGGAAGCACTGGCAAAAAAGTGCTGAAAGCTTCTGAGTGTAAAGTCATGGTTCAAGCAGCGATACATCATCATAATGTCAGCATCAGTCTAGTCTGTAGAATATTCTATATTAACGAAACCTGCTACCGGTATCAGCCAAAGCTGAGGTGTGATCATGAAAAATAGCAATTCTCCTCTAGCTTTAACGTTGAAGCAACGATACAGATATATCCTTGCCCGCAGAGCATGTTATTAGATCACTTGATAGAATTATTGAATGGCGTGGTAAACATAAAAATATTCGCTCTGATAATGGGCTTGAATATATCAGTCATAAATTCGCAACTTGAGCAACACAATGGTTATAGACTTATAACCATGAGCGACCTAACATGGGGATTGGTGGTATTACTCCAATTCAAAAAATTAAACTAACACAGAGTAAAATGTCTACTACCGACCGCCATTAAAATGGGGGAATTACCAGACAAGGCATCATAATGTTTTGTCTGCTATTAAGAAAAATATATAACCTTTTTAACTAGTTGGAGTATTAAAATGGGTTTATCAACTCAATATAAAAATTTAAAAGATAAAGTCGTTTTTATTACTGGTGGCGCCAGTGGTATTGGTGCATCTATGGTTAAAGCGTTTGTGCAGCAAGAAGCAAAAGTAGCTTTTATAGATTTAAATCAAGATCTAGCTGAAGAATTAATAAATAACTTGCCTTCAACCGCACTCAATAATGTCTGGTTTAGAGCGATTGACGTGACAAAATCTGAATCATTACAACAAGCTATTACCGATGCCGCAGAGCATTTTGGCGGTTTAGATGTACTCGTCAATAATGTTGGTAATGATAACCGTCAAAATATTGAAAAAATTTCGGCACATGATTGGCATAAATGTATGCAAGTCAATCTAGACCCTGCTTTTTTTTCTGCTCAAGCTGCATATAGCATTATGAAAAAAAATGCTTCAGGTAGCATCATCAACTTCAGCTCTATCAATGCATTAATGGGGCAACAACATATGACAGGGTATGTTACCGCTAAAGCCGGATTGATAGGCATGACCAAAGCCCTTTCAAAAGAATTTGGTGATCAAAATATTAGGGTTAATGCAATAGTTCCTGGCTGGGTAGCAACTGAACGTCAATTAGCAAGCTGGTTGACGAATAAAGAAGAAGACAAATGGACTGAATCTATGGCGCTTAAAACAAGAATTTTGCCAGAAGATGTTGCAAATTTAGCCTTATTTTTAGCGTCGAGTGACAGTGCGTTAATCACAGGACAAAGCATAATAATTGATGGCGGGAGAACATAATTGTTAATTCATGAATATATTGTTGCTGTTGATTGGGGAACAAGTCATTTACGTGCTTTTTTATGTAAAGCAAATAAAGATAACCCTCTAAAATTGCTTGATAAAGCGTATAGCTTAGGGGTAAATAAAGTTATTCATAGCTTTGAACAAACCCTATTTGACTGTATTTCCCCTTGGCTTTCACAATATGGCAAAATTCCTATTTTTATGATCGGACAAATTGGCTCAAGTATTGGTTGGAAAGAAACTGACTACCTCCCTTGCCCAACCAAGCTTGAAGGCATAGCAGCACAAGGTGTTAACTTTACTTGTGCTGGCCATGACATCACTATTATTCCAGGGTTGAGCTGTCGCTTAAGTAATGATAACTATGATGTGATGCGAGGTGAAGAGCTGCAAACGCTTGGGTGGTTACAACAAGATACTCAAAGAGTTAAAGGGACACATCTAGTTTGTTTACCGGGCACTCATACTAAATGGGTGTTGATTAAAGAAGGTAACGTTGAACTCTTTAAAACAGCGATGACAGGTGAACTTTTTGACTTATTAACCAATCACAGTATTTTAATTCAAAAAGGTAATGCGACTTTCGATCAACCGGCATTTAAAAAAGGCGCTGACTTTACGCTAAAAAGTGAATTAGGTAGTTTTACCCACGGTTTATTTAGTGTCAGGAGTAAACAGCTTTTTGGAGAATTAACCAACTCACAAGCATCCTCCTATTTATCCGGTTTGTTAATTGGTAGTGATGTACGCGCCGCATTAAATGCAGAGGAATGGCAATTATCTGAATTAGGTGAAGTGTCAATCATAGGTACTAAGCATTTAAGTCAGCAATTTTCACAAGTACTCGAAATGCATGGGATCAAAACAAATATATGCGAAGTTACTGACATGACTCTATTAGGTTTTAATGCCGTATACCAGCAAGTTTCAGCATTATCCAAGCCATAACACTAACAGCTAAGAGCCAATTAACTAAGGATTATCGTTGGAAAAACATATTAAAAAGCACCCTGTCATTGCTATTTTACGTGGTATAACACCTGAAGATGTTGTCGAAATAGCACTATGTTTATACGCTCATGGGATCCGTGTCATTGAAGTGCCTTTAAATTCGCCTCAAGCAATTAAGTCGATTGAAAAACTTGTTAATGCTCTGCCAGATGACTGCTTAATTGGTGCTGGTACTGTGTTCAACATAGAACAAATTATACAAATAGAAAATGTTGGCGGTAAACTCATTGTTTCACCACATTGTGACCCAGATTTAATTCAATATTGCCAATCAAAAAAATTACATGTTATAGCTGGAGTAGCAACACCAACCGAAGCCATTTTAGCTTATCAAGCTGGAGCAAGGTGGTTGAAACTATTTCCCGCACAAACTTACGGTTTTAGTCATGTTAAGGCACTAAAATCTGTTTTACCTAATGACGTACATATCATTCCTGTTGGAGGTGTTTCACAAAATAACGTTTTACAATGGTTATCATCTGGGGCTAGTGCTTTAGGCTTTGGGAGTAGTTTATATCAAAGTAATGACTCTCTTGATGAAACTACGGCTAAAGTAATTAAATTAAATAAAGTACTCAATATAACACCCAATACTAATATAAATAAACAATGGCAAACATAATGAGTACTACAACAGCTACGTTATTGAAAATTATTCCTTGTCAATGTCAGTTAGGTGAAGGCGTTCTATGGCATGACGAGCAACAAGCTATTTATTGGCTAGATATTGAAGCATGTGATTTGTACCGATATTATATTTCCAGTGAAGTATTAGAAAAATTTACCTTACCTCAACGTATGGGCAGCTTTGCATTTACTCCAGTTAATAATCAAATCATTGCAGCCTTTGAACAGGGGTTTGCTCGATATAACTTTATAACATCTGAGATAGATTGGATAAATCAACCTGAGCTTCACATAAAAGGTAACCGTCTTAATGATGGTCGAGTAGATAAACAAGGACGATTTTGGGCAGGATCAATGGTTGAATCAACAAGTACACCCAAACAGAAATCCGCGTTATATTGCGTTGATCATCAACTTAACTGCCATAAAAAGATGGATGATTTACTTATTTCTAATAGTTTATGTTGGAACAAAGCAGGAGATATTCTCTATCATGCAGATTCTCCTAGCCATCAAATATTTCAATATGATTTTTGTAAAGAAAAAGCCGCAATCAGCAATAAACAATTATTTGCGACAACAAACACTTCAACGTTTCCTGACGGTTCAATAGTAGACGCCCAAGATTACTTATGGAATGCGCAATGGGGTAGCAGTAAAGTCATAAGATATAATTGTAATGGCGAAATTGACTTATCAATAGTGCTCCCTGTATCACAACCTTCATGTGTTACTATCGGAGGCGCAAACTTAGATTGGTTAATAGTCACCAGCGCTAAACAAGGCTTATCCAGTTCTGCTCTCACCAAAGAACCCTTATCAGGTAACCTCTTTATTTATCAGTTAACTGGTGCTTCTGGTTTAGTAGACCCTCAGTGCACAATTTGCTTTAACTCGTATTCATAAAATAATACAAATCCTCTTAATTATCCTAAATTTATCACTAGACAAGACTACATCTTAGTGTTTTAATTTAGTTCAATTATCATATAAATAATATTTAACTAAATTATGGCCTCAATATTTTTAAAGAGTGATATTGCTAGAATAGAGATTTCACCTGAATTAGGTGGGGCTATTTTGGCTTATGATGCCAAATTACATAATAGCTTTGTACCTATATTGAGAAACAGCAATAACGCAAAATCTGTGCTAGGTAGTAGCTGTTTCCCGCTTGTACCCTATTCTAACCGTATTAAATATGGTCTTTTAAATTGGCAAGAAAAAAGTAGTCAACTTCCGCTGAATCATTTACCTGAAAAGCACAGTATTCATGGACATGGTTGGCAATTACCTTGGAAGGTTATACATCAAACCGATACTAACTTAACGCTCGAATATCATTATCAACAAGCCGAATGGCCTTTCTCTTATAGCGCTCAACAAGTTTTTACACTTAAAGGCAGTGCGTTGAGTATTGAGCTTTCATTAATGAATAACTCAAAGAGTCAAATGCCGGCAGGATTAGGATTACACCCCTACTTTAGCTTAACGAAAAAAACATCTTTAAAATGTTCTGTCGAACAGATGTGGGCTGTGGATGACGAAAGTATGCCAACAACACTGATGGGTGCGCCTAAATCGTTGGCTAAGTCGGAAGGGTTATTAATCACGAATAGTAATTTAGATAATGTATTTACTGGTTTTTCTGCTGCAGCGACAGTCGTTTGGCCAGAATGGAAGGCTAAAGCCGATATAACCACGTCTTCAAACTGTAAGTTTATAGTGGTATACAGTCCAAAAAATCAAAACTACTTTTGTTTTGAACCTGTTACTCACAGTACCGATGCTATAAATATGTCAAACAACGGAATGGATAATACGGGCATTATGACGCTAAACCCTCAAGAAAGAATGACAATATCAATGTCTATTACTCCTAAAGAAACTTAGCCTATTCTCGAAACACAATTGACTACAATGGTGTTGCTCACTTAATAATAAAATGCAGGCTTAAGCTTTCAATGAGAAGGTAAAAACGTATTCAGCCATGTTTTGTAAGATAATCAATCAAAACATGGCTTATGCCCTTTCAGTATTGAACATTTTGTATTAAAACATTCTCTGAATTTTTTTAATTTCAACGACTAAATCCCTTTTATGTCGACGTTAAAAAATCCAAATATATTTAAAACAGTTATTGCGTATCGTTCAATTCAAAAATTAATGACGTCTGAGGAAATAATACTGGCAACTGCATGCCCAACTGCATAAGTGATTCACCCGAAAACTTTTGGCCCTGAATTTTACTTAAAACAGAAGGTGAATATTCCTTAAGTTTAGTAGGCCAAACCAGTGTTAATTTATAGACTTTATCTGCAGATAACCCGACAAATCTATACTTAGGTGGCGTAGTTCTTTTCGTTTCATTAATACTATTATAAGCAAAAAGTGCTTGTGATTTATCCTGGTTAATTATACCAAAATTAATTGAGTCACCATCTTGATTCAAACGAATTAACTCACCACTGTGAATTAATTGACGATGTTTTTTATGTAACGCAATAATTGTAGATAACTGTTCACAGTCTTCATCAGTTAATTCTCTGGGGTCCATTTCTAAACCCATATGACCAAAAAATGCCACTGCAGCACGCATTTCCATACTAACAATTCTACCTGTGATATGGCATTCTCTTGGCCCGATATGAGCGCCCATGACTTCACTAGGGAAGAAGAATGAACAACCTCGTTGAATCGTTAATCTGTCTAAAGCATCATTCGAATCTGAGGTCCACACGCGGTCAGTATGAGCCAGTACACCATAATCCACACGAGCTCCACCTGAAGAACAACTCTCAATTTCAACATGTGAGTGCTTTTGCTTTATGCGATCAATTAATTGATATAAAGCTGTTGTTTGTTGATGTATAGCCGGCTTGCCTTGTGCGTTACCTGCGTGATTAATGTCTCGATTCATATCCCACTTAATATAAACAATTTTAGGATATTCGGTAAGAATGTCATCAATCGCATGAAATAAATAATCAACCACTTCGTTACGTGATAAATCGAGTACTAACTGGTTACGAAAGTTTAATTGTTGATTACCTGCTGTTGCTAAAACCCAGTCAGGGTGCGCGCGATATAAATCACTGTCTGGGTTCACCATTTCAGGTTCAAACCATAGTCCAAATTCCATGCCCTGTTGATTAACATGATCAATAAGAGGCGATAAACCGTTAGGATAAATTTCTTTGTCAACAACCCAATCACCTAAACCAGCAAAATCTCCACGACGGCCTTTAAACCATCCGTCATCTAAAACAAAACGCTCGGCTCCTAATCCTGCGACTTTATTCGCAAGCTCTTTCAATGTGTCGACATCATGCTCAAAGTATATCCCTTCCCATGTATTATAATGTACAGGACGGGGCTTTTGGCTGAGTTTTGGCGATAATAATTCACTGCGAACATATTGATGGAAACAGTTAGATAAGCCACTAAAGCCTTGATCAGAATAGCCAGCATAGAGTATTGGGCTTTGATACGATTGTTGCGGCAACAATACTATCTCTCCCGGCATTAATAATTCACCTAATTGGACATAACTGCGACCTTCAGGTAACAGTTCTGCACGCATTTTATGGTTACCGCTCCAACCAAGATGAAAGCCGAAGCATTCACCCGCTTGTTCATGGGTGAAATTATTGTGCATTACCATCCCAGGAAAGTTGTCATGAGAGGTTTTTCCTTTACGGTTTTCACGTACAAAACTGCCCAGAAATAAGTCAAGTGAATGGCATTGAAATTCATTTGACCATCGTCCTTCAAAAGACATTATTTTATTCATTTGATCAGACAACGGAATTGTGGGTGTCGCACACCAATTAACCGTTACTGATTGTTCACTCAGATTCACTAACTCAGTATATGCGCTCAGCACATCAGTGTCGTGATGCAGTGAAAGCGTATGGACTACTTTAATTTGACGAATATCATCTAGCGTTTCAAAACAAACTTTATGTTCATCTATCTGAATAATATCAACAAGTTCACCACCCAGTGACCATGCATAATCGTCATTGTTAATTTCAATACCTGGAGATCCTGTAAAACCCTCTCCTAAAAGAGGAGACAATGAAATAGGCGCTTCAATAACCAACGAACATTTTGCTTCTTGGCGAGTAGACAGTAGCGATAACATATCTGCAGAAGTTTGTTTAGATAATAGCTTTCCCCAATAAATTATAGCGGGTGTTTTACTCTGGCAATCAATAATTAAGCTAGCATTAGAACTATTGAGCTGAACAAAGTGTTGGTCTGATTTCATTGTAAACGTCCTTCAAATTTAAATTTAAAATTGATATTTTATTTATAGTTTATTGAATGTAATTATGATTACTATATTAATATATTTACTGAATTGCATTATTTGATCTAAAACATCAAGAACTGCCAAACGACTGCTTAAGATAACACATTAATAATTTCACTGGAATATATCATATAAATAAGGTTAATATGCATAATATACTTTCAAATAATAAATTGGTAAAAAGTAAATGTTAGGTGTTTGTTATTATCCAGAGCATTGGCCAGAAAAAATGTGGGCACAAGATGCTAAAGAAATGCGCGAGCTTGGCTTACGTTATGTTCGTATTGGCGAATTTGCTTGGTCAAGAATAGAGTTCAGTGAAGGTGTTTATACTTTCGACTGGTTAGACCGTGCAATAGAGACTTTAGCTGACGCTGGTTTAGAAGTCATTATGTGTACGCCGACAGCGACCCCACCAAAATGGTTGATTGATAAATATCCTGATATTTTACCTGTTGATATTAATACAGGAACAAAGCGTGGCTTTGGCTCTCGTCGACACTATGATTTTTCTAGCAAAAATTATTTTCGTGAAGCTATGCGTATTTCTGAAGTTTTAGCAAAGCGTTATGGTGAACATCCAGCAATATGCGGTTGGCAAACTGATAATGAAATTGCATGTCATGATACCACTCACAGTGGTTCACCTGCAGCAAAAAAAGCATTTCATGCTTGGTGTCAAACGCGTTATAAAACAATTGATAAACTTAATACCGATTGGGGCACCGTTTTTTGGTCAATGGAATATCAAAGCTTCGATCAAATTGAACTCCCTATATTAGCGGTTACAGAGACTCACCCTGCTCACCAATTAGCTTATCGACGTTTTAGCTCAGATCAGGTGATCCAGTTTCATAACAAAATGATAGCGATAATTCGCCAATATGCACCTGATAGGTTTGTCACCCATAATTTTATTCCCATGGTGGACACCCAAACTGATAATTATGCTCTCGCTGAAAATCTAGATTTTGTTAGTTATGATAATTATCCACTGGGTCGATCTGACATGTTCTTTAAAGATAAACCTGCTAAAGAATTCAAACCTTATATGCGTACTGGCCACCCAGACTTTGCCAGTTATGACTTTGATCAAAGTCGCGGTATCAGTAAAAAGAACTTCTGGATCATGGAGCAACAACCAGGCCCTGTAAATTGGGCACATCACAATCCTCGTCCAGAAAAAGGCATGGTACGTTTGTGGTCATGGCAAGCTTTTGCACATGGAGCAGATTGTGTCTGTTATTTTCGGTGGCGCCAAGCACCGTTTGCTCAAGAGCAAATGCATGCAGGCGTTAAAAGAAATGATAATTCAAAATCAGCCGCATGGGCAGAAATCGAACAAATGCGCGATGAGCTAAAAACCGTAGAATTTTCTATCGATGCACCAATACAAGCAAGAGTTGCTATATTATCAGGTACGACTAACCAATGGGTGAGTGAAATTGAACGCCAAGGCGACAGTTACAACCACCAACAAATAGAGTTCTCCTACTATTCAGCATTGCGCCAATTAGGCCTAGTTGTAGATTTTATTTCGATTAAAGGTGATTTTAGCCAATACGATTTAATTCTTGCACCATGCTTACCGATTGTCGACGATGCTTTCATAGAAAAATGTAAAGACTCGAATGCTCATTTTGTTTTTGGCCCACGTTCAGGGGGGAAAACCGACGAGCTTTCATTAGCACCGAACTTACCTCCAGGAAAACTTCAAGCCTTGTTGCCCATCAAAGTATTGTCAACTGAAACCATACGTCCAGATTGTAGTGAACAATTGAAGTATAAAGATAAAACCTTTGAAAGCAGATGTTGGCGTGAAGAGTTAGAAATAACCAAAGACGTTATCGTCGATGCTAGGTATCACGATCAATCACCCGCTGTTGTTCGTCATGAAAATACAAGTTATATCGCCACCTTAACTTGTGATGACTTTCTAATTGAACAGTTTGAGCACTTAGCAACAGAGCTCGATATTGCCACGGTAAGGTTACCTAAAGATATGCGGATTGTGTATCGTGGTGATCTCGCTTACATCTTTAACTATGCGGGAATAGCACAAACTTTCCCAGCAAAAAATATGGGGACATATCTATTGGGGCAAGCTTCCATGAGCCCTTATGATGTTGCCATTATTAAATTAAATAACCAATAACCAATAAAATAATTAATTAATTAACTAACTAAGATTAGTAAGGGGAATCCGTGAATATTCAAATAGCAGTATTTTTATTTATCACTATGTTAATTGCATTTTTAACCTATTTAAAATGCAAAGGGCACGGTAGAGGGAAGGGAAAAAATCAACAAAATAAGGAGTACTTTTTAGCAGGTGGTGGTTTGGCTTGGTATTTTGTCGCTGGTTCAATAACACTCACTAACTTAAGTACTGACCAATTAGTTGGGTCAAACGGTACACAAATGGCCTTGTTAGCATGGTGGGAGTTTGCCGCTGTTATTGGCTTGATACTTCTCGCGAAGGTTTTTTTACCTGTCTATTATAAATACAACTGCACCACAACCACAGAGCTATTAGAGAAACGTTATAATAACAAACATATTCGCGCCGTTATCGGTGGGATGTTTTTTCTCAGTAGTGCATTAATATTTTGCCCTGCAGTGATTTATTCCGGTTCATTATTTATGCAGACAATGTTCAAAGTCGACATTCCTTTAATGTACATTGCTACTGCTTTTGCAACGTTAGGTGCACTTTACGCAATATTTGGTGGTCTTAGAGCGGTTGCCGTATCAGATACTTATTCCGGCGTGTTACTGCTAGGAATGGCTATTGTTGTCTTATTTTTATCTTTGAATGCGATTGATTATGACTTTTCAGGTATTCCTGAGGAAAGATTAACACTTATTGGTGATAACGATTCTCCAATACCTTGGCCTACATTACTAACAGGTATGATTTTTATTCAAATGTTCTATTGGGGAACAAACCAAGTTATCACCCAAAGAGCAATGGCAGCCCCTAACCTTAAGGAAGCCCAAAAAGGTGTATTTGCTGCGGTGTTCATTCGAATTATTATCGTACCTGCCATTATAGTTATCCCTGGGATAGTTTCTTTTAAACTCTACGGGGATATAGGTGATACTGCTTATGGACAGATTGTTGGGGATTTATTACCCGGATGGCTCTCTGGAGTTTTTGCCGCTGCAATGGCTGCTGCCGTGCTCTCAACCTATAATAGTAATTTAAACTCTGCAACCGCTTTGTATGTTTGTGACTTCCATGAACCTTATATTAATAAAAACATAAATGTACAAAAACTCAGTGCGTGGATCACCGCTGGGCTTACCATAGTTACCCTGGCTCTCGTTCCTGTATATCAACAAGCTGAAAGTATCATTAATTTACTTCAGCAGTTATGGGGTTTATTTAGTATGCCTATACTATCAATATTTATTGTTGGTTTATTATTTAAGGGCGTACATGCGAACGCAGGTATAGCAGCAGTCTTTTTTGGTGTTTTATTATACGGTTCATTGTCATTTGAATTTTCACCATTTCATGCACCATTTGGTTTACATTATATCCACTTAATGTTTATCACTTTAATTGCATGTGTTTCATTTGCCTTACTGGTAAATCGCTTTGTCTTTAAAAACAAAGCCAGCTTCGCCTTTACAAAAGAAGCGAGTGCTTCTCCAACATAACTTTCTATTTGATATAGAAAAGCCACTCATTTGAGTGGCTTTTTATTGGTTAAATATTATCATTAAATCGCTTTATTCGAGCGCCAACTTAACTTGTGATATCAACTTATTGTTTTCGATATGGTTATGTTTTCTAATAAGGTTGTTTAATTGAAAAATAGACATTAACATCGCATGAATCGGCATCAGATAACCTAGCTTATTTAACTCTGCCAACTCGTCATTTGATAACTGCTGTAACTTAGCTTCATCAATAGTGTTCATACCTGTTAACGTTTGTTCAGCTCCGTCTTTATATTGCACAACAAGGTTAATACTTTTGATTAATTGCATACTCGCCAATTTATCAGTAAACAAATAACTTTGTCTGTCATTTTTTATATCGGCTTCTAATAAGGTTTTAATTCGACTTAACATCAAACTTGCTTTGCCCGTTGACTCAAATATATCAAGCCCTTTTACTGTTGAAAAAACAGGGTCACTCGGTGCTATACCTATGGTATAACCCTTATTTTCTCCGGCTGAATTCATTAAATAAAATGGATAGGTGTGCATGCTAGCAGGGGTGAATATTGCATCCCACTTATCATTATGAACAAATAAATTTTTACCCATATTAAAACTTGCTAATGCTGACAGATTCCACATGCCTGTCTGTGAGTTTTTCACGATAAACACCGGAAAACCACTGATCGCTTGAGTGATCTCTTTTACATGTACTTTTAACATATGTTGTTGCTGTATGAAGGTCACAGCAGCATTATCAGCCACTTTCAATTTTCCGTGTTTACTATTACTCAATTCTATTAATTCAGTCATTATGATTCTCTAAGTTGAAGTCGCTAGCCATTTTTCAATATAGTCTCGATGCGGTGGTAAATTCTGTAACATTTGCTGAGTTAATTGTTCGTTACGATTTATCACTTGCTCTGCTTCTTGCTGTTGATTATGTAAGTAACTTTGACGAGAGAAGTCAGGTTTAAATTCCATACCATAAAGCACATACTGATAACTTGCCGCTGGGAATAATTCCATTGCGCTAGTAAAGTCATCAGTTGTTGGGCCACGATACTGCCATAATGCAATATCTTCTTTTAAGCTTTCAGTGAATGTTTTCGGATCACAGTGTGCTTGCCAATAAGGTTCTGGCCGCTTGGTAAGCATGTAGTGAAACTTAAGAAAATCAACAATACGTTGCCAACGATACGACATTTGCGTGTTAAAACGCTTAGCGACCACTGGCATTAAACTCTCATCCGCCGGTAAATTTTCAGCAATATAGCGTGCAGATAATTCGACCAGCATAATAGCGGTAGCTTCAAGCGGCTCAACAAACCCTGCAGCCATACCTACGGCAACACAATTACCTTTCCACCACTGTTCACGATGACCCGATTCAAAACTAATTTTACGCGCTTCTAAACCTTTTGCTGCATCACCTAAATAATTACGTAAGTTTTGTTCGGCCTCTTCATCGGTTAAAAATTTACTCGAGTACACATGTCCGACGCCACGTCGATTAGTTAAGCCAATATCCCATATCCAACCAGCATTTTGCGCCGTTGCAATCGTATGACATGCAACGGGAGTATCCTCATTTTCGTAAGGAACTCGCATCGCTAACGCTGTGTCGTTAAACAATACATCATCAACTTTTTTGAACGGAACTTTTAACGTTTGACCTAATAACAACGAACGTGCACCTGAGCAGTCAATAAACAAGTCAGCCGTCAACTTGCCATGCTTGTTTAATACTACAGCATCAATTTTTTCGCCGTTTTCACTAATGCATTCATCAACGGTATCAATAATATGCTCAACGTTGAGGTTATCAATACAGTGACTTTTCAATAACTCTGCAAGGGCGCCGGCATCAACATGGTAGCCGTAATTACATTGCCCTTGATATTCTGATTCTGCCAATGAGCGTGGTGCAAGACCCGCTTCACAAATATCGTATTGAAAATTAGCTTCACGAGCAAAGTTTTTAACGTTTGATACGTACGGCGATAAATCAAGTCGGCCATAACCTAAAGGCAAAGTAAACGGATGGTAATAAAAGTCACCATTACCATGTACCCATTCAACAAACTTACCCCCCTGCTTGAAAGAAGCATGACATTTTTTAAAGAGATCACTCTCTTTAATACCAATTTTATGTAGAGTATTTTTCATGGTAGGCCATGTACCCTCACCTACACCAATAGTTGGAATGTCTGACGATTCAACCAAGGTGATTTTAAGTTCGTTTTTATGTGCATGTTTATGATGTGCAGCAATGACAGACGCAGTTAACCAGCCTGCAGTACCACCACCAATAATAATAATATTTTTTATAGCGTTTGACATATTTGAGTATTCCTAACTAAAACCCGCTGGTTTTTGTAATTATTTGCGGTAAGTTGATCGTATGAAAACTTAAAACTTGGTTAACATTTTACATTTTTTTAGTGAAAATATACCAACTATTTTCACTAAAAAAATGGCCTGCTTGCTAGCAAGTCAGGCCAAGTTATACTTGTTTTAAATTAAATACTTATCATTAAAACTTAGCTCTTACACCTATAGCGTAACGAGAGCCGTTATCTTCAATGTTGTAAGTTTGGTTAGCGTAACGACCTGTTTGTACTAGCTCTTCTTCAGTAATGTTAGTACCTTCAAAGAATACAGATACATTTTCTGAAACATCGATACTAGCACTAACATCTAGTTGCCCAAAAGTATCAGTATTAACAGGTTCGCCGTTAAATCCGTTATCCGCTAAACGTAAGAATCCTTCACGGTTATTATAAGCAATACGTGCTTGCCACATGTCAGCTTCATAGAAAAGAATAAGGTTTTGTGAATCACCTAAACCTTCTAATCCAAATGAAGTACCGTCTTCATCACTGTTAACAACGGTCGCGTTTGCTGTAAAACCAAAGCCATTTTCAAAGATATGTGTCAAGGCAACTTCGTAGCCTGTTACACGTTTTGTATCACCATTGTTAGGGCGAGCTACCGTATATTCTTCAAACAGACCATTCAACTCGCCTTCTAGTTGTGCCGTTGCAGAATCACAACCTACACAATTAAAATCAGGACCTGAACGATTAGTCATTTCATATGACTCTAAACCGGTAGAAACAGAAATGAAGTTTGCTACTTCTTTACTGAAAACAGCGAATGAAAATAAGCTTGCATCACTGTAATACCACTCATAAGAGATATCCCAGTTTTCTGAAGTAAATGGTTTAAGGTTTTGATTACCACCAGAAGCCGTAAGTGTTTGACGTCGAGGTTCACCAAAAACAGTCGCTGGAGATAATTGAGATAATGTTGGACGCGTTAATGAGTCATATACGGCAAAACGAACTACCATATCTTCTTCAACTTCTAACTTCACGTTTAAACTAGGAAGTAAATTAGCATAACTACTTGATTTACTGATATCTTTCGCCGGACCAAAGACATTAGAGAATAAGGTAGGATCAGTTGTTTCAACAACATCTGCAATATCACTTTGTACCGCTTTAGCTTCAACACTTGTGGTTGAATAACGCGCACCAAAATTAACCGTTACAGGCATGTCAGCTAACTCATAACCCAAAGTAAAGTCTACGTATAAGCTTGTAATATCTTCATTAATAGCATAACGGTTATTTTGTAATGTCGGCTCAATTGGAAAACCTTCAGAAGCTAAATAATCAACATACTTATCACCATCATAAGTATAAAAAGTATCGATTAACCCTGGGAAATAATTATTTGCTGTAAAAGATTGAAAATCGATAGCATCATTAGGAGCTGCAGTACCATACCCACAAAATCCACATTGACTCGCAAATATTTGAAAGCTTGATTTCTCACGCTCTTGACGATAAAGACCAAATTTTGCTCTTTCAAAAATATCGCCATCAGCTTCGTAAACAAAATCTACTTTAAATTCATTTACTTCATCTTTATCAGTAAATTGATTACCTTTTTCGTTATAATGTAGACGCGATAGCGAAGCATCAGGTAATGCGCCATTACCAAAACCTTCATGTATCACTGTTGGAATAGCGCCTGTTCCATCAAATGCATAATTGTTTTCAATACCAACCACATTAAAACGATCTCGGCCAGCACGATCATTTTCAGCACTCGATGTTGAAACATCAAATGTAGCATCTAACTGATCAGAAATTTGCCATTCAACATTTAAGCCAAAACCATCAGTAGATACATCACGAGAATTACGTGTGTGTGAAACGAAATCAGTAGCACCGCCTACTTGGTCAAACGTTAAAAGTGTTCTAGTTTCAGAATCAATAGTTGCATTATTAACACGACCCGGTTCAAACCAAGACGCTAAATCAGTCGCAACAGAGTCAACTTCAAATTTTGAAACAAAGCCATCAAGTGTAATACTTACATCATCTGAAGGTGCATATTGAAATACTAAGCTCGCATTTGTACGTGTACGTTCTTGATTATCAACAATTTGATCCCAGTTACGAGGAATATATGCATTAGAAAATAATTCTTCACCACTAGTTGTCTGTATTGATCTGCCTGGCATCCAGCCAGCCGTTTCTATACGGTTAATTTGCACATCACGCTCTGAGTGACTTACGGCTAATAAAACACCCGCTGTATTATCTGCAAATGTATTACTAATTAATAGTGAGGCCGCTGGAGATGTCTCTTCAGAAAGACTTTCATACATGCCTTTTAATGAACCAACTAACTGAAAACCTTCGTAATCAAATGGTTTAGCGGTAGAAATATCAATAGTACCGCCGATACCACCTTCTTGCATATTCGCTACAGATGTTTTAAATACATCAGCACCGGTAATTTGATCAGCGGCTAAAATGTCGAAGTTAAACTCACGACCAGCACTATCAGTCGCTATTTGACGACCATTAACTAAAACCGTGTTAAATTGTGGGCCAAAACCACGAACCGTTACCGCTTGACCTTCACCACCGCTACGGTCAATTGAAACACCCGTAATACGTTGTAATGATTCAGCTACGTTAAGATCTGGGAACTTACCTAAATCTTCTGCAGCAATACCATCTGAAACAGTATTTGATGCTTTCTTGTCAAGCATTGACGCTTTCATACTACTAAGCATACCGGTGACGACAATGGTTTCAACTTCTTTTTCTTTGGCACTAGCTGTGTCAGCTGCATAGGCACTAGCGTTAGTTAACGCACCTGCCACCGCAATAGCGATTGCAGTTCGTTTATTGAATTTTGAAAGGTTGTTTGTATACATTTTATTCCCCGTTATTTTAGTTATAATGTTTTTTCTACATTTTGCTTTTATACTTTTAAAGCTTTTTATACTTTTAAAGCTTTTTAAGCTTTTTAAGCTTTTTAAACTACTTAACCTATAAAGCTTATTTATCATATAAATACATTAATTGAACAATAATATCAACTATTATTTTCATAGCCAACCAATGTATTTAAGGATTTTTAAATATGATTTATGCTAAAACAGCACAAGACATAGATGTTTATTTATTAAAATTTAACGACTATTGATTTCATCAATATTTAAGTTTGTACCTAAATTCAAAAAATTTTAATAATAAAAATTTATCGCGTATCTATAATTAACTTTGTACTTTTTTTACTGCGTCTAACCACTTACCATACAATGCATTACGCTGCTGGTCATCAAGTACTGGCGTAAAACGTTGATCACAGTGCCACATATTAGCCAACTGCTCAGTTGAGTGAAAAATACCAGCCTTCAGTCCTGCTAAATATGCAACCCCCAACGCTGTAGTTTCGATTATTTCAGGACGATCAACGGTTGCGCCAAGAATACTTGAAAGAAAACTTAACAACCAATTATTAGCAACCATTCCACCATCAACACGAATCAGTGTCGGTCTAAGACCATCTCTTTCCATTGCTTTTTGTAAATCTTTCGTTTGATAACAAACCGATTGTAAGCCCGCGGTAACAATCTCATTTATCCCTGAATCACGGGTTAAGCCAAGAATGGCCCCTCTTGCATTAGGATCCCAATAAGGAGCGCCTAACCCCGTAAATGCTGGCACTAAAAACACACCATGGTCTAAGGGCATCTTTTCAGCAATTGACTCAGTTTCGCATGCGCTATTAATTAGCTTTAAGCCATCACGTATCCATTGAATGGTGGCGCCAGCCATGAAAATACTCCCTTCAATGGCATAGGTGGTTTTCCCATTGAGTCGATACGCGACGGTAGTTAACAGTTTGTTCTTGGATTTTAAAGCTTTATCACCGGTATTTAACATTAAGAAACAACCTGTACCATAAGTACTTTTAGCCATTCCTTCCTCAAAACAAGCTTGACCAAACAAAGCAGCCTGTTGATCTCCAGCCATCCCTAAAATTGGAATTTCATCACCAAACAATGAACTATCCGTATAGCCAAAGTCATCCGATGAATCCATTACTTCAGGTAACATAGATGGTGGAATATTGAATAATTCGAGTAATTCTTTATCCCATTGTTGATCATGAATATTAAAAATCATTGTTCTTGAAGCATTAGTGGCGTCTGTTCGGTGAACTGTGCCATTGGTAAGATGCCATAACAAAAAAGTATCGACAGTGCCAAAAGCAAGCTCTCCCCTTGCTGCCTTTTCTTTCGCACCGGTTACATTTTCTAGTATCCAACGAATTTTAGTCGCTGAAAAATATGGGTCTAGCAATAAACCGGTTTTGTCATTAATAAGGGTTTCTATACTGGGAGACTGTATTGACTCGCAATACTCAGAAGTGCGACGGTCCTGCCAAACAATTGCGTTATAGAGTGTTTCACCGGTATTACGGTCCCACACTAAAGTTGTTTCTCGTTGGTTAGTAATGCCTATAGCCGCTATCTCTTTCGCCTGTACATTATTTTCATCAAGTACTTTTCGACAAGTGTTGAGTACTGTTTTCCATATATCGTTTGGATTATGTTCAACCCAACCATCTTGAGGGAAGTGTTGAGCAAACTCTTCCTGCGCTACAGCATGAATTTTACCCTGCTCAGTAAAAAGTATGGCTCTTGAACTAGTTGTACCTTGATCTATAGATAATATGAATCTCGACATCGTCACTATTTATCTTACTTAATAAAAACATTCATTCGATAATGCACATTTATTTTAAAATTGGCAATCAATATTTTCACTTTCGAACATCATATTGTAATAATATTTTTTGGAAAATATCTAACATCTAGAATAATTTTATTATATTTCAACTTTTAAATAATAGCGGCCGCCTTTACGGGACTAGATCAACGCCAAACTGCACTAGCAGATTTAGTTAATGCAAAAGGCTTTATAATTATCGATGAACTGGTAAATAATTTCGCTGTAACACCTCAAACTATTCGAAGAGATCTTAACTTACTCGTTAGCTTAGGTATAATTATCCGTTATCATGGTGGAGCAGAAAATTCTTCAAGCACTGAAAACACTTCATACCAGTCGCGTAAGATATTAAATTTAGCAGCGAAAGAGAGTCTCGCTGGTGAGTTAGTAAAAACGCTTCTTAATACGGCTGCTTTATTTATTAATATAGGTACCACAACAGAAACTATTACTCATGCTTTGTTTAATTGAAAAGCCTTAAACATTATCACAAATAACATTCATATCGATAATATTTTCCTTACTAAAGAATAACTTACCACCACCACTACTAGAGACATTAGGCATAGAGATAGTGGCACTATTGGTGAAGCTACTTGTGATTTTATGAATCAGCTGTAAAGAGATTTTGATATTATTGCCATCAGTGGAATTAGTTGAATTAGTTGAATTAGTAATGATGGTTATTTACTTGACATTTATCTTAGAGAAGTTTGTGTTGCTCAAGCTATAATAAATAACTCAATTAATGTTTTCTTGCCGCGGTTCAATTGAAACTTGCTCGAAACGCAATGATAAAACAGGATAATATTATGACTCAAATCCACCATTTATTTTCCAATACAAAACCGCCGATAAAAATAGAAGAGATACTTTCAAATAACAACATATAAATTCATACCGTTTAGTCTCTAAAATTAACCAGGAAAACTGACTAATAAAACCAACTAATTTTATTTATTTAATGCGTATCATTGATTTATAACCTGCTAAATAACAATTAGCTAGGTCATTTTTTGCTGTAAAAAATGCTCACTATCCTAGGTAGTGAATATTAACGACTAAATTCGAACTCAAACGAAAAGTAAAGCGAAAATAACGAACATCTTATTTATCACACAAATTAGCTTTAATTAGGATAAAAAATGAAAGGAGAAAGCGCGTTATTTGACGTTGTAGTTATAGCTGCTGGCATCAAGGGAGCAATGACACAGGTACTGCTGCCGCAGACGCATAAGTCTTAAAGTATTTTTATACGAACAAAACGATCTTGCTTCAGCAACATCTTCAGATAGCAGTAAGTTAATGAAATAACAAACTAGCTTAACGCTGACCCAACAATTATTGCAAAAAAAAGTCATCATGATTCAAAGTAACCTAATCATGTAACGTAAACTATCATTGATTCTAGTGAGTAGTGGCTTATTTAAGTCCCTACTTTAAAGCAAATACCGCATGGAATATTCATGCGGTATTCATTTGATATAACTTCAATGATCGGTATACCAGGTTCAATAACACCACATATTTTTCCATTCGCTGGATATACTTGTCCCTGCAACAAATCCCTAACGATGGCTAAGTATAAAGGCAATAATCAAATCAACTGAAGTACTTTATGCAAGGAAAACTTTATATACATCAGCTTTAACTACTCTTGTTGTTTTCTCACAAGCTTATCTACACACAGCATAACTGATCAACTGAACAACTGAGAGTCCAACAAATAACAGTTGCTATTTGCACTATTATTATTTATCTTATAAATAAGATTTATAAGAGGCGTTGATAATGAATATATTAGTTACTGGTGGAATGGGTTACATAGGCAGTCATACCTGTTTAGCATTATATAAAGCAGGTTTCACCCCTATTATTTACGATAATTTGTCGAATTCAAGTATTAAAGTATTGGAGCAATTAAAAATTATTGCCAACCATACCTTTGAATTTGTAGAAGGTGATATTAATGATAGGGATAAGCTCGAAGCCACATTGAACGATTATAATATTAAAGCTGTATTTCATTTCGCGTCTTTAAAAGCTGTTGGCAAGTCAACTGAGCAACCATTACGCTATTACGATAATAATGTATCAGGCACCGTCACTCTACTTACTGCTATGCAAAAGTCAGCAGTTAAGCAAATAATATTTAGTTCCTCGGCGACTGTCTATGGCGATCCTCAATATCTACCTATAGATGAAAAGCACCCAATAACTGCGACAAACCCCTATGGTTGGACAAAAGTTATGGTGGAGCAAATTCTAAATGATTGGTGCCTAGCTAATGAGCAGAACCTTGCCATTGCGCTTAGATATTTCAACCCTGCGGGGGCTCATCCTAGCGGTTTACTCGGCGAAAGCCCTACCGGTATTCCTAATAACTTAATGCCTTATATTTCGCAAACAGCTGTTGGCCAACGTGAATTTGTTAACATTTTTGGAAACGACTATGACACAGAAGATGGCACTGGCGTTCGAGATTACATTCATATTATGGATCTAGCTGAAGGACATGTTGCCGCATTTTCAACACACCAAAAAGATTCAGGATCACTTGTCTATAACTTAGGTACAGGTAAAGGCTACACGGTTTTAGAAATAATCACTGCTTTCTCATCATCAGCAAATGTTGAAATCAATTATAAGTTTGCGCCAAGACGTGCTGGTGATATCGCTAGTAATTTTGCTAACGCATCATTAGCACAAGAAAAACTAGGCTGGAAAGCCAAACTAAACATTAAAGCAATGACTGACGATACTTGGCGTTGGCAATCAAAATACCCTAACGGCTTGGAAGATTAATATGAAAAATTTAGAATGTACACACCGTCGCAAAAATCCATTAACCGGAGACTGGGTTTTAGTTTCGCCACACAGAAATAATCGTCCCTGGTTAGGCGCTACAGAAGCAGAAGCAGTTGATGAATTACCCAAATACGATGCAAGTTGCCCGCTATGTCCAGGTAATGACAGAGCAAACAATGCAGTAACCCCTAATTATCAAAATACCTATGCTTTTATTAATGACTTTGGTGCATTGACCGAAAAACAAGCTGAGTCCGTTGAAGAAAGTGATGGTCAACATCCCTTATTTCAGGCCAATGTTGCCAATGGTGAATGTAGAGTCGTGTGTTTCTCTCCCGATCATAATAAATCATTACCCGAACTAACGGTTTCTGAAATTGAAAAGGTTGTGAATACTTGGCAATCAAACTATGTTGAATTAGCAAAAACTTATGCTTGCGTTAATATATTTGAAAATAAAGGTGCCGTAATGGGTTGCTCTCAACCACATCCACATGGACAAATATGGGCACATCAACATTTATCAACTGAAATAGCACAAGAAGATCAGCAACAACTGACTTATCAGCAAAACCATGGGAAAGCATTATTAGCTGACTATGTAGAACATGAAATTCTACAAAAGGATCGCATAGTAGTTGAAAATGAGCATTGGTTAGTAGTTGTGCCATTTTGGGCGGCTTGGCCTTTTGAAACCTTATTAGTTATTAAAGACGATATTCAACACTTTGGTCAATTAAATGAACAACATAAAAATAGCTTAGCTCAAGCATTGCAAGAATTGACTATACGTTACGACAATGTATTTAATTGCAGTTTCCCCTATTCTATGGGGTGGCACAATGCACCTGAAAACCTTAACGACAATAGCCACTGGCGCTTACACGCCCATTTTTATCCGCCACTATTACGTTCATCAACGGTTAAAAAACACATGGTTGGCTATGAAATGCTAGCAGAGAGTCAACGAGACTTAACGGCTGAAACCGCTGCTAAAATATTACGTTCAGCCAGTACCTCTCACTATAAAAAAGACCAAACTCATGCCAGTTGATTTATTTAATACTAAGTTTGAACAACTTTATAACAAGCCTGCAGAAGCATTAGCTACAGCACCGGGACGTGTCAATTTAATAGGTGAATTTACCGATTATAATAACGGTTTTGTTTTACCTTGTGCCTTAGAGTTCACGACAAGAATACTTTTTAGAAAACGCGATGATAATCAAGTTATTGTCCACTCGTTACATTACCCTGGGGAATGTGACAAATTTAGTATTGATGACGAAATTAGCCGTGGTGATTCTCAATGGGGTAACTATATTCGTGCCGTGGCGTATGTATTAAAACGTCAAGGCCATCTGTTATCTGGCGTTGATTTACTTATTGATAGTACGGTACCACAAGGCAGTGGCTTATCCTCTTCTGCCGCTTTAGAAGTTGCTGTCGGAGGTGTCTTCAATCATCTATGCCAACTGAATTTGTCAGGTGAAGAGATTGCACTATTAGGCCAAGAAGCTGAAAATGATTTTATGAATTGTCAGTGTGGCATTATGGATCAACTCGTATCTGCTAACGGACAAAAAGGCCAAGCATTACTCATTGACTGTCAAAGTTTAACAACTGAGTCAGTCGCAATTCCTGAAGATTTATCTATTGTCATTGTTAATTCAAATTATCCTAGGAAATTGGTTGATAGTGAATATAATCAACGTCGAATTGATTGCGAACAAGCCGCAAAAAAAATGTCTATTGCTACTTTACGTGATGCCGACATTAAAAAATTAAATGCTGCTCGTTCTGCAATGTCAGACAATGAGTATAAACGTGCTCATCATGTTATCACTGAAAATTCACGTGTAATTAAGGCAACCCAAGCTTTAAAAAACAATGATATGCCAAAGTTACGAGAGCTGATGACGGCTTCTCATCAATCTTTAAGAGATGATTTTGAAGTAACCGTACCTGAAACTGATGGTTTGGTGGACATATGTCAAGAAGCGTTGGGTGATAAAGGTGCTGTCCGTATGACAGGCGGTGGTTTTGGCGGAGCAATTGTCTGCTTATGTCGCCATTCAGATATCGATAAGATTAAAAGTGCCGTAGAGAAACACTATTTTTCTCGCTTTAATATTCAGGCGTCTATCTATGTTGGTAAAGCAGGTGACGGTTTACAAGTGACCGTATTATAAAGCCATTGATATCTTAAAATAAATTTAAAAAGTACCGGGGTAAAATATTAAACAGATTAATTTTGGGGTTATTGGTTGTGGGAGCATTGCTCAATTATTTGTTAAAGGTGTGCAAAGGTTAGCGCATTGCAACCTGCTTGCTGGTGCGTCATGCACCGCAGGACGGGCGGAAGCATTCGCTAAAAAATTTGGCATTGAACGCGCTTATACTAACTATGAAGCTTTAGCCTCTGATCCTGAAATTGATGCCGTTTACATCGCTACCACGCATAATTTTCACTTTGAAAACATTAAACTTTGTTTAGAAAAAGGTAAACATGTACTTTGTGAAAAACCTTTCACTGTCAACGCGCAACAAGCAAAAATACTGGTAGCTTTAGCTAAAAAGCAACAATGTTTCATGATGGAATGTGTCTGGACTCGATTTTTACCGGCTATTAAGCATTTAAACGTTTTGTTGGCACAAGGCGTTATTGGCGATGTGCAAACAGTTAAAGCTAATTTCAGTATTTCAGGGGATTTTTCTCCTGAACATCGATTAAGAAACAAAGATCTTGCCGGTGGAGCTTTGCTCGATTTAGGTATTTACCCATTAACCTTAGCGGCCCTTGTTTTTAATGAACAGCCAACGAAAATAAAGAGCTCTGCAGTGCTAGGGGAAACAGAGGTTGATGAAAGCTCTTTTTATCTGCTTGAATATGCACAAGGACAGCGAGCAGCGCTGTCCTCCTCTTTTATAGATAATGCGCCGACCGAAGCGATTATATCAGGCAGTAAAGGCTATATCCGATTGCCGAATTTTCTTGCCGCTCAAACATTACAACTGTATATAGGCAACGAAGCGGTTCAAACGTTAGAGTTTCCTTTTGATGAAGATGAAAGTTTTACCTTTGAAATAGCTGACGCCATGCAATGTATTCGCCAAGGTAAAAGCCAAAGTGATACTTTACCACTGGCTAAAACCTTAGCCATGATAACAACCATGGATACCATTCGTGCCCAATGGGGTCTTAAATACGCAAATGAGTCTTAGTAATAAACAAAAAAACATGGAACTATTATGCGAGTTAAAAATAAAAAAACATTAATAATCAGTACGCTACTATGTTGTTATTTACAATTTTCACATACCGTACTTGCGAATACACCATCAAATACTCAGCTAACGCTAGTACCCGAGCAGCTATACTCACCCTTACCCTCAGATGTTGTTCCTGAACTGGCTTCACTCGGAAAATTTAAGGTCGGTGTTAAAACAATAGAGATCGTCAACCCTGACCAATTCGATGCTGCGACACAAACAACAAAAGATAGAAAATTAGTCGTTGAAGTTTGGTACCCAAGTAATACGACTAGCACTAGTATTAAAACCAGCTATGAAAATGAAACGCGCACAGGCATTGAGTTTTCGCTACAAGCTAATGCCTATCGGGATGCTGTTGTATTATCACCAAACGATGACACTAAATTCCCCTTGGTTGTTATCTCTCACGGCTATACCGGTTATAGCACTATCATGTTTTATTTGGCAGAGCACTTAGCTTCACATGGCTATATTGTTGCCGCTATTGATCATACAGACTCAACTAATGCTGACGTTGATTTTAACATTAATCCAGTATCAGGCTTTTTCAGTACCTTATTAAATCGCTCTCGTGACCAACAATTTACCCTTAACTACCTAACAAAGATGACACACTTTGCTTCTGCCGCTATCGACAATAATAAGGCAGGTCTAGTGGGTTATTCAATGGGTGGTTTTGGTGCTATTAATACGATTGGCGCTTGTTATAACTTTACTCCAGCGACTGCATCAGCATTCACAGGTTTAAAAGATCCCGAGCAAGTACAAAAAGTCATGTCATTATTGAATAGTTGTGCAGGTGGTCAATATAAAAATGCAAGCGTTGACCATAAATGGCAGGCTGTTGTTGCTATGGCTCCATGGGGCGGACAACATAATCTGTTTAAGCAAGAAGCGATGGCGAAAATGAATACTCCAATTTTATATGTTGGTGGATCATTAGATGATATTTCTGGTTATGACGGCATTAAATCACTTTATGAAAAAACAGGCAGTAAAGATAAATATTTACTAACCTATCAAAATGCACGACACAATATAGCGCCTCACCCTGCTCCATCAGTTTCTAAAATAAGTGAAATAGACATCGGCCATTACTATGAGGCCTCTTGGGATAGTTTGGTATTAAACAACACCAATAAGCATTTCACACTCGCTATGATGGACTGTTATTTAAAACAACAATTAGATCAGTGTGAATACCTTGATTTATCTAGCAGTTCGAATCAAGTTGCTGTTGATGGAAAAACACCAAAACCATGGAAAGGATTTGATCACCGTTATTCTACCGGTATGAATTGGCATATGTCTAAATAATTTTATTAGCTGTATCATCAACTTGATTAAAATCGCTTATCAAGCGCTTGGTAAATCGTCTTTTATCATCAACGAGTCGCCGCCTTTATTCGACCAGAAATACTAGTTAGCGAGTTTCATACTGACGATTTTTAAGTGCTTTTATTCATAACCCGCAACGTTATCCACTTACAAATATCCGTTAAAGCCTTCGAGGTAATCAACCGTGCACTGATTAGCCTTAGCAGATTTTTGATCATACGGTATCTTGAAGGTATTAATGAAGAGAAAATAGCGAAGACACTCGGCTGCTTGATACTTGGTACTTGATACTTGATACTTGATAAAAAAGTTTATAAAGCTTTAAGCCCTGTATTAAACTATATTTCAGACAAAAAAAAGCGTTTACCTGAAATCAAGTAAACGCATTATAAAAACATGAAACACTCAGGGAAATAAATGTCTTCATGTGGTAAGAGCATCAATATGCTTTAAAGTTCCCTTACCTTTAATCATTATTTAATTTAAACCTTTCCTGCCGTACAACAGTCTTTTCTATTTTATTACTTTGCCGAACAATAATATTCAAGTAAGCCTTTGGTTGAACTATCATGGCTCTTGTTAATATCGCCGCTTGTTAGCTCTTTCACAATGGCGTTAGCTAAGCCTTTACCCAACTCAACACCCCATTGATCAAAAGAGCAAACCTGTAAAATAATGCCTTGAACAAATATTTTATGTTCATATAAGGCGATTAAACTGCCTAACGATTTAGGCGATATTCGCTTCATTAATAAGGTATTAGTCGGCCTGTTTCCTTTATGTACTTTATGAGGTGCTACTTTGTCAATATAGGCTTGTGGCCGCCCAGATCTTTTAAGATCCTCTCTAACTTGTTGCTCATTCACGCCAGACATTAATGCTTGAGTTTGAGCAAAAAAGTTAGCCATTAATGTTTCATGGTGTCCTTGAACGGGCGTCACACTTTCTACAGAACCAATAAAATCGGCAGGAACAATATTATTACTTTGATGTAAATATTGATAAAAAGCATGTTGACCATTAATGCCCAACTCACCCCATATAGAAGGAACCGTGGGGTAATCAATTTCATGACCATCCCAAGTGACCGACTTACCATTACTTTCCATTTCGGCCTGTTGCATATAAGCCGATAGCATGTGTAATGATTGATCGTAAGGTAGTATAGCTTGAGATTGTGCGCCTAAAAACGTGCAATTCCAGACGCTTAATAAGGCCAAAATAACTGGCGCATTTTCTGCTAAAGGTGCTTCACGAAAGTGGGTGTCTACCTCATACGCACCTTCTAAGAGTTCGATGAATTTTTCAAAACCGATATCCAATGCGATAGGTAAACCAATGGCTGACCATAATGAAAAGCGCCCTCCGACCCAATCCCAGATATCAAAAATATTATTCTCATCAATGCCAAAGGCCATAGCATTAGTTTTATTCGAACTAACAGCAACAAAATGTTTTGATACGGCTTTGTAATCAAAAGAGGAAGACGTTAACCAATTTAGCGCAGTGGTTGCATTTGTCATTGTTTCTGTGGTGGTAAAAGTTTTGCTTGAAATGATAAATAATACCCGCTCAGGTTTTAATGGACGTAAAACCTCGGCAATCTGCGTACCATCTACATTTGAAACATAATGAACATTCACACTGTCATCGCTGTATTGCTTTAATGCTTCAGTCACCATTTGCGGTCCAAGATTTGAACCACCCACCCCAATATTTACAATATCTGTGATGCGTTTTCCTGAATAACCTAGCCATTTTCCTTGCCGTACTTTATCGGTAAAAGCTTTCATTTTACTCAGCGATACTTCAACATCGTCGGTAATATTTTTTCCATCTAGCATTATCGCTTGTTGACTTCTATTGCGTAAAGCTGTGTGTAAAACCGCACGATCTTCTGTGCGATTAATACGTTCTCCCGCGAACATTTTATCGCGCCAAGACTCAACTTCGCAATCTTTTGCCAAAGCAATTAATTTAGCTAAGGTTTCATCGGTAATAAGATTTTTAGAATAATCAAGTAGCATTGCTGGCAATTGAACCGAAAATTTCTCAAAGCGATCTTTGTCTGCATTAAACAAGTCGTTCATATGCTGAGTTTTCATCTCCTTGGCATGTTCAACCAAAGATTTCCAGCTTTCGAGTAAAACTCGATTGGCAGGCAAGTTATTTTTATTCATAAGAAAAACCTATATATTAAAGCGAAAATGTTCGTAACGTTTCTAAACAAGCACCTAACGAGTGATAATCACACTTGGCACCCGCACTGCTTTTTTTGTTCGAGTATTTTTGATTACTGCGATTGAGTAACCTAAACCATGCACCGTGTTGATGATCAATCATGTGCTGCCAACTGTATTGCCAAAGATTATTGTAATGCGTTAAATAAACCTCATCTTTGGTGGTTTGATACAACATAGCGGCAGCAGCAAAACTTTCTGCTTGCACCCAAAAATACTTATCATCGTCACACCATTTACCTTGGGGATCAAAACCATAAATAAGGCCACCGTGTGTTTTATCCCAAGCAAGTTCCATCGCTCGATCAAATAAGCTTTTAGCCGCTTTAACTAACCAATCAGCGGGACGATGGCGATGAAGCATTAATAACAGTTTGGTCCATTCTGTTTGATGTCCAGGCTGAAATCCCCAAGGCCGATATAAATTTTTAGGGTCATTTTTATTATATTCCCAGTCAGGTAAGAAGTTTGTTTGATAATGCTCCCAAATCAAACCATCTGTATGGCTGGCTTGACGTTGAACAATATTTTCAGCAATCAAAAATGCTCTGTCTAAAAACATCATCTCGTTGGTGGCTTCATAAGCCGCTATCATCGCTTCGCACAAATGCATATTGGCATTTTGGCCACGATAATCACTTAAAACACCCTCGACATTAATTTCATCCGCGTACAAACCAAACTCTGGCTGCCAAAAACGTTTTTCAAGTAGGTCATAGGTGGCAATAAGTGGCGCATTAGCACTAATAATGTCGGCTTTTTTGGCGGCCGCATAAGCCAATAACACAAAGGCATAACCATAAGCCTGTTGCGTCATATCTACCGCTTGGTGATTTTCGAGGGTCCAGGCATAGGTTTGGGTGTTTTCTTGCCAATGAACCTGCTCTAAATAATTAAGACCATGTTTGGCTATTTCACGATACTCGGGTTTATTTAAAGCGATACTCGCCATGGCATAATTGACGATGATGCGTGTGCTACTCACTAATTGGCGAAAGCCGGCATTAAATGTTTTACCATCATCATAAAAATTTTGAAAATAACCGCCCGTTTTGTCTACAACACGTGGATCATAAAAATCTAGAATAGATTGACTATGGTTTGTTAAAAATTCAGCATTATAAAAATTCATTGGTAACCTCTCTAAAGTTGTTCCGTTTGCACATTTTGCCAATGTGAACTGACATCGGCAAACGTAGGTAATGCAGGAAATGCTCCTTGTTGAGCAACCGCGTGAGCACCACAATGTGCTGAAAATGATATCAATGGCACAAATAATTTTGCTTGAGACAGAAATTTCTTAGGTTGACTCACTTGGCTTAAGCCAAATAAAAATGCACCAATAAAGGCATCTCCGCCAGCAGTGGTATCAATAGCGTTGACAGTTGGAGGAACAACCTGACTTGATTCATTCGCGCAATAATAATGAATAATGTCTGCACCGTCAGTGACTAAAATTAATGAAACACCATTGTGAATCAAATTATTGATATATGTTTTTTCATCACCTTCAGCAAGATAAAGCAGTTCATCTTTAGAATACTTTAATACGTCAACTTGCTTGGCCAGTTTATTTACTTCTATTCTTTCAACAACGCCTTCAGGCCATAAATTAGCTCTTAAATTTACATCAAAGCTAATAGTAGCTCCTTTTAACTTTGCCAATGACAAAGCATATTGGGTTGTGTCAGCAATATTTTTTTGCGTTAATGTATTACTGCAAAAATGAAATATCGACGCTGGGGTGAACCAGTCTTGCCCTACCTGAGTTTTATCAAATAACAAGTCAGCCGTTTGATCACGATAAAAAGAAAAGCTTCGCTCGCCAACACTATCTAACATAACAAAAGCCAAGGCCGTTTTAGCCTGTGGATGACGACTCATTAATCTAGTATCTACTTGATAAACCTCAAGTGCATTTTGTAAAAAATCCCCGAAGGAGTCTTTACCTACTTGACCCGCAAATAATGCTTTACCACCAAGTTTGGCAATGGCTACCGCAACATTTGCAGGCGCTCCGCCCGGATATTGGCGAAACTCATTTAATAATAACGGTTGTTCATCAAGTGCATTGATCATTAAAAAGTCAATCAATGCCTCACCAAAACAAATTACTGGATTCATTTTATTCTCCTAAACTTTATAACAACCAATGTAAAGCTATTGCCGCAGTCCAAGAAAAGTTGTCGCCACCACACCCTTCGCCAGTTTCTGCATTAAAGTATTCAAAGTATTTAGACTTTTTAAATAATATGTCTGTCTTTTCTTTAACTTGTGCAGCAGTTTCAGAATAACCATTCAACTCAAGACCCAAAGCAATCATCCAGTTAATATGTAACCAAACGGGCCCACGCCAGTATCGTTGTGGCTCGTATTTGCTTTCTCTTGGGTCTGTTGATGCCATGGCATAAGCGCTAGCAGACATCCACTCAACAGCTTCTTTAGCCAATTTCTCTGCTTGCTCATCGTTAGCTAACTCACCAAATAACGTTAAAAATCCGGCATTTGTTTTCACTTTACAAAGCGAGTTTGTTATTAAGTCTTTAGAATAGAAGAAAGAAGTTTCTTCACACCATAAGTCGTTTATTGCATTTTTTGTTAGACCCACACTTACTTTTAAGCTTTCAATGTCTGGTCCTGTCACGTTAAGTTGTTTGCACAGTGCAAGTAAATCTAAAGTCGCACGTTGTAAAATTGAAATAAGACTTACGTCATTCGCCTTGTAAGGGCAATCACGGTAAATGTCATTACTATCAAAATGTTTATTTTTAAAAAATTCGACAAGGTACAAATATCTATCATATTGCTCTTTATGAGGTCTTTCAGATGCATCGATATGATTCAAGTCTTGTCTTTGATATTCCCAAGTTACCTGAGGAACAGCATCAAGTGCACTATCCCAAGCAGGGCTATTGTCCATGCCTGATTCCCAAGGATGATAACTTACAACTAAGCCTGTTGTTTCTGGATCTCTGTCTCGATACCACCAGAGGTGATATTGAATTAAACTGGGTAAAATTTTTGCTAGTTTTTCATCTCTAAGTTCAGCGTCTTTTGCTTCTTCAAAAAGCATTTTGACTATTGTGGTCAATACTGGAGGTTGAGAGATAGAAGTACTTTTAACTAGCTTGTCTGATCCCCAAACATCAGGACCTGGAAAATAGGTATCAGATTCTTTATGGAAAAGAATATGTGGGATCATGCCATCTTCCCATTGCCCACTAATCAAAAATTCTAATTCTTGCCATGCTCTAGGTTCATCAAATTTCATCCATCCTAACGCGGTGATTGCTGCATCCCAATTCCATTGAAATGGATATAAACCATGTGTTGGTACGGTATAACCATCTACATCATTTTTATATAAAATATTTTTTGCTTGCTCTATTAACTTTTCATTGTTCTTCATAATATCCCCACTTTTTTCACACCATAAAACCCGATATGGGTATTAAAGCACTATTCAAAGTCACTTATCAAGATATTAATACTTATTTTGGGTTGTAATGGCAAAAACTATATGCTTAACTGTAGTGAGTAATTAGTGAACAAAATTAAACCAAGTGAAAAATATTGAGTTCAGTTTTGATAGATAAATTGCTGAAAATAATATGACTAAAAAAAATAAACATAAACATGTAAAATGAGAAATGGGGAAATAAAATGAAACTAACTAAATTATCAAAAATCATTATGATGGCGCTTGCAACATCAGCAAGTACAGCATGGGCAGCAGAAGAAATAAAAAAAGAAAAAGATGATACAGAAATAATTATTGTCACTGGCTCTAGTGTAAAACGTACAGAAGCAAACACACCCGCTAAAACAACCTTGTTTAACAATGAAGATATATCTCGTCGAGGTTTTACTAGCCAAGCTGATATTCTAATGAGTGTGCCGGGTATCAAAGTAGAAGGTGGTGGTGGTGAAGTTGCAACCAATGCTTTTGTTAGAGGGCTACCTTCTGGCGGGCAATTTCAATTTACGCCATTAAATTATGATGGGATGCCTTCATTTCAATCGGGTATGTCATCTTCAGCACAAGATGTTTACTTTAGACCTGATATTGGTATCGAAAGAGTAGAATTTGTTGGTGGTGGTGTTTCTAACTTATTTGGCCCTGGTTCAGTGGCCGGTATCATTAACTATATTTCAAAAACGGGATCTGATGTTCCTGAAAGCACTGTTCAAGTTGAACTTGCAGAAGATGGCCGCATGAGAACTGATTTTTTCACTGGCGGCGCCTTATCGAGTGATGAAAATTTATACTATGCTATGTCTGGTTATTATCGTCACGATGAAGGCCCATTAGATACAGGATTAGCAACTGAAGGTTATCAATTACGCGGTAATATTCTTAAAGAATTCAACAATGGATTTTTGAAGGTTTCAGGTCAGTTAATTAATGATTCAGTACAATTTTTCTTACCTTTACCTTTAGATGGAGGAAGCCGAGAGCGTTTAACCGGTAACGACGGTGAGACGGTATACGTTGCTCAAACAGTAGCGGCTGCTGAACTATCTTACCCAACATCAACAGGTAAGTATGAGTCAACAATTAGAGATGGCGTTTCAACAGAAGGTGGTTCACTTGCTGTCCACTTTGAGAAAGAGCTTACTAATACTTGGACTTTAACTGGTAAGGCAAAAGCGGCAGATTACATACATACGTTTAACTTATTCCTTGATGGTGACGGCGTAGCCAACTCACCTGAGCCGCAAGATGGTTATGCTGCTAACCCTAGTCATGGTTTCGGTGGTGAATCTTTAACTGATTTATACGGAACAGCTAACTACACATGGTCTGAAACAGGTAATGCTTTACCTGACGATTATCTTTTATTTGGTAACCGTTTATTAGATCGCCAACGTGATGGTAGCTTCTATAGTACTGAATTTAACCTTACCGGTGCATTACAAGGCAGCACATTTGATCATACCGTTAATATAGGGACTTTCTTTATTCACGCAGAGCAAATGGACTACAATATTATATCAAGTTATTTAGCCGATTTTTCTAACGGTAAAAATGCTCGCTTGGTTGATCTGTCTTTCACTGATGACCAAGGCAATGAAGTTCAATACTCTAAAAATGGTGTTGTAGGTCCTGGTACTAGTTATACCAATAAGCGTTTAACATCTGATCGCGTAGCGATTTACGTCACAGATCAAATGGAAAATGATACCTGGGCAATAGATTTGGGTGTTAGGGTTGAGCAGGCAACAGGTACACAAAAATCTGAAGGAAGTGAGTTTGTAACTGTTTCTAACGATCCTGGTTTAGCGCCTAACCTACAAGTTAATAAAGCAGGTAATGGCCAATTTACTTACGGTGAAGTGTCAACTACTGAAGCGGCATTCTCAGCGGCTGTGCTTTATAAAATGGATGACAAAAACCTTAATATTTACGCTAATGCGTCACAAGGTTATTTCTTCCCACAACTAAGAAGTATTAAATTCGATACTAATGGCGAACCACAAAGCTACGAAGGTGAAGATATCACGCTAGCGTCTATTGGTTTTAAATATTTCCCTGATGACTTATACATTGATGCTTCATTATTTATGGCCAACTTGGATAATAGACGCAACGTTGATTTTGTAAATGATGGTTCTGGCGGCCTTAAGGAAACTGTTACTACACTTTCAACAGCAACCCAAGGGGCTGAAGTCATTGCTCGTTGGAATATTTCTGATGAATTTACGGTAGATGGTAATGTTACTTATCAAAATGCTGAATTCTCAGAAGGTGCTAATGATGGTCTAGAACCTGCCAGACAACCAGAGTTCTCTGGTAACCTTGGTTTAGCATACGACAATGGTTTTCTTGATGCACGTTTAGCCGTAAGTTACTTTGGCGATAATTTTGCCAATAACAGTAATACGGTAGAATTAGATAGCCACAGCATTGCAACCTTTGATGTTGGTTATACTTGGGAATTTTCTAATGATGAGCAAATTAGATTAGGTCTAGGGGTGTTTAACGCTTTTAACAGTGAGGGAATTACTGAAGGTTCACCGCGCCAAGGAAATAGTCAGGTTTCTGGTGGAGATTTCTTCGTTGGTCGTCCTATTTTGCCACGTAGATTCAGCATTACTGCACGATACGATTTTTAATCGGTAATCGCTAACCTAAGAGCATGTCATGTTAATTGGCATGCTCTATCTCAATGTAATCTTCAAGCATAGCAATGTTAATTGGTATGCTTTATCTCAATGTAATATTCACTTTAGGATACACTTTTCATGAATTACTTTGATTACGGTATTATTTGTATTTACCTCTTTTTACTCATCTTTATGGGGTATAAATTACGTGGTCAATCCACCAAATCTGACTACTTTTTAGGTGGGCGTACGGTAGGTTGGAAACCGTTAACTTTATCTGTTATGGCTACGCAACTCTCTGCAATCAGTTTTGTTTCAGCCCCCGCATTTGTTGGTCTAAGAGAAGGTGGCGGCATGCAATGGCTGTCTTACGAACTCGCCGTACCACTTGCGATGATTTTAGTACTAAAAACAGTACTACCGGTATTATATCGTTCAGGTGTTGTTAGTATTTATGATTATTTAGAACAACGATTTGGTCGTTCTTCTCGTTTATTAATTAGTTTTGTATTTCAATTTAGTCGAGCATTTTCTACCGGCATTATGATTTATGCAGTATCCCTGATACTTATTGCCACTATGGGGATTACACTTTGGCAATCTATTGTTATTGTCGGGGTTATAACGCTTCTTTATTCATTGCAAGGTGGCATGAAGGCGGTGGTCTATGGTGATGCCATCCAAATGGTTATTATCATATTAGGTACTATCGCTTGTGTTTATTTTGGCTTAAGTAACTTGGGCGGTATCGATGAGTTAGTTGCTAATGTTGACCATTCTCGTTTACAAGCTATCAATTTCTCTTCGTTTGGCACTGAAGGTGATGGTTTTGGCTTTTTACCTATGGTTTTTGGTGGCATTGTTTTGTACGCATCTTACTATGGTTGTGATCAAACACAGGCGCAGCGTGCTTTATCAGCTAAGAATACAACAGATTTAAAAAAGATGATGATGGCGAATGGTCTTTTACGTTTCCCTATTACCTTACTTTACTGCTTTTCTGGATTAGTTATTGGCACGCTAGCCATAACGGACGCTAACTTTTTTCAACTGATCCCTGAGGGTAAAAGTGACATGATGATGCCTGTTTTTATTATCAATTATTTACCTCACGGTATGATTGGTTTATTAATTGTTGCTATTTTGTCTGCCGCAATGTCGTCTTTAAGCTCAACAATCAACTCGCTTTCAGCGGTATCAGTTGAAGATTATTGCCGTATTACCAACAAAGAACCCGATGATAAAAGTTACATGACCTATGCAAAATATACCGGGGTATTTTGGGGTATAGTTACGCTAACTCTTTCATTATATGCTGGCGATATTGCAGCAACGGTAATCGAAGCGATTAATAAAGTAGGCTCGGTATTTTATGGTCCTATTTTAGCGATATTTATTTTAGCTGTTTTTGATAAACGACTAAGCGCTATTCAAATTAATGTCGGTTTATTAGCGGGTGTTGCCTTTAATATTTTCCTATGGCTTTGTGTACCGCAACTTTTTTGGTTTTGGTGGAATCTAGTGGGTTTAATTGTAACCAGTTTAACGGCCTATTTGGTGCTGTTATTTACCAATAATGACCGGATAAAATACAACCCCTCGTTAACATTGCTTTCCAATAAAGATGACATTTTAACGACAAAAGATATTGTTATTCTCGTGTCCTATTTTGTGGCTATGATTGCGGTATGTATGTCTATTCCAATGCTTTTTAGCTAAATCAATTTACTTTTACTTTCACTTTTAATACATCAGCAAGGCAAATTTATGAATTCGTCAAAAATCTTTTTACAAGATTTGTTTATTATCGCAGTCAACGAGAGTTTACCCTCTGTTTGTATGCCTAAATACTTGTCAAATATTGACGCCAGTAAAGGCTTATGTGTTATTGGTGCAGGTAAAGCATCGGTTGATATGGCAAAAACCATGTATGAATATTTTGGTGATAAGTGTTATGGCACGGTTGTCACTCGCCACGGTTATACCACAGAAAAAAATATTGGTACTATTAAGATATTAACAGCGGGTCACCCAATTCCAGACAAGGATAGTCAAGCTGCGGGTAAAGAAATATTAGCACTTGCCCAAGATACACCTGAAGATATTCCTGTGATTTTTCTCATCTCAGGCGGTGGCTCTGCATTAATGTCACTACCGATAGATGAAGTAACCTTTGATGAGAAAATGCAACTCAATAAATTTCTCTTGGGTTGTGGTGCTTCTATTGATGAAATTAATGGGGTACGCCAACAGCTTTCTAAAGTTAAAGGTGGAAAGCTTTTACAAGCAATCAAAGGGAAAAGTCACACCTTAATCATTTCAGATGTTGTGGGTGACGATCCTAAAATTATTGCCTCAGGTCCAACTGTAGAAAACTCAACTACGGGTGCACAAGCGCTATCGACCTTAGTTAAATATGGCTGGCAGCCTATATCTTCGGTTGAAAAAGCACTATTGCAAACTAATACCAATAAAGTAAAGAATATCGATACTCAGGCTAATAGACATAAATTAAGTATTATGGCTAATGCACGTCAGTCTATCGATAAAGTTATTGCTTCTATTGATTTATCAAAGTGGCAAATTCACGTGATCAATTATGACGAAGTAGGCGATGCGAATGAAGTTGCTAAGCAACACGCAGCGCTTGCGTTAGCGGCGTATGAAAGTGGACAAAAAACACTGTTATTTTCAGGAGGAGAACTCACAGTTACCTTAGCTAAAAATGCGGGTCAAGGTGGGCCAAATCAGCAATACATGCTAGCGCTAGCAATTGCCCTTAACGGCGCAAAAGGTATTTGTGCGCTTGCCTGCGATACCGATGGTATTGATGGCAGTGAAGATATTGCTGGAGCGTATATTGATGAAAAAACCTTAGCTCGTGCTCAGGAAAAAGCACTACAACCAGAACAGTTTTTAGCGTCAAATGATAGCTACAACTTTTTTAAACCACTTAATGATTTAATTATTACAGGCCCTACACATACTAATGTAAATGATTTTAGAGTCATTATGATTGATCCCTTTTAAGGTTATTTATACTACTAACTCAAGCAGATACGAGGCAATATAATACAAAATGGTTTGTAAAAAAAAGGTTATAAATAATAAAGTTTAAAACTGATATTTCTACAACGCTTGCTGTATTATATTAGGCTAAATTAAAACAAGGTGGTTTTATGCTTTCATCAAAGAACAGTATTCATCTAAGAAGTGGTTTTGAGCTTAGTAAAGGTGGCAAGTTATTTCAAGATGCCGAAAGAGAAGTTCTAAAGTTAGTATTTTGGTCAAAAAACGTCAATCAAAGAACCATAGTGGAGACCACAAAAATTCCACAACAAACCGTATCACGTATGGTTAAGAACCTCTTAGATAGGGGAGTATTATGTCAAACTGACAGAGTATCGTCGACATCCAGAGGAAATCCAAGTTTTGATCTGGAAGCTAACCCGTCATTTGCCTACAGCTTCGGCTTGTCCATCTTGCTTGATGCAATCGGTATAGCATTAATGGATTTTGCAGGAAATGTTATTGAGACTCAATTGGAAGAGCTTAAAGACATGAGTATTGAAAATGTCTTATCGCATTCTGAGGTCATTATTGCCAAGATAATGAAAAAAAATCATATTCAGGAATCAAAAGTACTAGGTATTGGAGTAGGAATTTCTGGCTTCTTTAGCTCGATGGACGGCAAAATGAACACCCATCATCTGATTGAAGAATGGGCACAAGTCGATATTGCTGAAATTATCTCATCACGTTTCAACTTACCCACTTGGGTTGTCAATGATGCAACTGGCGCGGCGGCAGGTGAAGGTATTGCCGGCGTTGGCAGAAACTATAAAAACTTTGTTTATTTTTTCATTTCGTATGCTTTTGGTGGTGGCTTAGTATCAAACAATGAAATTTTACTTGGCACCTACGGTAATGCTGGGGAGTTGGGTGATATGTTGCCTTCTAAAATATACTCCCACCCTAATATGGCATTATTAAAGCGAATTTTAATCAAAAATAATATTGAGGTAAATTCAATCTACGATATGCATAAACATTTTGATGTGAATTGGCCAGGTGTAGACGAGTGGATTTATAAAGTACAAGATTCTCTAGATTTGGTAGCCACAGCTTGTTCTGCATTGCTTGATACTCAAGCCATTGTACTAGGCGGACATATACCTGTTGCCTTGGCAGATAAATTGATTCCAAGAATTGAAGTATATGCGCAATTTCGTCGGGGATCTCAACGACCAAGACCAAAAATTGTAACCGCTGGAGTGCAAGAAAATCCAGTAGCCGTCGGCGCCTCAAGTTTGCCATTAAGAAAATTGTGTTTATAAATAATTAACTGATAATAGGCAAACGAAGTTTATCAGCATATCTTCCTTGATACCTTGGCGAAGTCGTGCTGAAAAATACAGCCTGATGTTCATGGGATATTCTCCTGCCTAGCATTATTCATATCAGCTTAACTAACATAAGATAAAATAAGGATACGGATACGGATACGAAAATTTTCAAATACTCAGTGTCTAGAGGGAAAGCTGTAACAGTTAAGTTAAACCTTCCTCAGTTTACTCATGCCACCATGACCTCAACAACGAGAGCTAAATATTAGAAAGTTTATTATGTACATTTCAGAGCACTTTGTTGAAATGCCATATTGAGAGCATAACATTTACACACTAAACTGACTCCGCTCATCAACATCTGCCTTAGTTACAATCCCTTTATCAATAAGTTGGCTATATACCTCAGCACATTTCATTTTTAAATGCTCCCTAAGTAATCTAACGGCAGGAGTAATGGTTTGTCTACTTGGGCAAATAAGCCATAACTCAGTCGGGTTAAGGGTAAATTCGGTTAATATTGGAATAATCTTATTTGAAAGCAAATCATTTGACATATCTAAACTAGATTTCGCCGCTATCCCTTTACCGCTCACGCACCATCGTCTAACCAGTTCAGCATCATTTGACGTACGATTACTTTGCATTTTTACTTTAATGATTTTACCTTGCTGGGAAAACGCCCAAACATCATGAATAATGTCATGCAGCTGATATAATAGACCATTATGTGTGGTTAAATCATGAGGATGTTTAGGGGCACCATTTTTTTCTAAATACTTAGGTGTTGCACAAAGTACTCGCGGCACATTACAAATTTTGAAACCATATAAATTAGCATCAGTGGGTGAGCCATAACGTAGCGCGATATCGACTGGGTCACGATAAAAATCGATATTACTATCGCTAATATGAAGTTTTACACTAACCCCTTTATGCGTTTGCATAAATTCATCAAGCCAGGGCAAAATTAAATGCCGACCTAAGTCAGACGGTACTGATATTCTTAACTCACCATCAATAATATCTAAGTCGTCTTTAACATTTTGCTTAGCTTGGTCGAGCATTTGTAATGCTTGTTCACAGTGTGGAATGTATCTTTCACCCGCAATAGACAGCCTTAAACGCCGAGTTGTTCGGATAAATAGTTCAACGTCAAGTGCACGTTCAACGCGTTTAATTGCCGCACTGGCGGTGGCTGTAGTCATATCTAAGCTCGCTGCTGCTGCGGTAATACTGCGAAATTCAGCGACTTTTAAAATAACATTAAGATCTTCTAATAACATGATTGTCAAAAATAATTTGATAAAGATTCAATCATTATGCAGTTTCTTTATTATCAAGCAAGGCCTAGTATTACTGCCAAGATAACTTAACGATTAATTGAAACATACTCAGGGGAAAACATGAAAGCAATTGCTTACACTCAATCATTACCTATTAACGACTCAGCCTCTTTAATTGATATTGAACTACCACAGCCTACCGCTTCAGGGGTTGACTTATTAGTAAAAGTCTCATCAATTGCGGTTAATCCTGTCGATTACAAAATACGTCAGAATGCTGCACCAGAAGAAGGTGAATACAAAGTACTCGGCTGGGATGCTGTTGGAGAAGTCGTCGCGACAGGTGAATTAGTTAGCCACTTTACACCCGGTGATAAGGTCTTTTATGCTGGAGATTTAAATCGCCAAGGCAGTAATGCTCAATATCAGTTAGTAGATGAGCGAATCGTTGGTCATAAACCGAAAAGCTTATCTGATAGCGAAGCCGCTGCGTTACCACTAACAGCCATCACCGCTTGGGAATTATTGTTTGAACGTTTAGCCATAAAACAGCAACAACCTGACTCAACAACACAGTCAAACGAGGTTATTTTGATTGTTGGCGCTGCCGGTGGTGTAGGATCTATTCTCGTTCAGTTAGCGAATAAGCTCACAGGTGCAACCGTTATCGCAACTGCCTCTCGTGAAAGTTCGGCAACCTGGGTGAAAAAGTTGGGTGCTGATCATGTTATCGATCATACCAAACCATTAACGGCGCAGATTGAACAATTAAATATTGGGCAAGTAACGCACGTTGCTAGTTTAACTCACACAGATTCATACCTAGATAGCTATGTTGAGTTGTTAGCGCCTATGGGTAAAATTGCCTTAATTGACGATCCAAAATCCCTTGATATCAGCAAACTTAAATTAAAAAGTTTGTCACTACATTGGGAGTTTATGTTTACCCGCTCTATGTTTAAAACTAACGATATGAGCGAGCAACATCGCCTACTAAATAAAATTTCTGACTTGATTGACCAAGGTCATATCCAAACCACAGTGGGTAAAAACTTAGGCACTATCAATGCCAAAAATTTAAGAGCTGCTCATGCAGAACTTGAATCAGGAAAATCAATCGGAAAAATAGTGTTAGAAGGTTTTTAAAAACCTTTTAAAAGTAAATATTTAAAAACGTTAACAACAATTAAACGCATTAAAAAGACAACGGAAATTAACATGACAACTTTAACCATAGTAGCAAACATCAAAGCAAATTCAGATAAAATTGCTTTAGTAAAAGCAGAGCTTTTAAAGCTTATTGACATTACCCGTGCTGAAGCTGGTTGTATCAATTATGACTTACATCAAGACAATGCCAACCCGGCACATTTTATGTTGTACGAAAACTGGCAAACACGTGAACTTTGGCAAACACATATGGCCAACCAGCATTTAGCTGATTATATGGCGGCAACAGAAGGTTGTGTTGAAGAGTTTGTTTTAAATGAAATGACCGTAATCGTTTAAGCAATATTTGTCTTAAGTAGTTACCAAAGGTTTTGTAACCTTTTTATAAAACCTTTTAGTCTTCACCTTATTCGGAAAATATAATGAAAAGTAAGGTATCAAACAAGCTCACTCTAGGTGTCACTACTTTATCTTTTCATCATGTTGCCGCGTCATTAGTTATTAAATGTATTAAGCGCAGAAGAATGCCAAGCATTAATTGATACGACCGAAAGCATCGAATATACAGAAGATGCGGCAGTATCGTTAGGCCGTAATATTCGCCATAACATGAGCCTAAGTTGTATTGTAGATACAAGCACTGAACGACTTATTTGGTTGCGAGTAGCTCCATTAGTCAACGTAGAAAGTACCCCTCCTTTTGCGGGTAAAATACCATTAGGATTAAATCAACGTTTTCGTTTTTATCGTTATAAAAAAGGTGACTATTTTTCCACTCATACCGATGGTGCATGGCCAGGCAGTAAAATAGTTAATGAAAAACCCGTTACCGATGCTTTTGGCGACCGCTATAGTTTATACTCCTTTTTGATTTTTCTAAGTGACGAATTTACCGGTGGAGAAACACAATTTTTAGTGGATAAAAGTGACCCTACACGCCCTGCTAGAACCCCTAACAATGCACAATTAAAAGGTGTTCGCACACCGGTTGGTGGTGTTTTATGTTTTCCACATGGTACGCATCCATTACATTGCTTACATAGCTCTCAAATGATTACTCAAGGCGTGAAGTATATTATTAGAAGCGATATTTTATTTAGCCTATAAACACATTCAATATTAGCTTCCAGTAAATGTGTTTATAGGCTATGCCGTAAGATATATACAGACGTTTTGGCAATCTATGGGCGATATATTATTGCCAAGCATAAAGTAGACCTTATACTTGTTTACAATCCAAAAAATCACCCGACAAGCTTATATTTCCGCCGTGTGACATCACTTAAAGTGCTTAAAGTAAACGTCACCGGCAGGTTTAGTTAAGCCCTGATATCTAAAAGCCTCAGGTCAAGTTTGAGCGACTACCCAGCAAATTTTACTGATAAACACATAACTTGGCTTACCTTATTATTGTTCCTGAAGGACAAGTTCATTTAGACAAGCCAATGCTTTTTCGGCATCTTGTGATGCAATAAATATATGATCATGATAATACGCCGCTATAACATTTGCGCTAATATTTGCTTGCGTTAATTTGGTTGCAACAGCAGCCGTTAAACCAACAGCATCAAGGCTAGAATGTACAGCTAAAGTGATACATTTAAATCTACCTGAATGTATAATATTAAACTCCTCCGCTTTTTCTTTTTTAACGATAACCGTTAATCCTTCTTTTTCTTGAAACGTACCAATAGGTTCTAACTGGGCTAGCTTTTCATAGCTATTAGTCTCAAGCGTGCCAAAAACATATTCTGTTTCAGCAAGAACGGGCGTCATTGCAGCAATTAGTTTTTTTAGATCGATTTCACCAGACATATTTATTTACTCACTTTGTTGATTATATTAATTAGATATTTTTAAGCCAAGCACGCCAATAAATATTAAGCAAAAACAGAATAATTGCTGAATAGTAATTGGTTGTTCAAAAAAATAATGGTTTATGATAGAAATGGATGATGCACCAACAGCCAACCAAACAATGTAAGCTGTAGTAATAGGGATTTCTTTTAAAGCAATTGAAAATAACACTAAACTAAGTGTCATCGAGAAAATTGCAAAGATTATATAATAGGGTTTCGTAAAAGATTCGGATTTTTGAAGACCAACTAACCAGCCAGCTTCTAAGGTTCCTGCAATAAATAAGATAAACCAAGACATGTAAGCACTCAATAATATAGAGGTCGTCCTCTGATATAAATAGAGCGGTGAGGTCGTCCTCACATCGAAACTGCTTAGGTTTGACAGGAGCATAACAGATAGTAATAAAAAATAAAACGGGAACCTTTGAAGTTTCGTTAGCCGCGCGTTACTCACTCATTTTTGTCTATAGAAAGTCTATAGACAAAAATTAAAAGTGCTGATGGCTTGGTATCAAAGATTAAAGATTAAATACTATTTCAGCATTTAATCTTTAAATGGGGTGATATTATTTTGGGCAGTATGTTTTTTGGTACTGCTTCAAATCAACTTTGACTTGTGGTGCTAAGAAATACAATCCGATGATATTTGCAATGGCCATCGAAAAGAACATTGAATCTGATATGGCAATAACAGCATTTAAACTTACCGAAGCACCTAGCGCAGTACACATACAAAAAACAACCTTATAAAGTAAATCTAACACTTTCGATTCACCCACCAAATATCCCCAAGCAATAGAACCATAATATGCCCATGAAATCATGGTTGAAATGGCAAACATCAATACGGCAACACTAAGCACGTACGGAAACCACCATATAACACTGGCAAAAGCTCTAGACGTTAACGCAACACCATCAATACCCTCTGTTGTTTGATAAGCCCCCGTAATAACAATCACTAATGCAGTAATAGTACAAATAACAATGGTATCGATAAAAGGTTCGAGTAACGCCACATAACCCTCTCTAACAGGCTCTTTTGTAGAGGCGGTTGCGTGAGCAATTGAAGCGGCACCAACACCGGCTTCACTTGAAAATGTTGAACGTTTAAAGCCCTGTATCATCACACCAATAATACCACCAACAACACCTGTAGGATTGAATGCACCATTAATGATAAGACTGACCGCATGCGGAATTTCTGTATAGTGATAGGCCAAAACAAAAAGAGCGGCTGACAAATAAAGTCCCGCCATTAAAGGCACAACTTTTTCAGTAACTTTGGCAATACTTTTAATACCACCAATAATAACAACACCAATAACAACGGCGAGTATACTACCGAAGAGCCAACCTTTGTCTGCCCAAAAACTGGTTTCATTACCCATAGCAATAACAAATTGTTGAAAGGCTTGGTTTGATTGCAACATATTGCTGCCACACAATGACGCCACGACACAACACACTGCAAAAAAGCTCGCTAATACTTTACCGAGTTTTTTAAAACCCAATTCGGCTAAACCATCTTTAAGGTAATACATAGGTCCGCCATGAACCTGACCTTGCGCATTTATGCGCCGATATTTCACACCTAAAGTACATTCAAGAAATTTTGTCGACATGCCCATAAAACCAGCGATGATCATCCAAAATGTCGCGCCAGGTCCACCAATTGAAACCGCAATAGCGACACCGGCAATATTACCTAAACCTACAGTGCCCGAAAGTGCTGTGGTTAATGCTTGAAAGTGGCTGACTTCACCTGGATCATCAGGGTTTGAGAAATCACCACGTATAACCTTGCAAGAATGAGAAAATCCACGAATATTAAGAAAACCAAAATAGAAGGTAAAAATCACAGCAGCAACAATGAGCCACAGAACAATAAGCGGAAACTGAGTACCGGCCACATCAACACTGTAAAAAATGATACCGGTAAATAAATCTGCGACAGGGATAAGTAGCTGATCAATCTTTTGATCGATAGTTAACTCAGCGCCCATTGCACTTAAACTTATAAAAAATGTTATTATGCCAATTAAGATTTTTTTCATATTATTCTTTTTTTATTTTTTTATTTTTTAATATCGATGAACTTATTGTGCCACAAACATTTGCTTTTAATTAGTTCGTAAATTAACTAGTATTGTACAATAGAATTACAATTTGCTAAGGCCTTCTTTCAATATGAGCGAACTTGATAATATCGATAGACAATTAATTAGCATACTTCGAACAGATGCTCGTACCTCTGTATCCGATTTAGCTAAAAAAATTAATGTTTCTCGAGCAACGGTACAAAATAGATTAACCAAGTTAGAGAAGCGCAATATCATCACAGGTTATACTATATTAGTCTCGACAGAAACTGATGATAAAATGTCTTTGGTTCGTGCTCATATGAATATTGAAATAAAGGGCAGTTCAACTAAAAATGTTAAGTTCGCTCTTATGTCAGAGCCTAGTGTTTGTACTATTCATACAACCAATGGTCGATGGGATATGCTTGTTGAGTTGCAAACAAGCTCACTTGAAGAGTTTGATAGGATATTATGTCGAATAAGAGGAATATCCGAAATTTCGGCTTCTGAAACCAGCATTTTACTCTCATCCCATCAAATTAGATCATAGTAAAATATCACTCTTTGAGCGTTATATTTTAATGAATAGTGTAAAATTTACCTGCTCGCCACAATCAAACCTATCAAAATAAAACAAACACATAGCAAACTGCATAGTTAGTTATCAATTTAGTGAAAAGCTTATACTAATAGTTGGCGCTTATCAGGTTCATAATTCCTATTAATTAAACAGAGGAATTATTATGACCATTTTTACTGACGTTAAAACAATCGCTGCACTGACAAAAAAAATAGGCACAGAACATGTCATCGAAAGACTTGTTACTTATTTAGAGTCCGATTTTCTAAGATGGGCAGAATTTGATAAATCAGCTCGATTGGCTAACCATAGCGAATCGGGCGTTATTGAACTCATGCCAATATCAGATGCTAATCAGTACGCTTTTAAATATGTAAATGGTCATCCAGATAATGGACAAAAAAACTTCTCAACTGTGATGGCATTTGGTGTTTTAGCTGATGTAGATACGGGTTATCCTGTACTCTTATCTGAGCTAACGTTAACAACAGCCTTAAGAACAGCGGCAACATCAGTTATGGTGGCTAAAAAGCTTGCTAGAGCTAATTCAACCACCATGGCCTTAATTGGTAACGGCTGTCAAAGTGATTTCCAAGCAATCGCTTTTCATCGCCTTTTAGGCATAACAAAAATTAAATGCTTTGATGTTGACCGTAAGGCAAGTGAAAAATTAGTACGTAACCTCTCATCATACTCTAACTTAGACATCATTATTTGTGACAGTGTAAAAGCAGCCACCTTAGATGCTGATATTATTACCACGGTTACTGCTGATAAAAAACTAGCGACGATAATTACTCCTGACATGATTAAGGCTGGCGTACATATCAATGGCGTGGGTGGTGATTGCCCAGGAAAAACAGAAATTGATGCACAAATTCTGATTAAAGGCTCCATTTTTGTTGAGTATGCACCGCAATCAAGAATTGAAGGTGACATTCAACAATTGCCTGACGATCACCCAGTTACTGAGTTTTGGCAAGTTATTGCTAACAAGCATTCTGGTAGAACTTCAGATGATGAAATTACCATCTTTGATTCGGTTGGTTTTGCATTAGAAGATTATTCAGCACTGAGATTACTCAAGGATCTCATCGTGGAACATAAAATTGGCGAAACTATTGAGTTAGTGCCTGAGCTTACAGATCAAAAAAATCTCTTCGAATTACTGAACTAGTTATTATTGCCAGCTTAAAGGACACCTTAATGAAAAACGCTAATCAATCACCTTCTGCTGTTGTTATGATCCGTCCGCACCATTTCATAGCGAATCCAGAAACCGCAGCGGATAATGTATTTCAACAGACAAGTCCTGATGTGTCAGCTGAATATATTACAGCCGAAGCAGGAAAAGAGGTTCAAAAAACGATTGAAATATTGAGATCACATGGTGTTACCGTACATGCTTTTGATGATTTTACGAAAGACACACCAGATTCTGTTTTTCCAAACAATTGGTTTACAACACATGAAGATGGCACTATTGGCATTTTCCCCATGTATTGTGAGAGTCGTCGCAAAGAAAAAAACCCAGAAATCATAAAATTATTATCAAAAGAATATCAAGTCAATAAAGTTATCGATTACTCAATGCTAGAAGAACAGCATCTTTTTCTAGAAGGCACTGGTTCTATGGTGTTAGACCACTCAAATAGATATGCTTATGCCGTTATTTCAAATCGCATGAGTGAACGTGTGCTGAATCAATTTTGTAAAGACTTTGATTATCAGCCTGTCGCCTTTACGGCCACAGATGACGATAATGTCGCTGTATACCATACTAATGTTTTAATGAGTATGGCGACTGACTTTGTATTAATTGGATTAGATTGTGTTAAAAATCTAGTAGTGCGCACAAGTTTAATCGAACGTTTTCAACAAAGTGATAAAGAAATCATTGAACTAACCTATGAGCAAATATGTAACTTTGCCGGTAATGCATTAGAGCTTTCAACACCTAACGGTAATATTTTAGCTATGTCTACAACCGCCTATACTTCGTTAACTGAAAGCCAGGTATTGATGATTGAAAATTACGTTCAGATTGTCCCTATTGATGTACCTACAATAGAACTCGCCGGCGGGTCTATTCGCTGTATGTTGGCTGGTATTCATTTACCTAAAAAATAAAAGCCATACGTTCACTTTCACGGTACTGCTACTTAACCAATAGGGTAAACTGCTGTATCGTGCTTTTTATTTATTAAACAGCATAAAATAATATTTAGGAATTTTTTTGGACATTTGGATTTACTTCACTTTATTAGCGGCGCTTATGCAAGCTATTCGCACCGCTGGACAAAAGCAGCTTTCAAGCCACCTAAATGCCATGGCAAATACCGGTGTACGCTACTTATATGCGCTACCTTTTGCTTGGTTGTATCTATGGTGGATACTTGAATATCGCCAGCTAGACATGCCAACAATTAATCCAAACTTCCTAAAATATGCACTGATCGCTTGTTTTGCCCAAATCATTGGCACAGTTTGCTTAGTTATTGCTTTTAAATATCGTAATTTTTCCGTCGCTTCTAGTTTAGCAAAAACAGAGGCTATTCTAGTTGCTGTTGTTGGCGCCTTACTCTTTTCAACAAGTTTAACTTATTTAGGGTGGTTTTCTGTTGCTGTTGGTGTTGTCGGTGTTTTACTCGTTTCAAAAGTAAAATTTACTTTTGACGATGTATTTCGTAACCCGGGTGCTGGATTTGGCCTTGCTGCTGGTTTAGGTTTAGCCATAACAACATTGCTGATAAGGCAATCAAGTTTAGCATTAGAAACCGATTTACTACTCAGTGCTGCGGTCACCTTAGTATTTATGATCACGGTTCAATCAGTCATATCTTTTGTTTATGTCTATTTTCAAGACAAAAATCAATTATTGTTAATGGTTAAGTATTGGCGTATTTGTTTGTTTGTTGGCGTAACTAGCGTAATAGGCTCTATCGGTTGGTTTACAGCAGCAAGCTTTCAAAATGCGGCTTATGTCAAAGCATTAGGGCAAGTTGAGTTTTTCATCACCTTGTTTATTACCTATAGAATATTTAAAGAAAAAATATCCTTAGTAGAGTTCTTAGGGATGGCTTTAATCATTACTAGCGTAGTGATTTTATTACTCTGGGCATAAGTAGTTAATTGACTAGTACGACTTGCTTTCAAACTGATCATAACCTGTTGTATTAATAGTTAAAGCATCAAGAGCCATCATCTAAACAACAAAAAACACTAACCGTTTAGCAAAACCCCTAGTCTAACAACATAATGAGAACGGCCTAAAGGCCATGATTCTTGGTTAATAGCGCTTTGACTTCATCAAGATATTTATCATACTTTTGCCAATTCCCTATCGATTTATTATTAATAGGTTCACGTACTTGTAACGCACTTGCCGTGGCTACAGGTGCCTTATTATCATTAATATGCAAACAAGCCTCTTGCCAAGACAAAGCGCAAAACTCGACCAGTTTTTTGGCCTCTGCTTCTGGATTGTTGACCAATTGTTCATAATTAACGATATAGAAATTATCGGGATATAGCTCAAGCCAAAATGAAATAAGCTTTTTAAATAGTACGTAAAATTCTGCGGTAGTTGATAAATCATATGCATAGTTATAATAAGAAAAATTGACTGCAAATAGCTGCCTAAAATTACTCACAATAGTATCGAGTGGATTTCTGTCTAAACAAATAATTTTGGCGTTTGGTAACGCTTGTAAAATAAATCCGACATATAGAAAATTTAACGGCATTTTATCGACAAATTTTGCCGTTTTACCGGTAATAGCACGTGTACTGTCTATATAATCTTTACCTAACTGGCAAAAATCGATGTTGCACGCCGCTTGCACTGTTTCAGCATCAATGACTTTATTCGTTGTAGTCTTTGTCATTTTTTTCAATAGCAAACCAAAGTGTTGTAATTCACCGGCACTCGTCACCTCACTATGCTGTGATATTATTCGCTCGACTAGTGTGGTGCCGCTTCTTGGCATACCAACAACAAATAGCGCTTCGCTTGATGCAAAGCCTTTTTTAACATCTTGTTGTTGCTTAAGCGTTTGCTCTAACGCCGTAAACATTGTTTTATCATCATTAATTGAATAATCGAGCTGAGTTAACTTTTTTTGTTTTGCATTTTGCAAATAATGAAAGGCTTTATCGTAGTTTTTCAATGCTTCGTATTCTCGTGCTAATGCATGAGATATATAAAGCAAGTTATCGGTTTGAGCTATATTTTTGTGTAGGTGTTCTAGGGCTGGTATATGATTATCGCTAGCAGATACTTGACCCAAACTCGTTAATGCAGCATGTGCTTTACAATGCATTGGCGACAACAAAACACATTGTTCGTAGTTGGTACGTGCGCCGATAAAATCACCGTTAAACTTTTGAGAGGCACCTAAATTAAAGAAGTATTCGGTCACCGTTTTATCTTTTTTTATAGCTTTTTCAAAGCATGGGACAGCGAGTTGATGAAGACCTATTTGACTATAGGTAACCCCTAAAGTGTCCCATGTTAATGCAGAGGTGGGATTAAGTGTTTGTGATGATTTCGCATTTTTCAGTGCCAATAGATGGTTTTTAGACAACGCGTAATGTTTTGCTAGTTGTGCTAAAAACTCACTATTATTTGGAGCAAGCACAATAGCTTGCTCAATTAATAAAATAGCCTTGTCAATATTGTGATGAACACTGGCAATCATTGCCAGTAAAAAGTAAGCATCAGAAAAGTGCTTGTCTTGCTGTAATATTTTAATTAAGCATTGATGTGCTAATCGATACTCGCTTTTATTGATAGCTTGCTGTGCTTGTTGATGTAAAACACTTATTGTTTGTGCCATATAATTTAGCCGCTATTAATTCATGATAATGACCCTAAACCACGATAGCCTAGAGCCTTATTCATTCATTTACTTAAGTAATATTAAATTTGAACAATAAATTTTATAAATCAAATAAATATTCAAAACGTAAACCAACTTTACGAGGAGTTACCACATAATGACCATAATAACGCTGAATACTAGGATCATTATTAACGGTAATATCTGCAAATGTGCGTCTCACCGAAGCATAGGCATATTTATCAAACATGTTGTCTACATATAAGGTAACTTTCCAGTTATCTTTGCTGAAAATCGCTGACATATTGCTTAATGCATAGCCCGGAAGCGCTTCACCCATATTTAACAAACCGACCTGAGAATAAACATCACTTTGATAAGTTAGGCCGTAATTAACATCTAAACCAATATCATCAGTAATTTCTGTCATGTAGGTTAAACCAAGCGAGAATTGATGTTCTGGCGTACCAGGTAATCTTGCACCATCCAATGCCTTATTACCAAGGCCATCATCTAACAGCGGCGCATCAGCTGAAAGTTCTGATGAGGTATAAGCATAGGTAGCAAAACCTGTTAACTGATCGGTTATGAGTGCTCTAGTTGAGATTTCTAACCCGCGCGCGTCTGCTGCTGCAGCATTAACCGTGACATCAACACCACCAGTTTCTGCGAAAGTACCAACCTGTGCATCAGACCAATCAACCATGAAAACAGCGGCATTAAAATGAAATTGATTACTTAACCAAGTACTCTTAAAACCAAGTTCATAGTTAGTTATTGCATCAGGCTTATAAGACATTTCATCTGGTGTCCCACAGATATTTTGGTATACCTCGTCATCATTAAGACAAGCCGGAACACCGTTTGAGCCACCCAAGCGATAGCCCTCGCTGACGGTAGCGTATAGCATAACATCATCATTGAATTTATAATCAGCATTAAACTTGAAGATATTACCACTATCGCTGGAGGTGCTACTTTGTAAGTCGACAAAAATGTCGTCAGGGCCAGCACCGAAAAACAACGTATTGAGTAATGGTAAATCAGTGCCAATGGCTGAGGTAACTTTATAATCATAAAAACGTGCACCAAATGTTAATGATAACTGCTCAGTGGCTTGATAATTTACTTCACCAAAAATGGCTTTTTCGATAATTTCCTCTTCTCTTTGTTGAATATATTCTAAATTATCAGGTCTTGCTTGATCCCCTCCCCAATATTCAACAGCATATTCACCAAAACCTGGGGTAAATTCTTTACCTTCGTTGGTTTTTTCTTGTTTATTGTAGAAAGCACCCACGACCCAAGAGAGATCAGATTCACTTGTTGATACTAGGCGAAGTTCTTCGGTAAAGACTTTTTTGCTATCTATGTCACGGGTAAACGCCGTAAATGCTGGAAATTCTTCGTAGCTATAATCTAAGCTAATTAATAAATCGGTTTGATCACGTTGACCATCTGAATCAGATTTTGAATAACCCGTTGCTGAAACCAATTCAGCAAAGCCCAAATCAGCACTGATTTCTAAACTGATTAACGAGGTTTCATTAGTCATTGGCTCTTCAACACGATAAGCCGACTCATAGTCACCAATAATATTAGACAATGGATTATCATCACTTAAACTATTTCCATGAGCAATCGAACGTCCACCAATGTCTTGTTTTTGATAAAAATAAGACAGCGTGGTGTCTATATCGTCATTAGGAGTCCAACGAAACATAATACGCGCCGTTGTGGTTTGTTCGTCATTAACATCTTTTTTACGCTTTATGTTACTGTTGACTTCATCGGCATCAGACCAATTTGGATCGGTTATCGAAACACCGGGTTCACCAACCAAATAATTGTAATCAATAAATCCTGGGTCATTTAAATAGTTAAACGCGATGCGCACACCGAATTTATCATTAATAATAGGGGTGTTAAAAACGAAACCGCCTTCTGAGCCAGTATCGTCACTTTGTGCTAAAGAAGATACCTGACCATAAATGCTACCTGAGGTCTCATCTAATACTGGCTTATTCGGTAAGTATCTGATTGCACCACCTAAAGTGCCAGCACCATACAATGTGCCTTGTGGACCAATTAATACTTCAACACGTTCAACATCAAGTATTTTCATATCAACACTTAAAGGTATTTCACCTATATAGGTGGCAACTGTGCCGCCATCGGTATCAGGACCTGATGCATTGGTATTTAAACCACGTACAATAATAGGAGAGCCTGTTCGACCACCTTGGTCAGGAACGGTTAATCCTGGTACCCAGCGAGCAACATCTGATAATTGTGTGATGTTTTGATCTTTCATCGTATCACCATCAAGTGCCGTGATATTCATCGGCGCTTCTTGGATGCTTGATTTACGTCGACTAGCCGTAACGGCAATAACTTCAATACCTTTGGCTTTAGTCTGGGCTTCGGTGGGTATATCTTTTGCAAAACTTAACGTAGAAACACCAAAAGATGACGTAATAGCTATGCATATAACCGACTTTGCAAAAACATGAGTAACTTTATTGTTCATAATTTCTTCCTAGTATAATGGTAGGTGTAAATATAGTTATTATTTTATATTGGAAATTGCTGGTCTATAGGGTGTATCTAAACCGACATAGGCAGGCCCAAAAGCCTGTAAGCCTCTCGAGGTAGTAAATTCTTTTGCTGCTGGAAGAATGATGACAGCAACATTCATACCCAGCGTATAATGGGGGTTTGATATTGGCTCGCCTTTATCAAGGTCAATACAACAAATAAGGTCTGGAATAGTTACGTCAACTTCACCATTGAGTCGTGACATCATGTTTTCGTTTTTTACGCTAATATGATAAGTATTTCCTTGATGTCCATCACCTCCCGCAATATGAATATTACCTAAAGTGAAACCTTCTGTAGTTTCAAAGTTAAAGTCACTTACAGTACCGGTAAAAGCAACATAACCTCCGCCATGTTCAGCAATGACTTCAGCTAAATCAGTGTTCTTTTCTTTGGCTATTCTAAAGGCTTTACCAATTGTTAATGCTTTAGAAATGGTGCCTTCAATCACTGCCCCCTTCAAAACTTCGACAGGTAGAGCATGATCAATAGCTGAAATATTATTCCTACTCACCTTTGATAAGGCGCGAACAACCGTTTCAGATCTCATATCATCAATAATGTTTTCACAAATAAAACACTCACCAAATTCATTGGCGGCTACAATCGGTGCGGCTGGCAGGTCATTAAAATAATAAGTAGAGTGGGTTATTTCTGGAACAGCTCTACCCGCGGGATCGGCATCAATAATATAACTATCGGTCATCGCTGCTAGGTAAAATGAAATAGCGGTATTTGCCCCTCCTAACTCACAACAAATAGTGCCATAATAGTTTTGTCCACTATACGCTTTCAGGCGTTTAAAGGCCGTCATCATTGGCAGCTCATTACTTTTTTTCAAGTAACTATATTTTTTTTCTTCTTCAGCTGATAATGGCGAAATGGCGCCTAAAAGGTAGGGGGTGCAAAGATTTTCACCAGCGGGCACATCATCAATGCTAATAAGTTTGAATTCCTTGCCCGCGTCTAGTGCTTCATCTATATACTGAAAACCTTCTTTAATATCACCACCTCCACCTGTACCTAAAATGGCACAGCCATATAAAATATCGGAAAGATCTTCACGGTTAAGTTTTTTCATATTTGCCCTTATTTATTGATATCCAAATGAACATATTGTGTTCTACTTAAATTATAAAAGACGGGGGCAAATTAATATTTTTTAAAAAGCATCTCAACAAAGGAAATTATTTCTAAAAAATGTAATTCTCAAAAAATATTCATTGTTCAATGTTTAAGAACTGATTGTATCTTGTAGAAAAATGGCAACAGAGGTAGCCTTTGTTGCAATGCCTTTAGCCTATAAAGATGAATGATATGATGAGAGTAGATGACAAATTTGACGGTGGAAATATCGAGCTTATTGATATTTCAAAAGAAAAAGCATGTTTAAATATAAAAAAAGATTCAAAGTCAGATGAAAAACAATGGTTTTATTTTCGAGCTTCCGGCATAAAAAATATACGCTGTAATTTTGAGATAGCGAATGCAAGCACCGTTTCTTATCCTGAAGCTTGGCCGACATGCTCTATCGTTGCATCCTATGATAGAAAAAAATGGTTTAGAGTACCAACGTTCTATAATGGTAAAACTTTAACTTTTAATCTTCAGGCCGAAAATGACATTGCCTATTTTGCCTTATTTGAACCCTACTCATACGAAAGGCACCTTGATTTAATTTCATGGTCATTAACTCAAGATAACTGCGCTTTATTAAGCTATTGTGAAACCCTTGAGCACAATCAAATTGAGTTATTGCAAATAGGTACCCGCTCAAACGATAAAAAAAACATTTGGATTATTGCAAGGCAGCACCCTGCTGAAACAATGGCAGAATGGTTTATTGAAGGCTTGCTGAAAAAAATATTAAGTGGCACTAGTCTACAAAATAAAGCCTTATTAGATGCCGCTACTTTCTACATATTGCCAAATATGAACCCTGATGGTGCTATTGCAGGTAATCTGAGAACCAACGGAGCAGGCATAGATCTTAATCGCTCTTGGTTAAACCCTAATAAACTTACAGCGCCTGAATCACACTTTGTATTCGAACAGATGAAATCAATAGGGGTTGATTTATTTTTAGATATTCACGGTGATGAAGATATACCTTACGCCTTTATTGCTGGTAGTGAAGGTAATCCTAGTTACACCAAAGAACTTGCTTTACTTGATACATTTTTCCGAGCCCAATTTAACAAGGCAACCCCTGACTTCTGCGTTGAAAACGGCTATAAAGCCAATTTGCCCGGGGCTGGAGATTTACGTATTGCTTGTAATCAAGTAGGTGAATATTTCAATTGTTTGTCTTTAACTATCGAGATGCCATTCACGGATAATAAATATCAACCGAATAAAATTGAAGGTTGGAATGCTCAAAGGAGTATGGCTTTAGGTGCAGCTGTTCTTACACCGATTAGAAATATTTTGCCCAAGTTAACAAAAACGAAAAATATTATTGGTACTCAAATAAATTAGCAGCAAAATATTTATAGCGTTTTTGTGATGATTGACATCAAATACCTATTGAATTTTAAGCATTATAAATAAAGTCTTAGGGCTTAAGTGTTTTAGAATTTATATTGCTCCGCACATATATCAGGGATAAGCATATTTTGAATGAAAGTAATGACTATAGTGAACTAAAAATCAGCGACAGTGAGCTCGTATCTTGGCCCAGAATTGCATCAATATCAGCCATGATTAGCTTTTCTTTACCTACGTTTATAACGGGGCTGGAAATTCAGCAGGCACTTACCGTTCATGATGCTCTGCTTGCCTTATTAATAGGCTCTTTTTTACTGATTTTTATTGGCGGAATAATGGGCACTATTGGCATAAAAAGTAGACTAAGCTCGTATTTATTAGTCAGAATTGCTTTTGGTAATACCGGAGCCGCCATTGTGAATATTGCTTTCGCCATATCATTACTCGGTTGGTTTGGCGTTAATATTGATTTATTTTCAGATGCCGTTTTGAGGTTATTAAACGCGCAATTTAATATCATAATACCAGAATGGCCCATTGAGGTTTTCGCTGGTATTTGCATGATAACAACAACATTATATGGTTTTAAAGCGATTAATATTATATCAACACTGCTTATTCCTGTATTAGTTTTAGTGACTATTAAAATGTTTGTTGGCTCACTTGAAGAAATGAGTATAGTGCAATATTGGGTATTGGAGAAAACATCAACATTAAGTTTAAGTGAAGGCGTTGCGTCAATTGTAGGTGTGATTATTATTGGTGCCATCATACTCCCTGATATAGCAAGATTTTCGAAACAAAAATCAGGAGGATTTCAAATTGCTTTTTGGTCTTATGGCGCTGCCCAACTGCTGGTGCTGTTTGTTACCGGTTTTTCAGCGAGCGCATCTGGCATCACAGATGTACTGGATTTGATGTTAAGTTTAAATTTAGGTTTGTTGGCTTTTGTTATTATTATTACCGGCTGTTGGGTATTAAATTCTCTTAATTTATACAGCACTACCTTGAGCATAACCGCCACATTTCCAAAACTTAATCAAAAAATAGTAACAATGGTTTTAGGATTTATTGGTGTGTTAGCGGCATTCATGAATATATTGGATAATTTTCTAAGCTTTTTATCTTTCTTATCGACTATATTTGTTCCTGTAGCCGGTGTCATTATCGTTGATTTTATCTTTATTAAAGGTCACGCTTATAACTTAGAGACCCTTGCTAATAATCGCCAGTTTTCTATACCCGCATTTATTGCTTGGATCATGGGTGCACTCATTTCTGTGCTAAATGGCCGTTACGATTGGCTTAATCTAACCGGTATCTCTGTTTTAGATGCGATTTTTATCACAGGTCTAGTTTACGTGATATTAGTAAAAGCTTCTAAAAAATCATCTGTATCTTCTAAGCGATCCACATCAAATGAAAGCAATAAAATTTAGCATTATTAGATAGTCCTTTAGAACTAAAATAGGCTATACAAGCAAACTAGACTTGTGAATTATAGCCATGATAAATGAATATATTTTTCAATTTTTTGCCGCGTTCTAACTCTCTAAGAGTAAGTATTAACCGCTTATATGCGGCGTCTGGCATTACCCTAAAATTTCTGCCTAGATGTAGGAGCTTTAGGTTAATGCCAGAGTGATTAACAAAAATAACCATTAACTAGCATCAATGTCCTGCCTCTGAACTATTAGGTTTTGTTCGCTGGCCAAATAATTTCAACTACTGCTCAATAAACCCAATGCGATTAAGTTTTTGATCCTGTAGTGCTGAGGAAGAAGGTATCAGGATAAGATGCTCGACTGAGCAATAACTAGCTTATGTAATTCAGAGTACGGGTTTTACTAAGTACTCACATGGTCTATTTTAACCAACACAAGTGGGTAATACTTTAATAGCATTGGTATGTCTACTCTTGCTCATCAATAATGATTTCATCATGCCATTTCAGATTATCTAACGGAAAACCTAAGAAGTACTTAGGTCGATCTAAGATGATCTTTGGTGTTATTCTTTTAATTGAAAGACTTTCATTTGAGCTTAAGGTCTCACAAACTTCATTAAGTTTTTGAGTATCCGTAAAGCAGCAAAACGACAAGTAATCCGTTTCGCCACTTAATTTCATACAGTCCATTATTTCAGGAATTTTTATTACGGCTTTTTCAAATTCCCGCCTCACCTTTGCACTATTATCATGAAGTGTAAATTCTAAGTATGCTAATACATGTTCGCAAATAAGCTCTACATTAATATCCGCATGAAAGGTTCTAAAGTAGCCTGACTCTTTCAACATTCTCACTCGTTGAAAGCACGCGCTAACAGAAAGATTTACTCTTTCAGCTAATTCAGCATTTGTTAGATCAGCTTCACGGTGTAATATAGTCAATATTTTCTTGTTGTATCTGTCCATTTTTATGGTTTTTTTCATTATTTAAGCAACTCTTCTTGAACAAATATATTTGAAATGGCTTTTTTATAAACACTATTTAACTTGGAATTTTGGAAGCAGCATTTTAAAATGCACTTTATATCAATTAAATAAAAATATCTAATACAACCATCTTAATTGACGGGACACCAAGAGATTTTTAGGTGCATAACAGCGAAAAAATTGATAAAGCTTATCGGCTAAAATATTGATTAAAAGAGCAAGAAATATAGTTCCCCCCTCTTAACCTGATTTTTCTAATGGTTAACACAGAGGTATTAGATATCATAAATAACTTCAAAAATTATTTAGGCAAAGTTTTTTTGTGTGAAAGTGGTTAATATCTTCAAAAATGAGAATTGTAGTGGTCAATTAATTTTGGCCACCGATTTGTATTCGAGCCAGTATCTTTTTTTCTGATTCATTTGATGTGAGTCCGCTGTTGTAGCTGTGGGGGTCTAACCTGACTGTAATATCCAATAATGTAGTTAACAACAATATTATGTGAGTTCTTTTTAAAAATGGCGACTAAACCGCTATCATTTAAACGAAATCCCATGAAATACATGCCATCATCTGAATTTTTGCAAGTATAGAACACAAGGGATTTTTTACTTGTAGTTTGTTCTAGCCTCACAATCTATTGATAAAATTAATTTGTCTGGAAGTATTTTTACAATAAGTTCTTTTTCAGCCTGTGTTGAGGAGTGAGGAGTGAAAACTAATAAGTAGTAATAAAATGCCAAAAATTTTTATAGAAGCATCCTTTGTATTTACAACGCCCTATAACAAAAACTAAAAAACGGCCTTGAATCAATTTATGATTGAATTCGAAGACCGTTTAAAGCACTTTATTTAAAACTGGCAGTTACACAAAATTTGTCACAGGCTAGCTCAATTTTTTAAATAATTTAGACTGTAAATCGTGTTGTCTTGGTTTCTAATTGTTTTACAGCACCTTGCATTTGTGATGTTGACTCAAGCATTTCGTTTGCCCCATTAGAGGTTTCGCTTGATATATCACGAATATTTACCACACGTTGATTCACATCTTCTGCTACTCGTGATTGCTCTTCAGTGGCGACCGCTATTTGGGCTGTCATCTGAGAAATAGATGCAACAGATTCAGTTATTTGATTTAATACGTCGTCGGCTTTTGATACTTCTTCAACACTACTTCTGGCCTTGTCTCGGCCTAATTGCATTTTTTCTACCGCTTGTGTAGCGCTATGTTGTAATCGCTCAATTATCACACGAATCTCAGCAGTTGATGTCTGTGTTCTTTGCGCCAGTGTTCTCACTTCATCAGCAACTACAGCAAACCCTCGACCTTGTTCACCGGCTCTTGCAGCTTCAATCGCTGCATTTAACGCAAGTAAGTTAGTTTGCTCTGCTATCCCACGAATAACCTCTAAAACAGTTTCAACACTTTTACTTTCACTTTCAACCGCTTCAATCGCTGTTGCCGATTCTTCAACTTGAATAGCTAAATCTTGAATAGAACTTGCGACATTATTAACAACCAAGTTACCTCGTTGAACATGATCATTTGACTCTTTCGTGAGGGAGTCGGCAGTAACCGCACTTGATGCTACTTCTTGCACTGTTGCGGCCATTTCATTTATGGCCGTTGCAACTTGATCTACTTCATCTAACTGTTGACCTGCTCCTTGTCGTGTTTGTGCAGCAACCGCTGCGACACGTTCTGACGCAATGCCCATCAGATCAACCGAACTTAAAATACTGTTAATTAATATTGAAAATTCTTTCGCCATTTTATTTAAATGACCCGCTAAAAATTGTATTTCATTAGACGTATCTTCAAAATCTTCCGAGCCTTTTACGGTAACACGCGTTCTGAGATCTCCTTGTCCCAATAGTTTCAAACTTTGAGCAATGGCATTTAAGGGTTTCAACCAATTCTTTAACGAAAGATAAACTAGTGCCAAAATAACCAACGCACTCAAAATGGTCATTGCAATTAAATTATTACGCAGTGAAACACTTTCCTTAATAAATTCATCGGTATAACTTCCTGCAGCAATAACCCAGTCCCAACCATTAACATGCTTATAGGCAACTAATTTATCTTGGGCCTGTCCTTGGGCATTATTCCATTGGTAATGCATAACACCTGAATCACCATCAAGTAATTTTTTAAAAACTTTTTTGCCTGACGCATCTTCCATTGTGACAAGGTTTCTTCCTTCAATGGAAGGATGAATAACTAGAGTGCCCTGCTTAGGGCCTTTTTTAGCTGAAATTGCATACAAATAACCCGTATCACCAAACTTAATTTTAGCTAATTTTTCCTTAAATGTTGCTAGCGATGCCGTATAGTTAAAACCAACATACATAATTCCTATAACCGCACCGTTAACATCTTTAAAAGGAATATATTTAGTCATGTAGTTACGACCAAATAAAAAGGCAGATCCTTTATAGGTGTTGCCTTGCATTAAAGTGGAATAACCAGGATGACTTTTACCTAGCAAGGTACCAAAAGCCCTATCATTGTTTTCTTTACGTAAAGAAGTAGAAACACGAATAAAGTCATCATTGTATTTCATAAATATAGTCGCACTTCCCCCAGTCATTTTAGTGAATTCATCGGGTAATGAAAAATTGCCGTTAATTGCTTTATCGCCATGCATTAATGTCGGCACATCAAAGTTACCTACTCGGCTAATATTAGCCATATCAATGCTCAGATCACTTGAAAACATATTAAAGAAAATATCACCTAACTGACTGGTCCTTTGTTCTAACGTCTCATGAAAAAATTCAAAATTTCCTGATATCGACTTTAATTCACGATTCAGTTGCTGTTCAACGCCTTTAATTGCGCCTCTACTGGTGTCATAAGAAACATAAAGCGTTAATAGTGAAAAAACTGTCAATGTAATAATAAAAATAATCGTTGTTAATTGATAAACAATAGATAACTTATTAAAGTTTTTAAGCATAAAAAAGGTCTCATATTAAATAGTAAAAATTAAAGCTCTATATAAACAATATGTAATGTCTGTTTTTACGTTAGTGAACTTTGCCAGGTCTAAAAAAACTGGCCATAGAACTTAAGGTGATTTAACCGATTCTTGGTAAGTAATCAGCTTTAAGCTAGTAGTAAAAAATTATGATTTTAATATTGTTGAATAACTTGTTGAATAGATCGTTGAATAACTCGTTGAATGTATTGTGCTTAAAAACAGCTTTATGGCTTTCCTACTAGCCATTTCCCTCAAGAACCCGATCTATTATATATAAACCGACAAAATATAGTCAAAACACTTAACTGGGACTTAACAATAAAACCAAAAGTTAATATGATCACAGCTATAATTAAAGATACACATTTAATGATTCAACCCATAATCTAACTGAGTGAAATCGAAATACTAACATCTATTTCAGAATATAATCAAGTACATGAATCAACAGATAAAGCCGTTCAAACATCAGGCTGGTAACACCACTTTTTTTTATAACAACTAAGTAGTTAAATTAACTTTAAAGCTATTTAGTTGTTGCGTTCTACGTAAGATAACACACTGATCGTCCGCTATAATTAATAGTCACATTATCAAAAAATCAGTCGTGGTTTAATAGTTTTAGCATTTATCAAATAATATTATTTAAATTATGAAGCTAAGCGGGATCAAAAAATCTTTAAAATCGATCAAAAATAATTTTAAAGCATACATAGTAGTCACTAGTGAAGATTATTCTTAACTTAGATGCCGCACCATGAAAAGCCATTTTAGTAAAATCTTTGATAGCTATGAGTGAGAGATGCATCCAATGCTCAACTTCAGTGGCGTTGATCATAAACAAATATCTCCTAATAGCTACCGTGTTAAATTCACCTTAGCTTTATCGCTATTTTTTAAATGTTCTAAAATCAAAAAATTTGCTTATGCCTGCTGATTTTGCCATTTTTTAAAGCTTACTTTTTTATGCCAAAATTACATTTACTGTCCCAACAGTCAGTTTCAATACCTAACAAGCTTGCTCTGACTTATTTACAATAGTTAAATTAACGCTTAAACTCTTGAACTCTTAAATTTATAAAAATAATTAAAAAAGAATAATTAAAAAAACGTTTAAGTCACACTAATCCTAGCTCTTAATTTTTAAAAGGTTCATCATGCAGCAATCATTCATGAATGCGTTTTATAAAAACTTTCTTGGCAATTCGCCAGAATGGTACAAAATCGCAATAATTACATTTTTAGTAATCAACCCATTATTATTTTTCGTTGTCGACCCCTACATTGCCGGTTGGGCATTGGTTGTTGAGTTTATATTTACTCTAGCAATGGCACTAAAATGTTACCCGTTACAACCCGGTGGTTTACTCGCTATTGAAGCAGTTGCCATAGGTATGACAAGTCCAAATCAAGTCATGCATGAGATGATTTTAAACTTTGAAGTGATTTTATTATTAATATTTATGGTTGCCGGCATTTACTTTATGAAAGGCTTGTTACTATTTTTATTCACTAAAATAGTCACTAAAGTTCGTTCCAAAGTGATGGTGTCTTTACTGTTTTGTTTCTCTGGGGCCTTCTTGTCGGCCTTCTTAGATGCGCTTACCGTAATTGCCGTAATTATAAGTGTCGCTATTGGTTTTTACTCGGTTTATCACAAGGTTGCTTCGGGTAAAGATATTAAAGTTGACCACGATCATACCAGTGACCATGAATTAGCTGAATACTCACGTACTGATTTAGAGCAGTTTCGCGGCTACTTACGTAATTTAATGATGCATGCTGGTGTGGGTACAGCTTTAGGTGGTGTATGTACCATAGTTGGTGAGCCACAAAACTTAGTTATTGGTCAACAAGCCGGCTGGGAGTTCCTTGAGTTTGCTATTCGTATGTCACCAGTAACTATTCCAGTGTTTTTTGCTGGCATGATAACCTGTGTACTTTTAGAAAAAGTAAAATGGTTTGGTTACGGCGTTGCTTTACCAGAAAATGTTTACAATGTTTTGAACGACTATGATATTGCAGAAAGTAAAAAACGTAATAAGCTTGATAATGCCAAACTTATTATTCAAGGTGCGATTGCCGTTTGGTTAATTGTTGGTCTGGCATTACATTTAGCACCCGTTGGTATGATTGGCTTATCTGTCATCATTCTAGCCACTGCATTTACGGGTATTACTGAAGAGCATCAAATTGGCCATGCCTTTGAAGAAGCCTTGCCTTTTACTGCTCTATTAGCTGTGTTCTTCGCGATAGTTGCTGTTATTGTCGATCAGGGCTTATTTACGCCGGTTATCACTTGGGTGTTAACCTTTGAAGGTAACATGCAGCTTGTTATGTTCTATCTGGCAAATGGCTTACTTTCTATGGTAAGTGATAATGTATTCGTTGGTACGGTTTACATTACAGAGATTCAAAAAGCACTAATGGCTGGCCAAATTACCCGCGACCAGTTTGATTTATTAGCGGTGGCAATTAACACAGGTACAAACTTACCCAGTGTGGCAACACCGAATGGTCAAGCAGCGTTCTTATTCTTATTAACCTCAGCACTAGCACCATTAATTCGTTTATCTTATGGTCGTATGGTTATTATGGCGTTCCCTTATACGATAGTGTTAACGCTTGTTGGTTTACTGGCTATCTCAACGGGACAGTTAACCAAATACACCCAGTATTTTTATGACGAAAATATTATTCAGCATCACAGTGCAAAGCCTGAAACTAGTGCCCCTGGTGGTCACTAATAAGTTTTGCTCAAGTTATAAGCTGATATAAAATTTAACAAAAGCGCCCTTGTGGCGCTTTTTTATTATTGTTAGCATATGTAGCAATATTACTTAAATAATTAATCATGGGCGACATGTTGTGAATTTCTTAAGCCAATTATCTTTAAATCAACGAGCTTGGCAATTGCTCGCTGTTAGTGCCTTATGTTTTGAATTAATCGCACTCTACTTTCAATATGTGATGGGGCTTGAACCCTGCATTATGTGCATTTATCAGCGCACCGCCATCTGGGGGATATTTTTAGCTGGTGTCGTTGGGGCTTTAGGTTGTCAATTTGTATTAATACGTATTGCCGCTTATGGTTTATGGGCTACTGGGGCTATTTGGGGGTTCATCATTGCTTTAGAACATGTCGACATGCAATCATCAACTATGTCGTTTTTATTTAGTTGTGAGTTTATACCAAACTTCCCAACTTGGGCGCCACTACATCAATGGTTACCGGCCTTGTTTGAAGCGACAGGCGACTGCGGTGATATTAACTGGCAATTCTTAGGCTTTACCATGCCACAAGTCATGCTAGTTATATTTGGTGTTTATAGTGCTGCGTTTGCTATTATTTTATTAGCACGTTTGCAAAAAGAGAAAATGTTTTAACCGTTTTTTATCAAACTCGCGTTATAACCCAAGGTCATAACGCGAGTATTTAAATTTGACGTTAAAGGCAGTTAGAGCAATAACAAGTAACAAGTAATACCCACTAAGCAAGAAATAATAAAACTGAGCACGGCCCCTTCTTTTACCATCTCTTTAATTTGTATTTCACCGGTGCCATAAGCGATGGCATTAGGCGCTGTTGCCACAGGTAGCATAAACGCACAACTGGCACATATCGCCGCAGGTATCATTAACACTTTAGGGTCATAACCAGAAGCAATAGCCGCCGCTGCTAAAATGGGCATCAGTAAGGTGGCTGTTGCGGTGTTACTGGTTATTTCTGTTAGATAAGTCACCACCAAACAAATAGTAACAATCATGATAATTGCCGGTAAGTGAGCAAATGACGCTAACCACTCACCCAATAAATCACTTAAACCTGAAGCGACAAAACCTTTAGCTAAGGCAATACCGCCAGCAAATAGCAATAACATACCCCAGGGAATAGTTTTAGCGCTGTCCCAATCGAGTAAGCGTGAGCCTTTACCGTTGGGCACAATAAACATCAACACCACAGCAAATAAAGCGACAGTGCTATCACCTGCTATCTCAATATCTAAGGCGCCACTCCAACCACCAAAAGGTTCTTTACGTGTGATCCAGGCTAATGCAGTTAAACCAAAAATCCACAAGGTGCGTGTTTCTTCCGCGCGCCATGGCCCTAATACGGGTAAGTGTACCGCTTGTTCAAGTTTGACATTTCTGGTAAGCCAAAAGGCCATAATTGGAATAGCAAGTATCACAATAGGTACGCCAATTTTCATCCATTCTAAAAAGCCAAATTCAATGCCGGTTTGTTCTTCATAAATGCCCATAAAGATCACATTAGGCGGCGTACCAATAGGGGTCGCAACACCACCCACACTTGCTGCATAGGCAATACCAAGAATCAGCGCTACTTTAAGGTTTTGATTATCAATATGTTTTAGAATAGCCAAGGCAATAGGTAACATAATTAAGGTTGTGGCGGTGTTGGATATCCACATACTTAATAGTGCACTCGCTAACATAAAGCCAAATACCATTCGCCTGCCGCTATTAACGCCCACCAAGCGCACCATGTAAACCGCTAACCGTTCATGTGCGCCACTTTTTTCAATGGCTTTTGACAGCATAAAAGCGCCCATTAAGAGCAAAATTACGTGGCTACCTAAGGCGGATGCAACCACTTTATGATCGACAATGCCAAATAGGGGCAGCAAGGCAAAAGGCACTAATGACGTAGCAGGTATAGGCAGTGCTTCGGTCACCCACCAAATAACCGTTAATAGTGTAATAGCCGCAGCGATAGAGGCTTTACTGTCCAGGCCAACAGCTTGCAAGGTAAAATGAAATATTACCGCTAAAACAGGGGCTAACGGGATGAATAGCTGTTTAGTGAGTGTCATAAATTTATCCAATATTTTTATTATTATATTTTTATTTTGATATGTTGTTAATATTCTTTATTATTTAAGTTTGTTGCTTTGTAATTTGAATGGCTGCGATCTTGGCTAAAAATCAACGATATTGCTTAAGGTATTCGCTCGCTTGTTGCCATACTAGATTTTCTTTAAGCCTTGAGAAATTAGTGTTTTTATCTGGCGTTTTCAGCAGCTTATCAAGCCTTCCACTACTCACTAACGATGTTGAAATGTTGGCATTATCAAGCACCTCTACACAGCCATCACGGTTGTTGCATAGTAAAAGCATATCGCAACCTGCGGCTTGTGCTGCCTCAGCGCGTTCAATATAACCACCGATGCTTGCCGCGCCTTGCATGGATAAATCGTCACTAAAAATCACGCCATTAAAACCGAGTTGTTCACGTAAAATGTTTTGTAGCCAATAACGAGAAAAACCCACAGCTTGAGGATCAACATCGGGGAAAATAATATGTGCAGGCATCAAGGCATCCACTTTTCCTTTGCTGATAAGTTGCTTAAATGGTATTAAGTCTTGTTGGAAAATCTCAGCGCTTGTACGTGAATCAATGGGTAAATCAATATGAGAGTCAGCTTTAACACTGCCATGACCCGGAAAATGCTTACCGGTTGCTTTCATACCCACTAGATGTAAACCACTGATAAATGCCTCAGCTAATTCAGTGACGTAATCGGGTTGTTGATGAAAGGCTCTATCACCAATAACCTCGCTAATGTTATTAATATCTAATACGGGTGCAAAACTGATATCTATACCAACCGCTTGCACTTCCAATGCCATTAAGACCGCACTTTGTTTAGCGAGTTCTTTTGCTAAGGCGAGATTTTGTTCTGACATTCGCCATAATTTACCCATCGCTGGGATTAAAGAAAAGCCCTCTCGAAAGCGTTGTACACGACCCCCCTCATGATCAACCGCTAATAACATAGGCTTTTTAGCTGCCATGCGGATTTGCTGACTTAAGTCAGCCATTTGTTCTGGTGATTGATAATTTCGAGTAAAAAAGATTAATCCACCGATCAGTGGATGTTGAAGTATTTCTTTATCTTCTTGAGACAATGATGTGCCTTGCACATCAAACATGACTGGACCCATAACAACACTTTACAATATTAAGATATTGCTACTTTACCTAATTAGCACGCATAAACAAAGATGTTGGCGCTATTTACCAGTCATAACCTGAAAATAAACTTGAGAAATAAATCTGAGAAATAAATCTGAAGATTATAGCGTTTTTGAACGCTATTAAATAATAAGCGTACTAAGCAGAATCTGTAATTTTTATCTTATATTCTAGCTAACTCAGCTCAAGCCCAGCTTAACGTTTCAAAGGCATAGGTGCACCAACGCCGGCCGCAACATAGGGGATAACATTACGGATAACATCTGAAATTTGCAGATCACGGTCAAAATCACTTTTAGCAATATCAATCAAAGCGTCACTTGAAGACATGGTAAAAACCACTGTGCCCATGGTAAAATGTAAACGCCAAAACATCTCTTCAGCACTTAGCTCTGGGTAGGATTTTTGTACCGCTAAAACAAAATTATCAATAACACCTGGGTATTGAGTGGTTAAAAACCAGCGTAGAAATCCTTGGCTGTCAGTATAACCTCGGCCTAAAAGCTGCAAAAAATTACTGGTACCATTGTCTTTAAACTTGTTTAAGGATAATAGCGGATCGATAAAGGCAGAAAAAACGTCAGTTAGGTTAGGTGATTCTATTTCACAGACTCGCCTTAAAGCACTTTCTAAACGCGGAGATAATTCATTCATGTAACGAGACATAACCGCTTTAATTAATTCTTTCTTCGAGCCAAAATGATAATTAACCGCAGCTAAGTTTACATCGGCTTGACCGGTTATTTCACGTAGAGAGGTACCATTAAAACCCTTATTTGCAAACAAACTTTCTGCTGCATCTAATATTTTATTCTTCGTGCTCATAGGTAAATAACGCCGTAGTTCTAGTGTAATTAACAAATTAATACAGGTAGTTTAAACAAGCGTTTAAACTAACGCAACTAGGATTAAATGCAGAACTAAAAAAAATACCAAACAAAGTCCAAAAAATGTCAATTAATGGCCACTAGATTAAAAATGCTTGCCCATTTAACTTTCTCTACAGCAATATTAATACCTTAACGTTATCTCAATAGATATTTGCCTAGTGACGGGTAACCTAGTGGCTGATAAAGAATGTACTTCGACTTACTCTCTGTATAATACTTTAACCTTCAAATTTTATTACTGAATTTTTTGCATTACTCTTCTCATTTATTACAAACTATTACAGAAAAAACACAGTTAAAAACACCTAATATAGCTATAATTTTTTGGCATTTCCTGAAGCAATTTTTGAAACGCAAATTTCATACTTTCCCTAGTATATTTTATATGATGGCCCAGCACCCCTTTCGCTGGGCTTTTTTTTGTCCAAAATTTATCAACGCCCCCCGAATGTACTCAACAAAATCAAGACTATTGCCAAGCTGCTAATCTCAATCTACACTAGCCATGACCCTAGATTAAGTTGATTAAAGCGTTAATCAAGCGCTAACAAAAACAATAATGGATACTTATGCAATCGACATTTAAATTAACCACAGCCGCTATTTTAGTAGCAGCAAGCCTAAGTGCTTGTAATGGTGATAACACAGTAAAAAATGCAGCTAAAGCGGCCACTGTGGTAAATAAAGCGTTAACGGCTCAAGAGGCAGAAAAATTCTTAGCCACTACTGAACAAGAGCTAGTGCAACTTAACCTTGAAGGCAGTCGTGCGGCTTGGATCAATTCAAACTTTATTACGCAAGACACTTCAGCACTTGCCGCAGCAGCAGATCAAAAGTCGACAGAAGCTGGGGTTAGATTTGCCATGCAAGCCGCTAAATTTGACGCTGTAGAAGTCAGTGCTGATCAACGCCGAAAACTCAATATATTAAAGCAGAGTTTAGTGATGCCAGCACCACAAGATCCAGCTAAATCGGCTGAGTTAGCAAAAATTGGCGCTGAATTAAATAGTCTATATGGTAAAGGCAATTACACCACTAAATCGGGCGAAACCTTAAGTTTAGGCGAGATGACCGCTACCATGGCAACCTCTCGTAACTACGATGAATTATTAGAAATGTGGCAAGGTTGGCGCACCATTAGCCCAGCGATGAAGCCCTTATATATTCGCCAAGCAGAATTGGGCAACGAAGGCGCACAAGGACTAGGTTATGCAGACTTAGGCGCAATGTGGCGTTCTAATTACGATATGCCTGCTGATGATTTTGCTAAAGAACTTGACCGTTTATGGGGGCAAATTAAACCCTTATACGATGATCTACATTGTTATGTGCGCAGTGAATTAGGCAAAACCTACGGCGAAGATAAAGTGCCACAAGACCAACCTATTCCGGCGCATTTATTAGGTAATATGTGGGCACAATCGTGGGGCAATATTTATGACTTAGTGGCACCTGAAAATGCCGATCCTGGTTATGATGTTACCAAACAACTTGCCAGCCATAATTACGACGAAATTAAAATGGTAAAAGGCGCTGAAAGCTTTTTTACTTCACTTGGCTTTGAAGCCTTACCAGAAACATTTTGGCAACGTTCATTATTTACTAAGCCCGCCGATCGAGATGTGGTATGTCATGCCTCAGCATGGGACTTAGATGCTAAAGATGATATTCGCATTAAAATGTGTATCCAAAAAACCGGTGAAGACTTCTCGGTTATTCATCACGAATTAGGTCATAACTTTTATCAACGTGCTTACCAAAACCAGCCCGTTTATTATCAAAATAGTGCTAACGACGGTTTCCATGAAGCTATTGGTGACACGATAGCCCTGTCAGTAACACCTAAATACTTAAAAGAGATTGGTTTAATTGACGCCATTCCTGATGAATCAAAAGACATTGGGTTATTAATGAAAATGGCGCTAGATAAAGTTGCCTTTATTCCCTTTGGTGTGATGGTTGATCAATGGCGTTGGAAAGTTTATTCCGGTGAAATCACCCCTGAAAACTATAATAGCGCTTGGTGGGAATTACGTGAAAAATACCAGGGGGTAACCGCCCCCATTGATCGTAACATCGATGCTTTTGACCCGGGTGCCAAATACCATGTACCCGCTGGCGTACCTTATTCTCGTTATTTCTTAGCACATATTCAGCAATTTGAATTTCATCGTGCCTTATGTGACATTTCAGGTAATACGGACCCTATTCATCGTTGTTCTATTTATAACAACAAAGATGCCGGTGCCGCGTTAAATACCGTCCTTGAGATGGGCTCAAGTCAGCCATGGCAAGTAGCCTATAAAGTATTAACTGGCAATGAACAAATGGATGCAACCGCTATTCTTGATTATTTTGCCCCCTTGCATACTTGGTTAAAAGATAAAAACCAAGGTAAACAATGTGGTTTTTAATCATTAGTTAACACTAAAAAGCCCTTAAATCAGCTGATTTAAGGGCTTTTTATTTATTGCAAACGATTAATATTGTTCTAGATAAGCTGCATTTTTATATCGTCACCAATACTCAGTGCTTACAGCAAGCCAAACGCTGACATCAAGCTACGCCCACTCAAGAGTAAGGTAATCAAAATAACACCGGCCGCAGCCATGTTCTGCCATAAATTATTGCGGTACTCACCTAGCACTTTTGTATTCATAATCCATAATAAAAAAATACTGATCAAAGGTAGTAGAATACCATTGGCTACTTGAGCAAACCAAATAACAGCAACAGGTTTAAAACCTGCGCTACTGACAACAACACCAATAATTAAAATAATCATCCACGTCAATCTAAAGCCAAAAGCGTTAAGGTTTTTGTCTAAATTTAAAATACCACTTAACGCGAAGGCCGCCGCTAAAGGGGCGGTGATCGCAGATGATATGCCAGCACAAAATAAGCCAAGGCCAAGAAATAAACTTGCAGAGTCACCAAATAGCGGCTGTAGCGCAGGAGCTATGTCGGCAGCACTTTGCAAACTGAGTTGCTGACCAAAAAAGGCTGAAGCCGCGGTTGAAAGTACAGCTACTGATATTAAAGCTCCAAGCGGAATAGATAGCAGTAAATCTTTCCTTGCTGTTGATATATCATTAACCGACTGCCATTTTTTACTGGCCGTTGAAGCATGTAAAAATAAATTATAGGGCACAACGGTCGTGCCAATGAGGGCAATAACCGTGAGTGTTGCGCCCGTGGGTAATTCAAAGGCGACAAAACTGCTCATTAACTCGTACCATTGCGGTTTGCTTAAAAAAAATGTCACTATAAATGCAATACTCATTAAGCCAACTAACACCACTAAAGCGCGCTCAATGACTTTGTAACTACCGGTAATAAGTAAGACAAAAGCAAGCGAACCAATCATGATTGGAAAAATAATAGCTCCAAAAGCAACTTTAAAACCTAACTGTTCTGCAACACCTACTAAGCCTAAACTTGCGCCTGAAATATTACCACTTTGATAAGCGCCATTACCGACCACAATAGCGCTCACCACCAGCATAACAACACAAGCCTTAGCAAACGGGTGCTTAATCGCCTGTCGTATATTTTCGCCTAAACCTTGTTGACTAACGATACCTAGCCTTGCCGCCATTTCTTGCAAAATTAACGTCGCAAACATAGCAAATAGCAATGCCCAAACAAGTGATACACCATAATTTGCGCCAGCCATTGACGCGGTAATTATCGTCCCTGGACCAATAAACGCTGCTGTAACAAGAAACGCAGGTCCTATTTTTGGAAATTTCATATTTACCTACTCTGTTATTTTTATATTGAGAGATCGTGACTTTTCAGCCATCATAGCTATTCGTTATTTTAAAAACACCCAAGTGATTTTAGTTAAATAATGTTTATTTCAATAATTTCTCTAGTCGGTCATTATAATTTTGATTAGACTACGGAATTTTAAAGTTAGGAGTTAGGAGTCTACTGTTATGGAAAAACACCAGGAATTATTAATTTCCTTAAGAAAAGTTATACGCGCCATTGATTTACATTCAAAACATCTTAATAAAACGTCCGGCTTAACCAGCCCACAATTATTAATTATGTTAGAGATCGATAAAGAATACAGTATCAATTCAAGCCAAGTTGCCAAAAAAGTTAATTTAAGTCCCGCAACGGTGACCAATATTATTGATCGGTTAGAAAATAAAAACCTTATTTCAAGAGTGCGTTATACACAAGACAAACGTAAAGTCGGCCTGTATTTAACTGATGATGGAAAAGCGCTTTTGCTTAAGGCACCGCAAGCATTGCAAGAACATTTTATTGAAAAATTTTCTAACTTAGAGCAATGGGAACAATCACAATTGTTGTCTTCAATGGAGCGTTTATCAAATATGATGGATGCAGACAAAATAGATGCTGCACCGCTATTAGAATTACAGAGCCTATAACAAAAATTGTTATAGGCTCTGATTATATGTAACGAGCGCCAGTAATATCGATAAAACTGACGCCGTTAGTTGTTAACGTAACAAATGCAAAAAGTGCAAATGTTTATGGTATTGATCAATAATATTATTGATCACTGCCGCCTTCGACCAACCCATAATGTCATAATCTTGTCCGCCTTCACCTAAATGCACTTCTGCTCGATAATAACTGTGTTCATCATCATCGTCTTCATTAGCAAAGTCCGGTTGTGAATGCTTTCGAGCAAGCACCCGATAAACAAACTGCTGTTCTTCACCGTGTTGAACCAATAAACTCAGGCCATTTTCATCCGAAACAACCACATTGATTTGGTTTTTCTTTAGTTCATCAGCAACGGATTTAAACGCAGGGACAACGGTCTTACTAATAAATTTATTCACATTGCCCTTATTTGGGTAATCAACAATATTATTTAACCGCACCTGCCAGCTATCATCACGATCATTGTTTGAATGAGGTACCGCTGCTATAAGCTGGCTATCTTGTTTAAAAGCTTCCACTCTCAATGCTTTAATCAAGCCAGCAATAGCAAGCAGTAGTACGATAGCAAAAGGCAAGGCACTGGCAATAGTCATAGTTTGCAGAGCACCAAGTCCACCCGCTAACAATAAAATCCCTGCGACCATGCCGATACCTACAGCCCAATAAACTCGTTGCCACAAGGGTGTATTATTACTGCCATGTGAACAGAGCATATCCACTACCATCGCACCAGAATCACAAGAGGTGACAAAAAATATCACAATCATCAAGACACTAAAGAAAGACAGCAATGTAGATAATGGGAAGTTTTCTAGAAAAACAAATAATGCCACTGATGAGTCTTTACTGACCATCTCTCCTAATTCAACCACCCCTTGGTTATGCACCAAATCAATGGCACTGGTACCAAAAATAGTCATCCAAAACAAAGTAAATACGGTGGGTATTAACATGACACCAACTATGAATTCTCTAATCGTGCGACCACGAGAGATTCTAGCGATGAACAAGCCAACAAAAGGTGCCCAAGCAAGCCACCACCCCCAATAGAATATCGTCCAACCACCTATCCAAGTGGTCTTTTTATAAGCGAATAAATTAAAGGTGTTATGTACTATATCAGCTAAATAATCACCAATATTTTGTAAGTAAGCCTGTAATAAAAACACCGTTGGACCGAGTACAAAAACCAAAGTTAACAAGATAACCGCTAATACCATGTTGGTTTCAGAGAGTATTTTAATTCCCTTATCTAAACCGGTCGCAACAGAGATAATGGCAAGTCCAATAATACCAATCATTATAATGATTTGATTGGTCGTAGAAACCTCAATACCGAACAAATAGCCGAAACCTGCATTTACCTGTGACGCGCCTAAACCTAATGAGGTGGCCACACCAAAAACCGTACTGACCACAGCAAAAATATCAACTAAATGCCCTGGCCATTGATAAATTCGGTCACCAATCAAGGGATATAATGCTGAGCGTAACGTTAGTGGTAAATTATGGCGATAACTAAAATAAGCTAATACCAAGGCCACAACGGCGTAGATAGCCCAAGCATGTAATCCCCAATGGAAAAATGTCATTTTCATTGCTTCTTGAACCGCAGCGACCGTGCCTTGTTCTGCCGTAGGTGGCGACAAATAGTGCATCAATGGCTCTGCCACACCAAAGAACATTAAGCCAATGCCCATTCCAGCAGCAAACAACATAGAAAGCCAAGTCAGCATAGAATAATCGGGGGTCGCATGATCAGGCCCTAAACGAATATCCCCGTAACGAGAGAATCCTAAAAAAATAACAAAAAAGAAGATAAAAGCGACGGTGAGTACATAGAACCAACTGCCGTTGTCAACAATGCTTGTTTGAATAAGCGTAAACAAGCTCTGAGCCTGTTCAGGTAGTGCTACTGTATAAAGTAAAAGCGCAATAATGATAGATGATGCACTAACGAATACTGTCTTATTTAATTGACTATTGGCGGATAAAGACAAAGCCTTCCCCTAAATTTAATTTGTGTTGATATTATATCTTGTTAATCAAGGTGTAAATAGTCACTTGTGTGAACAATTACCCGTGTAACGAGATTTCACTAAAAAATAGCACTCTATTATATTTTTGAAAAAATTCCTATATTTTGTTAAGATACTGCAAAAGACCAAATATAGTTAGAACTCTAATGGTATTTATATTTAGAGTTCTAAGTGTATTTGTAGTTAGAGTTCTAAACGTATTAGGCTCTTCACAATAAAAATACCAAGGGAAAATCAATATGAAATTCACTAAACTACACTACGCTGTGTTGACCGCACTAGCAGCGTCAGGCACTTTATACGCTGAAGAAACAGAAAAAAGAGCTTCAATAGAGACTATTGAAGTTACAGCAACTAAACGCGTTGAATCAATTCAAGAAGTGCCCGTAACTGTTACCGCCTTAACAGGTGACAGCTTAGAAAAACTTGGCGTTTCTAATTTTGACCAATACGTAGAGTTTTTACCCAACGTAGTTTTTCAGGGTACAGGTCCTGGCCAAAATGAAATATATATTCGTGGCGCAGCAACTACGCAAACTAATATCTCAGTTTCATCAGTTCAAGCACTACAACCTTCTGTTGCTTTCTATTTGGACGAGCAACCGGTATCAATGCAAGGGCGTAACTTAGATATTTATGCTACTGATGTTGAACGTATAGAAGTTTTGCCTGGGCCACAAGGCACACTTTTTGGTGCTAGCTCTCAATCAGGTACCGTACGCTTAATCACCAACAAGCCAACCCATGATGGTTTTGCTGCAGGTTTTGATACCAGCACAAGTACCACCAAAGGCGGCGACATGAGTAACTCTGTTGAAGCGTATTTTAATATGTCTTTATCTGACTCGTTGGCTGTACGTGTTACTGCTTACAACGACTACCAAGGTGGTTGGATAGATAATGTACTCAATGTTCCCGGTGAAAATGGTTATACCGGTAGTGCAGAAGTTATTAGTCGAATTTCTGGTGGTGCATTAACTAATCCTGAAAATGTTTCTGTTACCGCACCACAAAATGCGGCTTTAGTAGAAGAAAACTTTAACACGGCAAGCTATGCCGGTGCTCGCTTTGGTTTATCTTATTTAATCAATAATGACTGGGATCTTTTAGTTCAACATACTCAACAGTCTCTTGATACCGAAGGTGTGTTTTCTTATGATCCAAACCTTAAAGGTGAAACATCAACAAGCCGCTTTGTACCAGAAAACAACAATGATGATTTTGGTTTAACGACTTGGACATTAGAAGGCCGACTTGAGCATCTTACCGTGGTTTATACCGGTGGTTATCTCGACCGAGATATCAATTCAACGATTGATTACACTGGCTACACTAACGGTGGTTCGTTTTCTGCTTATTATGTTTGTAACTATTCAGGCGTTCCTGAAGCAGAACAAGAATGTCTTGACCCGACTAAGTATTATAAAGAAGAAACTAGCTCTTCTCGTACTACCCACGAATTGCGTATGAATACCTCAGCTGAAAATCGCTGGCGTGTAACCGCAGGTGTATTTTACGACACACAAGAGTTATCAACTGTTGGTCAATTCAAAATAGCCAATACAGAGAAGTTTCCTAATTTGGCAAGAACTCTCGCAGGAAGTGATGGCATTAACAGTGATGGTGGCCCTTTCCCTTCAGAAGTAAGTTTTGTTAATGATGTTACACATACCATAGATCAAATCGCCGTATTTGGTCAGTTTGAGTACGATATTACCGACACAGTCACTGCAAGTTTTGGCGCGCGTTGGTATCAAATTGATGATATTTATAAAGGCGCTACTACTGGCGATGATGTCAGTGGCAGGTTACAAGCTTTTGGTGATGGTAGTGATGCAGCCTTAACTGAATTTTTTATCAGTGATGGTAGGACTCCAGAGGAAGCAGCGGCTGAAACAGCATCAATTCAAACTGCTATTGCCAGTGGCCAACTAGAAACTGACTTACTTGATAGTGACGGCAAGTTAACTGTTGATGATACGATTATCAAAACTTCAATTGATTGGCAAATGAATGATGATGTTATGATATTTGCATCATATTCAGAAGGTTTTAGACCACCGGTTACTAACCGAGTTGGTGGTGGTTCAGCTAAAAGTCAAGAAGGCGCCTTTGAAGGTTTCCGCATACCAGTGTATTCAACCACTGATAGTTTAGATAACGTAGAATTAGGTTTTAAATCAACCTTATTTGATCAAAATTTACGCTTTAACGCTACTGCCTATTATTCAAAAATATCTGATCTGCAAACATCACGATATGACCCTACCAATATCAGCTTCTTAGTATTTACTGATAATGTTGGTGATGCTGAAATTAAAGGTATTGATGGTGACTTTAGTTGGGTTGCAACGGATAACTTAATTATCTCTGGTGCTTTTAGTTTGATAAATGCTGAGCTAACGTCAGTTAATGCTCAGCTTAATGGTATTGCGCCACCAGAAGGCAGTAGATTACCGTATTCAGCTGAATTTTCAGGTAATTTACAAGCCCAGTATTTCTATCCAATTGGCCAAGGTATGACAGGTTATGTTAACGGTTCAATCAGTTATACCGGAGAGAGACTTGCCGGTATGGTGATGGATGCGTACATGGTAGAAGACTCTACTAATTTAATCTATGGCACAGGTTCAGGTTTGAGCATTGAAAAAGAAGCTGATGTTTATACCGGCGTTAATTATCAAGACAGTAATGGCGATACCCTTGCAGGTGGTCGTTATATACAGGATAGTTATGTGGTAGCAAACTTAAGCTTTGGTGTAACTAACGACGAATGGAAAGCTGAGCTTTTCATCGACAACCTAACTGATAAAAGTGCAATATTATATATTGATACTCAACAGTATACGCCAAAAGTAGTTTCTAACCGACCTCGTACTATTGGTTTTAGATTCTCGTACGACTTTTATTAAGCCTAGATTGATTACTAAAAGCTAGTTAAGTTAAGTCAAAACTAAAATGATAAATAAAGCCGTTTGATATCTGTATCAAGCGGCTTTTTATTGATAAAATAGTCGTTTTTTAACCTAAAAATAATACGCTAACCTACTCTGGAGCTAAGTCATTGGACACAAGATCTCACTCTGCTAATGAAGACCAATTAAAATCAATTCAACAATTGATCCAAACAACAAAATTCAATGACGCCATTACACAAAGTAAACAACTACAAAAACAAACCACAGACCAACAACTCCAAATTGAATTATGGTATTTAATTGCCGTTGCCCAACGCTATGCAAAAACTATCCCTGCGGCATTAAGCAGTATTAATGCATTACTTAAACTCGATGAAACACATAGCCGCGCTAATCAAGAACAAGGCTTTATCTATTTAGCCTTAGATGAACCAGCACTGGCTAAAATTTCATTTGAAAAGGCGGTAAAACTTAACCCGAGTTTAGTCGCTAGTTGGCAAGCATTAATTCATCTGTACCGAGATGCAAAGCAACAAGACAATGTGCAAAAAGCCGCCAATCAGTTAGAGAAACTAAAAAAATTACCACCGGCTTTACTCGCGGTAACTGAATTAATGCACGAAGGAAAACTATTAAAAGCGGAACAAATTTGTCGACATTTTTTACAAGATAATAAACGCCACATCGATGGCATGTGTCTGCTTGCTGAAATAGGTGTAGAGCTAAAAATTTATGACGATGCTGAATTTTTACTGGCCAGTGCCCTTGAGTTGGCGCCCAATCATATAAATGCGCGCTCTCAGTACCTCAATTTACTTATTCGTTTAGGTAAATACAAAGTGGCAGAACAGCAAGTTGAAAAGTTACTCGCTATACAACCTGACAACCTGAGCTTCAAAGTCGCTAAAGCGAGTGCCTTAACAGGTTTAGGTAAAATAGAGCAAGCCATCATCCTATTTGAACAAGCGGTAGAGCAAAACGATCAAGTTGCAGGCTTTCAACTGCAGCTAGGCCATGCGCTAAAAACCAAAGGTGACATAAAAAAAGCCATTACGGCTTACCAAAAAGCCTACCAGTTAAACCCAAGTTATGGTGATGCTTTTTGGAGTTTAGCCAATACTAAAACCTACCGTTTTAGTGATGAAGAAATTGCGCAAATGCAAACACAGCAAAATAATAAAGCCTTAGCACTAACAGATAAGGTTCAACTACATTTTGCTACCGGTAAAGCCTTTGAAGACAGAGAAGACTATAACCAAGCCTTTCAAGCCTACCAAGAAGGCAATAAATTACAACATGCTCATAGTGGCTTTGACATCACCAAAGTAGAACAACAAGTTGCTGAGCAAATTAAATACTGTACCGCCGAGCTGTTTGAGAGCCGTGGAACTTTAGGGCTTAATTTACCCGATCCAATATTTATTGTCGGTTTACCGCGCGCAGGCTCTACGCTACTTGAACAAATACTGGCTTCACATAGTCAAGTTGACGGCACGATGGAGCTACATAATATATTAGGCTTAGCATCACGACTACGAGGCCGTAGCCATAGTCAAAGTGATCAAGAAGCCCAATATCCGAAAAACTTAAATGAAATTAATCCCGAGTATTTCAAACGCTTTGGTCAGCAATTTATTGACGAAACTCAAGTCTATCGAGAAAAGGCACCCTTATTTATTGATAAAATGCCCAATAACTTTCTCCATATTGGCCTAATTCGATTAATACTGCCCAATGCTAAAATTATTGACGCTAGACGCTCGCCCATGGCTTGTTGTTTTAGTGGTTTTAAACAGTTATTTGCCGAAGGACAAGATTTTAGTTACGACCTTGAAGACATGGGTCGTTACTATCAAGCTTATTTAAAATTGATGGCACATTGGGATGATGTCTTACCGGATTATGTATTAAAGGTAAATCATGAAGATGTGGTTGATGATTTAGAAACACAAGTACGAAGAATGCTTGATTTTTGTGGCTTAGAGTTTGAACAATCGTGTGTCGATTTTCATAAAACCAAGCGCAATATTAAAACCCCAAGCTCTGAGCAAGTGCGTCAACCCATTTATAAAAGTGCCACTGAACAATGGCGACATTTTGAGCCCTATTTAACGCCCTTGAAAAAAGTACTTAATATAGAATAAAGTTTACCTAGATAAAGAGTATAGCTTCGCTCTTTATCTAGCGTGTATAAATACACTAGTGCTTAGAAATACAGGATATCTGAGAGAGGCATAAATATAGTCGTTCTTTCGCATCGACCTGCATGGATACACTAACGGCGCAGAGCCATGTTTTTGCCATGATATGAGCCATTAGAGTAATGCAGGAGTAATTACCGAGATGGCTAAGAACAGTCATGTGATCAATACATTGCCAACATGGATGTTGGTTCTTGTCTGGAACAAAAAAAACTGCCCCTTCGTCTGAACATAAAAGCGAACAGGTTAATGTCCGCTTTTATGTTTATCGCTAAGGAATAAACCTTAGTCACTAAACTTTTTATTGAGATAACACTTCAGTGATTAGCTAAATACCCAAGCTACACTTTCTCTACCTTAATTTTATAAAAAACACTGTAAAGCACAGGTACGGCTATCATGATCAAGATAGTGGCAAACGCTAATCCACCCATAATGGTCACCGACATATCAGCAAAGAAAGGGGCAAATAATAATGGCATAACACCTAATATAGTGGTGATAGCTGCCAGTGAAACTGGTCTCAAACGACTCAAGCTTGCTTCAACGATGGCAATGGCTTTTTCTTTACCTTCGATAATTTGTAAGTCAATTTCTTCCAATAACACAATAGCATTTTTAATTAACATACCGAATAGGCTCAAAAAGCCCAGTAACGACATAAAGCCAAAAGGTAAGTCTGCTATTAGTAAGCCCGCAACCACACCCACCACAGCCATAGGTACAATCAGCCAAATAATAATCGGCTGCCTAGCCTTACCAAAGAGCAAGACACTGATAATAAACATAATTAAGAAGCCCAGCGGTAAGCCTTTTCCTAAAGCGGCTTACGCTTTACGTGACGACTCATATTCGCCGCCCCAGTCAAGTTTATAACCTTCGGGTAAAGCAATAGCAGCAATTTTAGCTTGTGTACGATTAAACGCCTCACCGGTAGTTTCATTGTATCTAGACTCCGCTTTAACGGTAATAGTTCGTACACGATCACGTCGATTAATCAGTAGTTCTTCACTGGCATAGTTCATTTTGCCACTAACTTGCTTGAATGGAATATAAGTTCGTTGACTACTACTCCACACCAAACTGTTTTCTAAGCCGGCTAATTGATCAGGATTCGTGTTGCTATTTCTCGCAATAATCGGATAAAGGTAATCGCCATCTTATAGTTGTCCAATTTGCAAACCATCGCTATAAAACTTGATGGCTTGACTAAAGTCACTTGTTTAAACAATCGCCCGTATAACGCTATTTCATAATAAAGAGCCATTTATATAATTTTGACAGGGGGGAAGTCATGAGAATAGTTTAAAGTCAATTATCAACTCAAATCCCCAAAAGTATAAGAATATTCGCGCTTTATTGGACTAAATTACAAAGGTTTATGCCACACAAAATGTGACTGTCTGTTTTTTATACGCTAATAATCTTGCCCTGATAATTTTGAATAAAATGTGAAATTTTATTAGGATATCGCCAAATGTCAAATATAGTTAGTGCACTAACTATACAAATCCCCAAAAGTATAAGAATATTCGCGCTTTATTGGGCTAAATTGCAAAGGTTTATGCCACACAAAATCTGACTGTCTGTTTTATATACGCTCATAATCTTGCCCTGATAATTTTGAATAAAATGTGAAATTTTGTTAGGATACCGCCAAATGTCAAATATAGTTAGTGTACTAACTATATTTATAGTTAGAACGCTAACCATATTTGGCCGTTGAACGATAAAACACCAAGGGAAAATTTATATGAAATTCACTAAGCTGCATTGTGCTGTGTTAACAGCACTAGCGGCGTCTGGCACTTTATATGCCGAAGAAACAGAAAAAAAACAAAATGCATCAATAGAAACTATTGAAGTTACGGCAACCAAGCGAACTGAATCAATCCAAGAAGTGCCCGTCACTGTGACCGCATTAACAGGTGATAGTTTAGAAAAACTTGGCGTTTCTAATTTTGATCAATATGTAGAATTTTTACCCAACGTGGTTTTTCAGGGCACTGGCCCTGGACAAAATGAAATATATATTCGCGGTGCGGCAACTACGCAAAGCAATATTTCTCTGTCATCAGTTCAAGCATTACAACCTTCTGTTGCCTTTTATTTAGACGAGCAACCCGTTTCCATGCAAGGGCGTAACTTAGATATTTATGCTACTGATGTTGAACGTATAGAAGTTTTACCAGGGCCACAAGGCACACTTTTTGGAGCTAGCTCTCAATCAGGTACCGTACGCATAATTACTAACAAGCCAACCCATGATGGTTTTGCTGCAGGTTTTGATACCAGCACAAGTACCACCAAAGGTGGCGATATGAGTAACTCTGTTGAAGCATATTTTAATATGTCTTTATCTGACTCGTTGGCCGTACGTGTTACTGCTTACAACGACTACCAAGGTGGTTGGATAGATAATGTGCTCAATGTTCCGGGTGAAGGTGGTTATAACGGTAGTGCAGAAGTTATTAGTCGAATTTCTGGTGGTGTATTAACTAATCCTGAAAATATTTCTGTTACCGCACCACAAAATGCTGCTTTAGTAGAAGAAAATTTTAACACGGCAAGCTATGCCGGTGCTCGCTTTGGTTTATCTTATTTAATCAATAATGACTGGGATCTTTTAGTTCAACATACTCAACAGTCTCTTGATACCGAAGGTGTATTTTCTTATGATCCAAACCTTAAGGGTGAGACATCAACAAACCGTTTTACACCAGAAAACAACAATGATGATTTTGGTTTAACCACTTGGACACTAGAAGGCCGACTTGAGCAACTTACCGTTGTTTATACTGGCGGGTATCTCGACCGAGATATCAATTCAACTATTGATTACACTGGCTATACTAATGGTGGTTCATTTTCTGCTTATTATGTTTGTAACTATTCAGGCGTTCCTGAAGCAGAACAAGAATGTCTTGACCCAACTAAGTTTAATAAAGAAGAAACCAGTACCTCACGTATCACTCATGAGCTTCGTTTCAACACGGCGGCTGAAAATCGCTGGCGTGTCACGGCAGGTGTATTTTATGACTCTCAAGAATTATCAACTGTTGGTCAGTTCAAAATAGCCAATACAGAGAAGTTTCCTAATTTGGCAAGAACTCTCGCAGGAAGTGATGGCATTAACAGTGATGGTGGCCCTTTCCCTTCAGAAGTAAGTTTTGTTAATGATGTTACACATACCATAGATCAAATCGCCGTATTTGGTCAGTTTGAGTACGATATTACCGACACAGTCACTGCAAGTTTTGGCGCGCGTTGGTATCAAATTGATGATATTTATAAAGGCGCTACTACCGGCGATGATGTCAGCGGCAGGTTACAAGCCTTTGGTGACGGTAGTGATGCAGCATTAACTGAATTTTTTATCAGTGATGGTAGGACTCCAGAGGCAGCAGCGGCGGAAACAGCATCAATCCAAGCGGCTATCGCCAGTGGTCAATTAGAAACTGATTTACTTGATAGTGACGGCAAGTTAACCATTGATGATACGATTATCAAAACTTCAGTTGATTGGCAAGTTAATGATGATGTTATGGTATTTGCATCATACTCAGAAGGTTTTAGACCGCCGGTGACTAACCGAGTTGGTGGTGGTTCGGCTAAAAGCCAAGAAGGTGCATTTGAAAGTTTCCGTATTCCAGTGTACTCAACGACTGATAGCTTAGATAACGTAGAATTAGGTTTTAAATCAACCTTATTTGATCAAAACTTACGCTTCAATGCTACTGCCTATTATTCAAAAATATCTGATCTGCAAACCTCACGATATGACCCAACCAATATCAGTTTCTTAGTATTTACTGATAACGTCGGTGATGCTGAAATTAAAGGTATTGATGGTGACTTTAGTTGGGTAGCAACGGATAATTTAGTCATCTCTGGTGCTTTTAGTTTGATAGATACTGAGCTAACATCAGTCAATACTCAGCTTAATGGTATTGCGCCACCAGAAGGCAGTAGATTACCGTATTCAGCTGAGTTTTCAGGTAATTTACAAGCCCAGTATTTCTATCCAATTGGCCAAGGTATGACAGGTTATGTTAACGGTTCAATCAGTTATACCGGAGAAAGACTTGCCGGTATGGTGATGGATGCTTATATGGTAGAAGACTCCACTAATTTAATCTATGGCACAGGTTCAGGTTTAAGTATTGAAAAAGAAGCTGACGTTTATAAAGGTGTTAATTATCAAGATAGTAACGGGGATACCTTAGCCGGTGGTCGTTATATCCAAGATAGTTACGTTTTGGCTAACTTAACCTTTGGTATCACTAACGACGAATGGAAAGCTGAGATTTTCATCGACAACGTAACTGATGAAAGCGCAATATTATATATTGATACTCAACAGAATACGCCAAAAGTGGTTTCTAACAGACCTCGTACTATTGGTTTTAGATTCTCGTACGACTTTTATTAAGTCTTAAATGATAACTAAAAGCTAATTAAAATCGAAATAAAAGCCGTTTGATATCTGTATCAAGCGGCTTTTTATTGATAAAAAAAGCACAAATTTTAAATAAAAACAATACTACCAATTTAACTCATTAAGTGATCACCTTTTTCATGAGGAAAAATGGATAAATACTAGGCATAAAATTTAGTCAGTAGTTATGCTACTTATAAATTTTATAACGCGGTAGCTTTTCATTTTAACCATTCACGATGAACATATAATTAATCAACTTGGTATAACCTGCCATGGAGCTAAGTCATTGGAAAAAATATCCCACTCTGCTATTGAAGAGCAATTAAAATCAATTCAACAATTAATCCAAACAACAAAATTCAATGACGCCATTACACAAAGTAAACAACTACAAAAACAAACCACAGACCACAGACCAACAACACCAAATTGAATTATGGTATTTAATTGCCGTTGCCCAACGCTATGCAAAAACCTCCTCTGAGGCGTTAACCAGTATTAATGCATTACTTAAACTTGATGAAAAACATAGCCGCGCTAATCAAGAACAAGGCTTTATCAATTTAGCCTTAAATGAGCCAACACTGGCTAAGATTTCATTTGAAAATGCAGTAAAGCTTAACCCTAGCCTAGTCGCTAGTTGGCAGGCGTTAATTCACCTTTACCGAGACGAGAAGCAACAAGAAAATGTACAAAAAGCGGCAAATCAGTTAGAGAAACTAAAAAAATTACCACCGGCCTTACTCGCGGTAACTGAGTTAATGCACGAAGGAAAATTATTAAAAGCAGAACAAATTTGTCGGCATTTTTTGCAAAATAATAAACGCCATACCGATGGCATGTGTCTGCTTGCTGAAATTGGGGTAGAGCTAAAAATTTATGACGATGCTGAATTTTTACTGGCCAGTGCCCTTGAATTAGAGCCCACTCATATTCATGCGCGTTCTCAGTACCTCAATTTACTTATCCGTTTAGGTAAATACAAAGTGGCAGAACAGCAAGTTGAAAAATTACTGGTTACACAACCTGACAACCTGAGCTTTAAGATAGCTAAAGCTAGTGCCTTAACCGGATTAGGTAAAATAGAGCAAGCCATAAGTCTATTTGAGCAAGCTGTAGAGCAAGATGATCAAGTTGCAGGCTTTCACTTGCAGCTAGGCCACGCGCTTAAAACTAAAGGCGACATAGAAAAAGCCGTTGCTGCTTACCAAAAAGCCTATCAGTTAAACCCAAGTTATGGGGATGCTTTTTGGAGTTTAGCCAATACTAAAACCTACCGTTTTAGTGATGAAGAAATTGCGCAAATGCAAACACAGCAAAATAATAAAGCCTTAGCACTAACAGATAAGGTTCAACTACATTTTGCTACCGGTAAAGCCTTTGAAGACAGAGAAGACTATAACCAAGCCTTTCAAGCCTACCAAGAAGGCAATAAATTACAACATGCTCATAGTGGCTTTGACATCACCAAAGTAGAACAACAAGTTGCTGAGCAAATTAAATACTGTACCGCCGAGCTGTTTGAGAGCCGTGGAACTTTAGGGCTTAATTTACCCGATCCAATATTTATTGTCGGTTTACCGCGCGCAGGCTCTACGCTACTTGAACAAATACTGGCTTCACATAGTCAAGTTGACGGCACGATGGAGCTACATAATATATTAGGCTTAGCATCACGACTACGAGGCCGTAGCCATAGTCAAAGTGATCAAGAAGCCCAATATCCGAAAAACTTAAATGAAATTAATCCCGAGTATTTCAAACGCTTTGGTCAGCAATTTATTGACGAAACTCAAGTCTATCGAGAAAAGGCACCCTTATTTATTGATAAAATGCCCAATAACTTTCTCCATATTGGCCTAATTCGATTAATACTGCCCAATGCTAAAATTATTGACGCTAGACGCTCGCCCATGGCTTGTTGTTTTAGTGGTTTTAAACAGTTATTTGCCGAAGGACAAGATTTTAGTTACGACCTTGAAGACATGGGTCGTTACTATCAAGCTTATTTAAAATTGATGGCACATTGGGATGATGTCTTACCGGATTATGTATTAAAGGTAAATCATGAAGATGTGGTTGATGATTTAGAAACACAAGTACGAAGAATGCTTGATTTTTGTGGCTTAGAGTTTGAACAATCGTGTGTCGATTTTCATAAAACCAAGCGCAATATTAAAACCCCAAGCTCTGAGCAAGTGCGTCAACCCATTTATAAAAGTGCCACTGAACAATGGCGACATTTTGAGCCCTATTTAACGCCCTTGAAAAAAGTACTTAATATAGAATAAAGTTGACCTAGATAAAGAGCATATCATCGTTATTTCACATCGGCGTGTATGTTTTTTATCTAGATAAGTCATTAGAGTAATGCAGTAGCAATTACCGAGATGACTAATAAAGGCTATGTGATCACGACATTGCCGACATAGATGTCGGTATTTAATTTTTGTCTGGAACAAAAAACTGACCCTTCATTCTGAACATAAAAGCGAACAGGTTAATGTTCGCTTTTATGTTTATCGCTAAGGAACAAACCTTAGTGAAGTGGCATAGTCACTGCACTTTTTTATTTAGTCAACACGTTAGTGATTAGCTAAATACCTGCGCTATATTTTCTCTACTTTAATTTTATAAAAAACACTGTAAAGCACAGGTACGGCTATCATGGTCAAGATAGTGGCAAACGCTAATCCACCCATAATGGTCACCGACATATCAGCAAAGAAAGGGTCAAATAATAATGGCATAACACCTAGTATAGTAGTGATAGCTGCCAGTGAAACTGGTCTCAAACGACTCAAGCTTGCTTCAACGATGGCAATGGCTTTTTCTTTACCTTCCATAATTTGTAAGTCTATTTCTTCCAATAGCACAATAGCATTTTTAATTAACATACCGAATAGGCTCAAAAAGCCCAGTAACGACATAAAGCCAAAAGGTAGGTCTGCTATTAGTAAGCCCGCAACCACACCCACCACAGCCATAGGTACAATCAGCCAAATAATAATCGGCTGCCTAGCCTTACCAAAGAGCAATACACTGATAATAAACATAATTAAAAACCCCAGCGGCAAGCCTTTTCCTAAAGCAGCTTGCGCTTTACGTGACGATTCATATTCGCCGCCCCAGTCAAGTTCATAACCTTCTGGTAAAGCAATAGCAGCAATTTTCGCTTGTGTACGATTAAACGCCTCACCGGTAGTTTCATTGTAACCGGCCTCCGCTTTAACGGTAATGGTTCGCACACGATCACGTCGATTAATCAGTAGCTCTTCACTAGCGTAGTTCATTTTGCCACTCACTTGCTTAAAGGGTATATAAGTTCGTTGACTACTGCTCCACACTAAACTGTTTTCTAAGCCGGCTAATTGATCAGGATTCGTGCTACTATTTCTGGCAATAATCGGATAAAGGTAATCGCCATCTTGTAATTGCCCTATTTGCAAACCATCAGTATAAAACTTTATAGCTTGACTGAAATCACTCCTTGAAACACCGGCAATGCCTGCCGCTATATCATCATACTCAGGTGCTAAAACAATGCCTTTATCGCGCCAGTCATCACGAACATCACGAATGTTACCATCTGCAAAATAAATCGCTTTTGCTTGCTCAGCTAACTGTCTTAAAATAGCGGGATCTTCGCCAGAAAATCGTGCCTGAATTTTTGCACCCGCACCAGGGCCAAATTGCATGATTTCAGCGTAAAAATTTACCTTAGGATTTGCTAATCTTAATTTATCAGCAACGGCTTGCGCTAAGCGAGGGATCTCAGCTGCGTCATGCGCTCGCACCATAAATAGCCCATAACTCTCATTCGGTAATTCAGGGGCAAATACTAAGGTAAAGCGTTCTGAACTTTCACCGATAAAAGTTGCTAATGATTCAACACCTTCAGTGCTAAGGATCAGCTTTTCACCTTGTTTCATATATTTTTCAGTGGCTCTAATATCTGAGTCTTGCGGGCCCCAGTAATGAACAAAAAACACTGGGGTATTTGAAGGAGGGAAAAATCCTTGTTTAATATAACCAAAACTTGCGTAGGCGCTAATCGTAATCACCACCAATAACCCTAAGGTTACACCACGCCAATGCAAAGCATTACGTAAAACAACTAAATAAGCTTGATGAAATAATGAATGCGACGCTTCTACACCTGCTTTATCACCCACTTGATAAAAGTATTTACCCAATAAAGGAGTTAACGTTACCGCAAGTATCCAACTTAACAGCAAAGATATTAGTACGACGGCGAACAGTGAAAATAAAAACTCTCCTGTGGCATCATCTGATAAACCAATGCCCGAAAACGCCGCTATACCAATAACTGTAGCGCCCAGTAATGGCCACTGTGTGCGTTTAACAATAAAGCTGGCAGACTCCATTGCCGACTTACCTTTATCCATGCGCAGCATCATACCTTCTGCTACCACAATAGCATTATCAACCAGCATTCCCATGGCAATAACCAAAGCTCCTAGTGAAATACGTTGTAGTTGTAAATCATAAAGCCACATGATCAAGACAGTCCCTAATACCGTGATCAATAAAGTGCCACCAACAACAATGCCCGAACGCCAACCCATAAATAGACAAAGCGCTAAGGTCACTACAGCAACTGAAATTTCCAAATTTAAGATAAAACCGTCAACTGATTCATCAACGATTTTCGCTTGGTTATAAATAGAAGATAACTGAATACCCGCCGGTAATTTAGCGAGCACTTCAGCCAGCTTAGCGGAAATTTCCTCACCAACTTCAACGATATTAATATCACTTTGCGCCGATACCGCTAGGGTTATCGCACGTTCACCATTAAAGCGTTTTAAGCCACTTGGGATAGCTACAGGTTCAATACTGAGCTGAGCAATATCTTTTATCTTTATTGAGGCATTTTTGCCCGGAATAACGATAGAGAGGTTTTCTATCTCTGCTATTTTATTGGTCGAGCTTTCAACTGGGATCCTGATTTTTTTATCGCCAACGTATAACCTACCACCACTAAAGGGTTTTAAATTATTCGCCAGTACTTTTTGAATATCAGGAAAAGAAAGCCCTAAACCGGCAATTTGATAGCTATCAATGGTGGCAACAATTTCTTCTTCTAAAATACCGCCAACTTTTACTTTAGCAACCCCGTCAACGGTCAGCACTTCGCGACGAATTATACGGGAAAATTCGCGCATTTGATTAGCGCTAAAGTCAGGTGCAGATAAAGCATAATAAATGCCATAAACGTCACCAAAATCGTCGATAACCACTGGAGCACTAGCACCAAGTGGCAAGTCGTGTTCAATATCACTAAGGCGTTTGCGTAGTTCGTCCCAAATTTGGGGTAATAGTGGCCCATCAATATGTGGTTTTATTTCCATGGTTACTCGGGATAAACCGGGTTTACTGACTGATTTCAACGTATCTAATTGCCACATTTGCTGCAGCGCTATTTCAACTTGCTCAGTAACTTCTTTTTCAACTTTTTCCGCACTTGCCCCCGGATAATAGGTAAAGATAACGGCTTTTTTTATGGTAAAGGCGGGATCTTCTAAGCGGCCTATTTTGCCCATAGCAACAATGCCACCAATAATAAAACATATCGCCATAAGCCAAATATTAATGGGCTTAGTCAACGAATAACGTGCAATATCCATTAATATGTCGCCTTATATTCTCTGACTATTAGCCCCTCACGCATTTGCCCCACTGCGGCAGAAACCACTTTATCATCAGGACTTAATCCCACAGAAATCATGGCGTACTCGCCTTTTAACTGAGAAACCTTGACCTTGACCTTAGTCAGACTATTTTGTACTTGATTAAAGCGCCAGACACTAAAGCCCGAGTCGTTATTACCGACTAATGCACTTAATGGAATAATTAATGCCTGTGAGTGACTATTATTTTGTGTAATGTTAACAATGGCTCGCGAGCCTGGATAAAAAGATTTCGCAATTTCACCATCAAGTGCAAAGGTTACGCCATAGGTTTGAGTAATGGGATCAGGCGTGGTTTTATGTTCAACATAACGTATGTCAAATATCTTATCTTCCTGGCCAATAATATGAGCAGTTGCTTTTACATCGCGATTACCAGCATTGGCGGTCATAATTCGTTCAGGTACTTCAAAAGTAAAATAAAGCGCTGATCTATCTTGTAAATTAGCCAGTGAATCTCCGGTACGAATTAAACTATCATTTTCAATGTATCTAGCACCAATAACAGCATCAAATGGGGCTCTTATCGTACAGTAACTTAAATCTTGCTTGGCATTGGTTAATGCTATTTTAGTAATTGAGAACTGAGATTTTGCTTCATCGTAATCACGTTGCGATGCAACATTCTTTTCAAAAACATCTTTAATGCGTTTTAAATTTCGTTGCGCGTCTTCATAAAGAATGCGGCTTTCTTGCACTTTACGTTGAAAAGGTTTCGGATCAATTTTAGCTAAAACTTGACCTTTTTTAACTTCACTACCTTCGACAAGATTCTCAAAAATTAGACGTCCTGATACTTCAAATTTAAGGTCAACACTCTTCACCGCCGACACTGTGGCTGGAAATTCATAGTCATTCACTAAATTTGTTAGCCGGGCACTGGTGAGTTGAACCACGACAGGTGCAACCTCTTTTGTGACCTCTGTTGGTTCAGAACAAGCTTGCAGTAAAATAACGGCTCCGAGCATAAAAATTCGCTTCACATCAATCCCAAAATATAAGTTAAATTATAAAAATAAGTAAGCGAATCATAACACAGGTTTACACATTAACAACTAGTGTAAACTTGTTGTTTAATGTAACCACTCACGTTAATATGTCGATACTTAAATAAGTAAGAGCAGATAATTTGCCAAGTACTACCGATAAAATACTAAGTGCCGCTATGGATTGTTTTTTTCAGCACGGCTACGATACCGCAAATATTTCTATGGTCAGTCGTTATGCTGGCATATCGCGTGTGACTATACATAAACAATTTAAATCAAAAGAGCTGTTATTTAGAGCTGTTGTTGAAAAACATTTTCAACAACATAATATATTGATTAATGTCTACAGTAAGTCAGAAATTAATTTTTGGCAGGAAACCCAAGTGCTTATTATTCAACGATGTGAAGGCTTATTCACTCACGTATCCAGTAGTTTAGTTAGGGCTAATTTAATACACGCTGGTCAGGCATTTTGCAAAGACCTTATTCAAGCAGAAGAAAACTTAATAAAAAATAGTATCCAATTAAGAATTGAAAAAGAAATTTCTGCAAATCGTTTAACATTAAGTAAAATAGGCTTGTCCGCATCAGCATTAGCTGAAACGCTACACTTTGCACCATTTGGCATCACGGTATCGGTATCAGATAACAAAAATACTACCTTTGTAGAAAACTTAATGGCGATATTTAAAGCATCAACGTCACCACTTTAGCGCTATCTTCTCCCTTAAAGATCTCTATTTATAATTAGCTTTTATCTCGCCAAAACTGGCTAATTAAATGACTCATTCTGCCTAATGCTCAGTAGAGATAAAATAGCGAACTTTAGCTTCGCTATTTTTAGTGTGAACTTTATATTCAAGTAACTAACTGCATCAATATGCCTGTAAAAAACTTAAATATTTATTTGAGGCGTTAATTGAAGAGCCAAATACCAAGCGTGTTTTAAAAAAGTCTTCGGCACTGTACGTTTGAAACGAGGAAGATTTAATCCTTGGTATATCGGATTGTGCTGTTGGCATTTACCTTGAACGGCCGAGTAATAATGATATTCCAATAAATAGCGCTAAAAATTTTAATAAAAAACAATGAATAGTTAAATTATAATAGCGTAAACTATTGTTATAGTCGTAACCATCAACAATAAAGAACCTATTTAGTCACATGGCCACACCATTAAAGTATTTATCTCATTACTCTATTGATATACAGCAGCAAGTCGCACAGCTTATTAAGGAAGACAACTTAAAAGCCTATTTATTGGCACAATTTCCTGCGCCACATGAAGTCACTACTGATAAAGCATTACGCGAATACTCCATCGCGTTAAAACAACAATATTTAAAAAAATCAGCCCCACTTAGTCAAGTAAAGTACGATGATAAGATTCATGTTGTTAACAACGCGCTAGGTTTGCACACTTATGTTTCGCGCGTACAAGGCAATAAACTAAAAAGTAAAAACGAAATTCGTATTGGTAGCATGTTCAAGCGAGCACCCGAAGCGCTATTAAGTATGATCGTAGTGCATGAACTGGCCCATTTGAAAGAAAAAGAGCATAACTATTCCTAACAACCGATTATTGGCTAAATGTTGTCAACTTATGTATAGTGAGAGTAGGTCAACATTGCTAATTATATAGCTTATCAAACAAACAAAAATATACCCGATCATCTTTTTCCGAAATAGAAATAAAGATTAATTTGTTTGACTTAACCCTCAACGACGAGGTCGTTATCACTATCAGAATAAAAATAAGTAAGGTACAATTTTCTTTATTCGATTATCTAAGCTTAAAAAATACCGAAAATGCCATCTTCTAAAGTTAAATCAGCTCCGTTAAAGTATTTATCTTCATATTCAATTGAAGTACAAGATCAAATCAGAACGATGATCGAACAAGATACATTAGGTCACTTTTTACTTAAGAAACATCCCAAAGTACATAATATTAACAATGATAAAATGCTTCGTGAATATGTCATGAACTTAAAGAATACTCATTTACGAAAGTCCTCCCCATTAAGTAAAATTATTTACGATAAAAAAATACATGTTGTAAATAATGCTTTGGGCTTGCATACATTTATTTCAAGAGTTCAGGGAAATAAGTTAAAAAGTAAAAATGAAATACGAATTAGTGATATTTTCAAAACGGCACCTGAAGTATTCTTAGAAATGATCGTTGTTCATGAGTTAGCTCACATCAGGATCAAGCCACACGATAAAGCATTTTACCAACTGTGCCAATATATGCTACCAGACTACCATCAGTTAGAGTTTGAGATGCGCTTATATCTAACTCAACTAGAATTAAAAGGTCAAATTTATTAATGTAAATAAAATGACAATAATTGTAGAGTCACATAGATCTAACGATATTGAAGAACAAGAAAAATTTAACTCCATGCTATCTACATTAGATGAATTAGTTCGTCTAAACTTAGTTGCAAGATCATAAATTACGGTTAGTGTTTTTCTTTAGAAATATCCAATACAAAAACATCAATAAATCCTTTTATATCTGGTGGGATTTTAGTTTCAATTGATTCTTTCAATTCCTTTGCATTTGTTATTTTGTGTCCCTTTTTATTTGCAACCTTTTCATGAGGACCAAACCAAATAACAAGGTATATTCCTTGTTGTTCTGCATCAGGGTGAATTGAGTAGCGTTCATAAAGTTGAGTCGATGCAGCAGTGTATAGCTCAGGATGCCATTGCCCTTTTGCTTCAATTACAAGTAACCGTCTTTTGCCATCAATAATCTTGGCGGCAGTAATATCAATCCGATTTTGGTTTTGAGTCTGGTGCTCAGAGGTAATAATGATATTTTGAGGGTGGAGGCGTAAACTCAGCCTTTCTGCAATAATCTCAACAGACTCGACTTCTCCTAGACGTTCATCACCAGATTTTTTGTTCAACCTATAAAAACGATTCGCTGCATTGAATTCACCACCATCAATATCTTTTTGATAGTTCTTCAACTCTGAAATAATTAATTGTCGCAACCCTTCCACTGTCACTATTGCATTGCCATCTAATAACTCGCAAATTTGTTGTGAAGACGGAGGTTCAAAATCTCGCAGTGCCATTTTTCTTAACTGTTCCGCTTGTATACTTTTCAATGAACTATGCATATCTATATATAAAGGGTCAGCTAAAAGAGTGGAAAGTACTGGTAGTGCATCATCAGGGCCATCACTTCCAATTTGCCAAATTATACCCGTTAAAAAACGATATGCTTTTTCTCCTGAAGGACTTCCTGTGCCCCATTGATTTGGTAATTCAACTTTGGGCCAATCTGAAAAGAAGGCTTGCATAATCGCAAGGATATTATTTGATGTCAGATTTGGCCAATTTGGATGATCATTTCGATTCATTCGACTTGATCGTTTATCAAATAAAAATATCGAGCTTTTTTCGAGCTTGAGGTAGTTCCAGTAAGGCTCTGCTTGCTCTATGCTTAAAAAATAAAACGCCCTTATAAACCAAAACTTTTGTCTTTGCTCAAAAACTTCATCATCTATTAGCGCAGGTTTATCTTGTAAAAGCTGAGAACAACGCATTAAAATAATACGATTGAGATCTTGACGATTTCCAAATTGAGCAGCAATTTCAAAAAGTATATCAAGTGTATAATATGTAATGTCCTCGAATCGGATAAGCCAATCAATTGATAACTTTTCTTGCAACGGACTGAATATATGATCGTGCTTTAATAGCCCAACTTCAGGGTGGGCACACGTTGGGATGCTCAACTGAGGTTCAACATACTCTCGAAGGAATTTTTCAGCTGCCTCTACATTCGGAAAAAGTAAGCGATCAATCTCAGATTTAATGCTATTAACTTCCTCTTGACTAACGGCTTTATTGCTAATATTTAAATTAGTTCTCAACGCAAATAGTAAAGAGGGATTAACCTCTTCTAAATTCCCAGTATCGCGTATGATTTCTATACAAGCAGCATAAAGGACAGTTTCGGCCAGTAAATATTTTGATTCACACTGTAATTCAGCAAGTTTTTTCAAGTTAGGAATAATCGGTTCAATAAACTCTAAGCAGTTTCTTAAGGAAGTACGAACTAATACTTCATCACCAAAATCGGCTTCAATCTCCTCTGGATTGTCTAATACCAAATAAGCAAAACGTTCCAAATACCCAAAGTGTTTCCCTTCTTCTATCAACTTTCTATTTTCTTGAATGTAATTTATGTTTTCGGCATTAATTTGTAATTTACGGATATCACGTCGTCTCATTGAACGACGATGTTTTGCATTCCACTTTCTATCCTCATGTTTAGCTTGATTAGAAAGCTGTCTACTCTGCAATGCCCACCTACTCATAAATTCGGGCTTCTCATTTGCTTGTTTTCTCATCTGTTTTCGTAAAATATCGAGAGCTTTTTTATTTAAAAAATAATTATGTGAATGTTGTGATAAGAAACTTGCCCATAATTGAGTGTTATTCCGTTCAAATGCCAAGTCCACAATAAATCTATAGTCAGCTAGACTCAAGCCAAGCCCTGCATGTGAGTAGTGTCCTCCGAAGGTGTGTATTCTTGTATCAAATATAAGTTCACGATCTGTTAAATCGCCGAAAACATGCGCAATAATCCTTTGTCGTAGCGTTATATCCTCATGCAGTACTTTTACCGACTTAATATCTTGAGTGTTTCTTTGACCTGTGAAATTTAAGTTTTTTACCCAATTCCAGACTTGTATGGGGTCATAAGAAGGGTTAACTAATTCGAAATAATTATCTAACAAAGAACCAATTACTTTACTTATTCCAGCCCTACATTCACATTCATATGCAGATTTTTTACAATCACACTTTAAGCCATTACTTAAAGTGTCTAACAGCGACTCTGTTTGGCTTTCTTTTAGATGAGATATAAAACGTTTTACAAAATACCGACTAGCTAGAGTTCGAGACATATATTGTTCTTTACTCGGATATAAGTTCGCACAATTTCGTAAAAAGGTTTCCAGATCTTCGACAGTAAATGTTTCAGGGCCAAGTGTTTCAATTATTTTTGAAGCAAGATGTAGTGATGAGTTGCTAGCTTCGTCAATTAAACAACTTAAGTCCAACCGAGGTTTATAACATTGAGAACTAAGAAGACAGTTGATAGCTAACATTCTTGTCTGCATATTTTCTGAAGAAGATAATAATACAGCCCTTAACTCGTCAATTAACAAATATACAGCACCTGTATCAACCAATAGTTCTAGTAATAAGTCTCGTAAATCACCATCACTTCCAGCCTGTATTATTGGTCTAATTTCATTTATAACTTCAGGAGTAAAGAAGCCTGCAACGCTAAACCTACGCCAAGAGTCACTTCGCCTAAAGTAAGGGTCTTTGGCCTCAATATCCTTCAATCTAGATAACAACTTACCTTTTGACGAAGAAGTTAATTGGGAAGGGTCCCCATTAGCAAGAACAGCGTATGGGTCTACCTTAATTGCCGCTTCTTCAACTTCTTTAAATCCAAGTGATGCCATCCATCCAAGTAAGCCCCTTAACTCATCGCGAACAGTGCTGTTTGGAGCAATGACGGCTAGGCAATGATCCATAGTCAACGAGTCTGATGGGGAAGAAATACGTTTGGTAAGATAGTCGGCAGCACAGTATTCAGAAACTATTTTGTGCACGGGTCTATGTTGATCAGGATTATCTCCAGGCTTAAAAAGTCGAGTAGATAGAATACTGCTTACACTTCTATCATTACTGATGAGGGAACCTATGAATGGGAACATTCTATTTTCATTTACTTCATTTATACCTACACCTTCTACCCCTGCCAACAAAAGTTTGGCAAAGACCTCCGAAGCTAATTCAATTTTTTGACTACTAGATAACGCCTCACTAGCGTTATTACTAGCATTTACCTCTCTCGCCAAACTTTTAATAGCGAGAGTGAAAATTGATCGTTTATCAGGAAAGTGTCCGTTGCTTTCTACATAACCATCTGCAAACAATTTAAGAAATTGTGGGTTTGGAAGAAGTGGTTCTAATGAAAACCGAGTAACTTCAGATCGAAATTCGTCAAAAGAATTCAGCTTGGTATGATGATGATATATTTCACGCTGCTCAGATTCATTAAACTCACAAAGCCTGACTACAGTTGGTTTATGTCCGATAAACTGCTCAAAAGTATTCGTAGCTGAACTATCCCATTCGCTGGATCGACTAGACACTATCAAACATGTAGGCTTTGCATTTGCAACATTAACTAAAAGCTTATGAATACCTGTTTTATCTACTTTAGCTAGTTCATCAAAAGCATCTATGACCAAGGGTGATCCGATACTGTTAGCTCCTAGATAACTAAATACACTTGCCGTTGTTTTTTTTGTACCTAACTGCCTAGCCAGACTACTTAATAGTTCGGTCTTCCCTGCACCTGGTTCAGCTAAAATGATAATGTAGCTTGAAACAGCAAGTAATTCTTCTTCTGTATAGCTCTGATTATCATTGAAAAGTGTTCTGCTGAGATAAAAAGTCTGAGACATGAAAATATTACCTATTAAAAAATGGTAAAGAATTAGCTAAACATTGGTACATTACTTTTTTCCAATGATTATTAAATTGCCCTGCATCTATAACAGGTTGTAAATTAGCGTTAATAAATGCATCTTTTATAGCTTGAGGGCTGGCCTGCGGAGAAAAACTGAGTATTACATTTACAAATCCATTTTTCTGATCAATAACTTCACTTAAATGTTTACCTGCTTCCAGGCTATATCGATTTGCTAAGTCTAAAGTCTTGAAATGGTTTTCCGCTCTATTTTTGTTTTCTTGACTCCAAACATCCGGACACCTTACATAGTAACGTATCGCACCATCATTTTCGTCAATGTACTCAGCAAAAACCCATTGCTCCTGATAGAAAATGTCTTTATCAACATAGGGGTGAATTGATTGCTCATCAGCGTTTGTAGCGTAAGCTTGACCTTTTTCACCCATATTACAATCACGGCATGATGGTACCAAATTCAAAGGCATCACTGAAAATTCAGGAAAGTGAGCTTTCGGTAAAAAATGATCCAAATTTTTAGTGTGCCCTATATCTCCACAGAATGGACATCTTTCTCCAGAGGAAATCATCAATGCATCATAATACCTTCTCGCTGGCTTATCTTTATCGAGAACATTATTTTCATAGAGATTAATCAACTTTCTTTTGGAGAGATGCCCAATCACCAGAGTTGTGTTAGTTAAAGGGTCTACTTTAGGATAGCTATATAAATTACCTACCAAACTCAGCGCCTGATATTGTTGCTCTTTTGCAGCAAAGGCGGGAAAGAGTGAAATGAAATTAGTTCGAACATTTACTTGTTCCATTCCATCTGCGCATGTCATTAACATATCGTTGAAAGATATGGCTGGAGGACTTAATTTTTTCATTATGAGTTACCAGCGTCTCGGCTTAAGACCATAGCTTTTAAAACAGTCCTACCTTCTAAACCTATTTGATTCTTATATCTAGCTAGTATTTCATCGTAAGAAAGACCTAACTCAACAGACTTTGCTAACAATGAATGACAACCAGAACTAGCAACCTCGAGTCCAAAAACTTCACGGGTTAAAACACCCAAATTCTCACCAAATGTCTCTAATTCAGGTCTTTTTACTGTAATAGCTTCTCTAGAACGTAAAACTTTCCAAACACTAGATTTTGGTATTTCTTGAAGAACAACAGGTGAATGAGTCGCAATGATTGCAACACCATTTTTAACATATAATAAGTCACTTAATGTCCGTAAAAATGCTGAAAGAAGCGGTGGGTGAAGATGCCCTTCAGGCTCGTCTAGCAGTACAAGGGATTTCTCGCCAACAGTGTTTACCAATCTTGTTATAGTAAAAAATACAATTGCATGCCCCGAGCTCATGCGTTGTAGATAATTACTTATATCCTGGTAAAAAAGCTCTATAAATTTATCGTTATAAACTTGAATGTTTTGATGCTTTTCTTTTAGATTAACAAATCTCGTATTAAGGATGCTTAATCCCATATCTTCAAAGTTTTGATCGCTACTTAAGTTACTAATTGCATCAAGCCAAAGATTTTTTTTATCTTTATTATTTAAGCACCCTATTAAGGCTGAAACGAAGTCTTTCCGAAGATCACCTAATGAGTTGAGGCTTTCATTATTTTCTCTATTTTTAAGACCAATATAGAAATACCTTGTTCCTTTAGCTGGATCTGGTTGTTCTTGAGGCGGAGAAAAAGGATCAAAGGCACTAAATGATACAGAAACTAATGAACGAAAATATCCGTTTGGAATTCGAGATTCAGTAAAAAGGTTACTTTCTGTAAAAAAGCACTCATCATTCGAGGGGTTGGTAATCGCATCAATCATACCGTTTAAAATAGTGGTTTTACCGCAACCATTACGTCCGATAAATGTATGGATATTAGTACTTGGTATAGAGCCTACCTTTACTTCAAACGGTATTTTTAAATCGCAAAACCCATCAACATTTTGTCTTACAAAATTAAAATCAAAGTTAGATAACTCTGCAAGACCAGCGAGCACCCTAGAAAACTGACCATGTACTTCTGATAAAGTAACATCACGAAAAAGAGATGTATTTAAAACTTCCTCATCTTCAATTTCCTTCAATTTCTCAGGTTTATAAACAATATCTTGTAACCCAGTTAGAACACTAACTCTTAGTTGCTCATCTAACTTTTCTAAATTTTTATAATACTCAACATCGGTTCCTAACGAAAAATATTGGTCTGATAAAGGAGAAAAAACGTTCTCTAAAGTTATATAAGTCCCTTTATCTGTCGTTTGTCCTTTAAAGCCTATTTTAACATTACCAATTTCATGTTTTTTACCTGTTTCATCAAAAACAGTTAAATAAAACATTGTAATGAAAGAGTAATCGTTCCAATTATCTATATTTAGGTAAGCGGTATTTATGCCTGTTACTGGTCTATTTGCACTTATATCCATAACAACAAAATTCATCATTACATGCCACCATAAAACGTACTAACAAAGCTCTTAACCTTTTCTGTTAATCTCGGTATTACTTTTTTACGTTGCAGTACGCTTGGGGCTTTTTCCATTGTTGCTACGATATCTTCACGTAGTGGTTCTTCATTGGTGTAGATCATTTTATCGACTAATGCTTTGAAGCTGCCGGATACGAGTGACTCTTCTTGGCAAATTTCGTCAACCGCTTTTACTTTTGCTTGTTCCCAAAAGCTATCAAACTCATCCATTACTTCTTCTGATGAACTAAGGTTATTTAGGTTTTCTTGAATGAACTGTTCGATCAACTCTTTCTTAGATCTTAACTCTGGTGTGCCACCAAGTAGCTGCATGATTGATTTGTATTGGTATTCGTAGTCTTTGTCGTTATCAGCGCCTTTGAGCAATGCTAATAACTGTAAGATGTAACGCACGTTTACTTCGTCACGTTGAATAAGCTCTAGCTCAAAATCGACCTCTTCGAGTATTGATACTTTTTCTTTGCTGGTATCAGTTTTTACTTTGTCATATAAATCGAGGTATTTGCTTTTGTAATCTTCAAAGCCTTGTTCGTCTAACTCAACATCGTTAAAGTCAAAGTCGGCAAAGGTGCTTAATACATTTTTAAGGCGTATTAATTCACGAAACGCTTTAACAAATTCAAGCTCTTGTTCTTCGTCGCGCAGGTCATCAACACTTTCAACATCAGGTGCTATGACTTGCATACGCTCTAATGCTTCATTAAACAATCGCACAAAATCATGGTAAGGCGGCATGATCACGGTTTCTTTTGCATCTTTGTTAGAGAACAGCGTTAATGCATCATCAGTCGCCTTTTTAAGGTTTCGGAAGCTTATGATATTACCTTGAGACTTTTGCTCGTTTAAAATGCGATTAGTGCGTGAGAATGCTTGAATTAAACCGTGGTGTTTAAGATTTTTATCCACATAAAGTGTATTTAACGGTTTGCTATCAAAACCCGTTAAGAACATATTGACCACAAGCAGAATATCAACTTTACGTTCACGTACTTTTTTTGAAATATCGTTGTAGTAGTTATAAAACAATTTACTATCTTTGGTGGTATAGCTGGTTTCAAACATGGCGTTATAGTCGCCAATATACTGCTCTAATTTGTCACGACTATGGCTATGAACGTTTGAATCTTTATTACCTGTTGAATAAGCTGCTTTCGGCTCTGCCGCTATAGTGAGCTCTTCATCTTCAATGTCACTTGTCGTAAAGCCATTGGCATCTGGGTCTTCTTCATTAGCGGAGTAAGAGAAAATAGTGGCAATACGTAAGTTATGCTCACCCGCTACTTTTTTTGCTTGGAACAAGTCGTAATATTTAACTAACGTTTCAATGCTGCTAACACAGAACATACCCGTAAACGTTTTGCTGTGGGTTTTACGGTTATGGTTAGCAATAATGTAGTCGGTGATTTTTTCTAAACGAACAGAAGATTCTAATAACTCTTTGGTATCAATGTCTTCAACATCAATATCCATTTCATTGGCACTTTCCAAATCAGAGCCTATCTGCTTGTAACGACCTACATATTCAATACTAAATTTGAGTACGTTTTCGTCTTTAATAGCATCAACAATGGTGTACTTATGTAAACACTCATCAAATAAGTCTTTGGTGGTGGTTTTACGTGATGCCTTGCTGGTAGCGTTATCAACAAATATGGGCGTACCCGTAAAGCCAAACATTTGATGATTATTAAAAAAGCTAATAATACGCTGATGGGTATCACCAAACTGGCTACGGTGGCATTCATCAAAAATAAAGACGATTGATTTGTCTTTTAGTTTTCCCATGCGCGACAAATAACGCTTATGGTTAATGGCGTTATTGAGCTTTTGAATTGTAGTAACAATAAGTTTGGTATTACGATGCTCGTTTACCTTGCCTGCGGCTACAGGTGCATCGGTGAATTGATTCACTAATAAATTGGTATTGTCTGTACTATCAACACAGCCTTTGGCAAAGCCGTTAAATTCTTTACTGGTTTGATAATCTAAATCTTTTCTATCTACCACAAACACTACTTTATGAACCTCTGAAAGCCCCGTGAGTATTTGCGCGGTTTTAAACGAGGTTAAGGTTTTACCTGAGCCTGTGGTATGCCAAATATAACCATTAAAGTTTTCGGTGCGTTGGCCTGTTGCAGCAATTTCATTGCGTTCAACTACACGTTCAACAATATTTTCAGTGGCATAAATTTGATACGGACGCATTACCATTAAAATGCGATCCGTTTCATTTAGTACAATATATTTTTGAAGTAGCGTAGCTAATTGTTCTCGTTGTAAAAAGGTATCAGCAAACTGCGTTAACTCGCTATAACGGGTATTTTCTTCATCAGCCCAATAGAAGGTTTGTTTAAAGCTTTGGTTTTTATTATTGGCGTAATATTTGGTATTAACACCATTACTGATAACAAAGGTTTGCACATATTGGAACAAGCCATAACTAGCCCAATAAGAATGGCGCTGATAACGATTAACTTGGTTAAAGGCTTCTTTAAGTTCTAATCCTCTGCGCTTTAATTCTATTTGCACTAACGGCAAGCCGTTAACCAAAATGGTTACGTCATAACGATTTTGATAGCGGCCTTCAACGGTAACTTGTTGTGTTACTTGAAATTGATTTTTATGCCAATCATCAGCTAAAAATTGAATATAAAGTGCAGAACCATCGTCACGATTAACTTGTAATCTATCACGGAGTGTTTTGGCCTTTTCAAATACAGAGCCTTTTGATAAGGCATTAAGCACTTGCTTAAACTCATTGTCAGACAATTTAACTTTCAAGCCATTGAGCTTTTCAAGCTGCTGCTTTAAATTCGCCAATAACGATTTTTCATCAGTTATTGGCGCAACTTGATATCCCAGAGTAACCAACTGAGTAACTAAGTTATCTTCTAATACTTGTTCAGGTTGTACTGCCAAAACTAACTCCTAAATCCATTTATACGAACATCTGCTGTAACAAACCTTTTTTGAAGGTTTGTGTTTGTTCTATTTGTTGTGAAACTAGCTCTAATTTTTTATCAAGTTCATTTAAAAATGCACCAATCTTTTTTTGCTCTGCTTCAGTTGGAAACGGTACTTTGACTTCATAAAAGTCTTTTTCACCAATATTCAATAACCCATCCATTCTAGCTGACGAAGAAATAAGTCTTCTAAGCTGTCTATCTAAATACTTATTTTTGAATAATTGAGCAAAAAATTCCGTACAGCCTTTATTTAGCGTAAAACTTCGATAAATATTAGGAACTAACGCTTCTTCATAATCATCAAGTTTATAAATACAACCATAGGTATAAGTTTTAGAATTACCTCTGTTATACGAGAACTCACCTTTTTTGAGGTGTGTGTATTTCTCTAAACTATTTCCAGCAATTATTTGGCTGAATCTATCTGCCTGCAATAAAAAGCCTCTCTTTGCTGAAATAGTAAGAACTGTTTCAATAGCTTGCTTTAACCGCCTTTTAATTGGAGTTACGACCTGATTTAATTTAAATTCTTGCCAATCAGGAAAATCATTGCCATTTTCATCTTTAAAACGAATCTCTTGTGAAAATAGCTTTTGCATTACACCTTTTTTATATTGAGTCAGCAAGGCATGCTTTTCTTTTAGTAGACTGATTTTTTTATCCACAGAAGAAAGGAAGTCAGCTATTTTTTGCTGTTCTTCGAGCGGCGGTATATAAACTGAAAGACTTTTAATTAAACTACCAGATAAATTTTTCTGTCCTCCGTCATTTGCAAGGTTACGTATATCATCATAATTCTTCATTAACTGATAGAACGCAAAGTTATTAAATACCAAATCAGAATCAAAGCTAACCGCTGCGCATGCTTGGTTTGTTGTCGCATCAATACCTAATACTGCGACTTTTCCTCTAGTTACACCTTGCCCATACATAGCAATAAGTATTGTTCCCTTCGGAAACAATTTAGCCGAAGAGTTTTTCAAACCATCTTCAGTTATAAATTCGTCTGAACTTTCAATATAATTAAATTTTATTAAAGATGTTGTTACCCAAGGGATTTTTCCTCCCCAGTACCTATGATTAGTCCTGCTAGGCGTACCACCAGAAGAAACATTACTAACTTTTCCTATATTAGTTTTAGTCCAGTTTCCAGTACAGAATGAAAATCTCAAATCAGGAGCATTCATTTAAAATATTCCCACATTAGGAATTTCAAGCTCTTTACAATAATTTTCTATGGTTTTGTCATTAGATTCTAATTCTGATTGAATTGAATTTAATTTATTAAAAACGTCTTCTAAATCTATAGAGGCATCTTCCTCAAAAGTATCGACATATCGCGGAATATTAAGGTTAAAGTCGTTTTCGTCTTTAATTTCTTTACAAGTAGCTACATAAGAATATTTATCTGCTTTTTCAGGCTCAAGCTGTTCACGATTTTCGACTGCCTCTAAAATACGCTCAAGATCTTCTTCTCGTAAAAAATTTTGATTAGTTGCTTTTCCACAATGTGCACTGGCATCAATAAACAGAATATTATCATCAGCTTTACGCTGCTTTTTAAGCACTAATATGCAAGTAGGTATGCCCGTTCCATAAAAAATATTGGCAGGTAAACCAATGACCGCATCCAAACAGTTTTTCTGTTCAATAAGGTATTTGCGAATATGTCCTTCAGCAGCTCCACGGAATAACACGCCATGAGGCAGAACTACTGCCATTGTGCCGCTATCATCTAACTGATGTAGCATGTGCTGAACAAAGGCAAAATCCGCTTTGCCTTTAGGTGCTAGTTTGCCGTAATCAGCAAAACGTTCATCAGACTTAAAGCCATCATTTGCACTCCAGTCAGCCGAAAATGGTGGGTTGGCTACTACTGCATCAAAGCGTTTATCTATGTGATGTGGCGTTTCTAAGGTATCGTCTTGCTGAATATCAAAACTACGGTAATGCACACCGTGTAAGATCATATTCATACGCGCTAGGTTATAAGTGCTTGGATTTTTCTCTTGCCCATAGTAGTTAGACACTTCCCCACCTTTACGGTGAATTTCTTTCGAAACTTGTAATAATAAAGAACCTGAGCCACAGGTAGGATCATAAACTGATTTTAATTGTGTTTTGTCTTTAGTGACAAGTTTAGCCAACAGCTTTGACACCATAGGCGGGGTATAAAATTCACCTGCTTTTTTACCTGCACCACTGGCAAATTGCCCAATGAGATATTCGTAAGCATCACCGAGTACATCAATTTCAGTATCATCAAGGCAGAAATCTATTTCATCTAGATGGCCTAATACTGTGGTGATTAGATCATTCTTTTGCTTTTCACTTTTACCGAGTTTATTTGAGGTTAAATCAATGTCATCAAACAGACCGTTAAAGTCATCTTCTGATGCTGTACCCATAGTGCTTTGTTCAATATGGTTAAGCACTTCAGTTAAAGCTTCAATTATAAACTCACCTTTATTGCCCTTTTCAGCAATAACATGAAACAGTTCACTTGGCTTTAAGAAGTAACCTAAGTGATCAATCGCTTCTTCTTTAATGGCAGTTAAGTATTCTTGACCTTCATCAGTGCTTTCATCAATTGAGTCAAATTTGAGACCGTCTTCTGCCAAAATACCATCAGCGTATTGATGCATACGCTCTGATAAGTATTTGTAGAAAATGAACCCTAATATATAGTCACGAAATTCATCCGCACTCATATTGCCACGTAGTGCATTGGCAATATTCCAAAGCTGTTTTTCTAATACTTTTTTATGTTGTTCTGCTGTTGCTTTTACTTCTTGATCTGCCATGTTTGTTCTTGTCCTTTATAAATTCTGTTAATGCATGTAAATAAGTTTCAGCTGTTCTCATAGCCTGGTGCAATTGAGAGATTATCTGCACCGTATAATGTTTGAATGTTTTGTAAATAGAGTTGGTATTCTGGTCCGGAAAGTAAACCTTCTTGTGAGCAATCCACGTTCCAACGTCTTAATAAATAACCTGCCATCGCTGCTCGTACATTGACTTCTAACATGCCATTTTCCATTCCAAAATCGAGTTTAATTGCTGTTGGGTGCTCAACGTTTTTTGGATGAGGGATAATTTGTAATGGCACCATTCGCATCCACTGGTGATCTTTTAACTTATCTTCTTCATGGGATGGTGTCTGTGCAATAATTGTAACTTTAGTAATACGCGTTAAAACAAAGTCTCGAAACGACTTAGATTTACGATCGTAAGCTCTTAAATGCCAACGCAAGCCATTATCTACTATTGAATGAGGCACTAACTCTCTTGCGCCAGAACCACTGCTTAAAGAGGTGTATATTACGTTGATAGGCTTAATGTTAATTATTGCTTGGGATAATTTAGCGATAATATCAATGCAGGGAACGTTTAAGGGGTTTGGTGATTCAATAGGGAATGAAGTATAGCCAATACCATCAAATCCATCACTGATGTTATTAGCTAACTTGATAAGCGTGCGACGAGCATCATACTTAAAAATAGGTTTGAACTGAGTTGTGATGAAGTATTTCTTCTGTACGTTGTCATACGCCATATTATCAAGCGCATTTTCTTTATAGATTTTTAAATCTCTAGTTGCTGCCGCAAGACCTAATTCAAAATGACTGACTATTTCACTACGAGTTACCATCCCAGTAAAATAGAGCTTAAAGTCTATATAAGCTAAGCGCTGCTTTTGTGCAAAACTGAATTCGTCCATTGTAAATTTATTATTAATAATAATTAGATAGACTTAATGTGTATCATTTTGATTCGTACTACAAGTGATTTAGATCAACAGTTTGTTATTGGTAATTCTGCTTTTCAATAAATAGCTCATTAATTGAAACTTTAAGAACTTGGGAAAATAACTTCACTTCTATGTCTGTCACTCTTCTAACATTGGATTCTATTTTAGCCAATGTGCTACGAGTGATCTTCCATTGAGCTAGCTGGCATTTAGCGACAAGAACCTCTTGTGTCCACGCTTTGTCTTCTCTAATTCGTTTAATATTTTTTCCAATAATATTCATAACATCACTTGCTCCGCTATCGGAGCTTGATTGTCACAAATAAAAAGCCTAAAATTGCTCCGCTATCGGAGCATTAAAAATTAATTTAGAGGTTTTCTTGAAAATAGATGTTCTTGTGGCACAAATTATTAAAGCGCCAAATTTTGATAACTTTACAACCAGCGAGGTCAGATCATCCTATATCACTTTAAAAAATGATCCCTCTTTAGACCCTGTAGTTGTAAGAAGAAAGCTTTACGCAGAGCTCCTCAAGCTAGTGAAGAAGGGCTGGTTACAGAAAAGAAACGTCAGTAAAAAAGGGGCAACTCGCTTTAGTAAAACAGGGTTATTTGATCCTAACATTCTTAAGACCATAAATGCTGAGAATTCTATACCAGAGGTATTTGAAAAAGGTAAGCAGAAAAAATTAATTGCCAAATTAAACCATTATAAGTCGGAATTATTATTGAATATTGGTGAATCAGAGGCGTACAAGGAACTTTATTCGGAATTTCCTGAGTTGGTTGATGAGATACAACCTAAATTTAATAAAGCGAAAGATAATAATACGAGAATTTTAGGAAAAATCAGGGCTATTGAAGGCTTACTTGAGCAAGATAAACCTATAGAGAAGATATGAATTTAAGACAATGGCAAGCTGAATGTATTGATTTAGCCTTAGCTCAATACGGAAGGGGTGGTAGCCATTTTTTGGTTTTAGCAACACCAGGCGCTGGTAAAACTTTGATGGCATCTGAATTGGCTGATCAGTTATTAAAAAATAACCTCGTAGATTTAGTCGTTTGCTTTTCTCCTTCTTCCATCGTTGCAAAAGACTTTAGCGAAAGCTTGCACTTGAGAACTCAAGAGCGCTTTGATGGTTTGATTGGCGCTAAAGGCAGGTCGCTCACATATCAAAACTTGCAGTATCTCGATACAAGTTTTTGGCACCTGTTTGAGCGGTATCGTGTTTTTGTGATATTTGACGAAATACACCATTGCGCAGGGTCGAACATTGGTAATGCTAATGCATGGGGTGAGCAAATAATCCTTAACATTCAAGATAAGGCAAAATTTACACTGGCATTAACAGGAACTCCTTGGCGCTCAGATGCTGCTCCTATTGTTCTTTCAAACTATATGCACCCTAGCAACAAAATATCATGTGATTACGTTTATGGGCTTGCTGAGGCTATTCAAGATAATGTTTGTCGTATACCGCAGATAATCGCTGTAGATAACAATAATATTTCTGTTGTAGATGACGATGAGACTAAAACGTTTACGAGCTTTAAGTGTTTATTATCGCAATCAATCATTCCGTATCAGGAAATTATTGAAAATGAGAAGGTCATTAAATACGTAATATCTTCTGCGCAGAAAAAACTAAGTTCAATTAGGGCAAAAAACTCTGACGCTGCCGGATTAATTGTTGCGTCATCAGTTGAACATGCAAAACAGATTTCAACGTTAATGAAAGCCTGTTTTAACGAAGAGGCGGTTGTTGTTACCTATAGAGAGAATGATCCAATGAGTATTATTCAAAATTTTAGGCATGCTAAAAGTAAATGGATCATTTCAGTAGGAATGATTAGCGAGGGAACTAATATCCCTCGCTTACAGGTCTGTTGCCACTTGACCAATATCAAAACAGAAATGCATTTTAGACAGATTTTAGGTCGCATCTTGAGAATGACAACTTCAACTAATCAAGAGGCTATATTGTACATGCCCGCAGAGCCAAAACTTTTGGAGTATGCTTATCGTGTTAAACAAGATGTTCCTTTTGAAGCAGACGTGGTTAAGTTTGAAAAGATGAAAGCTGTTGCTCAGGAGGATGTTGAAAATAAAGATTTAAGTGCTGTGATTTTTGATAAGAAAAAACCAGTTAGACCTTTGGTTGTAGTTGATTTTGGTACTAGTTCTTTGGAGAGCATTGGTCATGTTAATGAACAGCCTGATTTATTTAGCGTTGATGAGTCAGTTGAAGAACATTTTTTGACGAGTTCTTATGAAAGAGTCGTTAATATTTACGGGCGTTTTCAGCAGGAAGCGATTGCGTTGGGGTTGAGTGAGTTGTGCAGTGACAATGCAGTGTCATAATTCAACAAAAAAAACTGTTTTAACCGCACGTTTGATCTGTAGTAGCTCATATCTGATCTGACAATTTTTAATATAGGTTCTGACCTAATCGTTAAATCGTTACAGTCGGTAACTAGCCATAGCGGTCATTGAGTTATTGTGAAACCATGATCATATTCAGGTTGATTTTAACCAAAATACTCAACTTGTTTATGGGGCTGGTTTAAGCTCAAAGCCGCCAGTCGAATTTCGTTTCTGAACGCTAACTTTAGCCACAAAGAAGACATTAGCACTAACAGGCTGAAATTGATTTCGGATTAGTTTTTGTATCGATAACGCCCCATTAAGAGGCTTTTAATTGTTGGTTAAAATGTGAAGCGAAGCGGAACCTAACCAACTGTTAAAAGTCCTGCTTGAATGGCTTGTTATATTTTTAATTACTCAAGCCTATTTTTCTTTTCTTCACGAACCATTTAACAATACTTTTGAGCATATTATCAAAAGAGTACAAGCAAATTGAAAGTAGAATTAATATTGGCAATGAAAATTTATCAAATGAAACAACATTAGCTTTAGTAACATCCACACCTGAAAGCTCAAGCAATGCAATTGATAAAGATATTGAAATTAAAAACTTTATGAATCTCCAATAAATATTTTCATTTTGTGAACCATCCATAATTTAAACTCCCTAATTTGATAAAAATATAACGCCCTAATAACAGGCAAAAAATTGTTTGCTAAAATGTTGAGGTACGAAAACAGCAAACTGTTTTTTGTCCTTGTTAATTAGCTTGTTATGCAGATTTTATAGACTTTTAAGGTAATCATCTACTTGTGACTGATTATTAAACTCAATTACTGTTATACCTTTAGCTTCTGCATTTTTTAATATCTTTGAATAATTCTTTCTCTTTTGGTGGTATGTTTTTAGTACCCAGAAAATAATTGAATCGCGACTAAAAAAAGTTTGTTTAAACGATTCAATGTTTCCAGCGAATAGTTTCTTTTTAGTCGCCGCTCTTTTAATTGAGCGAGTAATTGAACGATATAACACTAAACTAAAAGAATGATTAAGCCATATTATTTTGGTTGCCCGTGGCCATACAATATCACGAGCAACTGAATAATTTCCGTCTACAATCCAAGAATCGGCTGACACGGCTTCACTTACTAAAACTCTAAATTCTTCATCTGGTCTTTCTTTCCAATCAGGTAACCAATGTAATTGATCTAATTCGATATATTCAGTTTTGTTTTTATTCGCTAAATATTGAGAGAAAGTAGACTTCCCACTGCAACTAGAGCCTATTACTACTATACGATTCATCACCTAATCTCTAATTGAACGCTTATCTGCATAGACACAATGACTCCCCACAAGGTGCTAGCCTCTAAACGTGGGTTAGTTTTACAAACCAGCGCCATAATTAGTGTGTCAAACAACTAAAAACAGAGGCTAGCATGATAAAACATAACATACTT